>NZ_DATITZ010000155.1:0-11177 GCF_035467215.1 Thiocapsa sp. | reverse complement strand
GTGCGCCCAGCCGACGGGGGACCCGGTTCGAGGCATGGTCGCAGACCAGGACGGCACTGCCGGCGCCCCGCGCATTGACGACCTCGAAGGCCGGCGGCTCGTCCGGGTCCAACAACCCCGCTGCCGCGTTGCCTCGGGGCGCTGCGCTCATACCTCGTCGGTCCAAACCTTGAAGCTCTTCAATACATTCGGCCCGAAGGCATTGCTGATGGCGACATCGGCGGCGTCTCGGCCCTGGGCGATCAGGATTCGACCGATGCGCGGGATCTTGTTGCGCGGATCGAAGGTGTGCCAGTGCCCGCCGAGATAGACCTCCATCCAGGCCGAGAAGTCCATCGGGTCCGGCGAGGCGGGCACCCCGATGTCGCCGAGATAACCCGTGCAGTAGCGCGTCGGGATATTCATGCAGCGACAGAAGGCGATCGCCAGATGGGTGTAGTCGCGGCAAACACCCTTGCGCTCGTTGTAGGCCTCGAGCGCGGTCTTGGTGGCGCGCGCATGTTGGTACCCGAACTCGATATGGTTGTGGACGAAGTCGCAGATCGCTTGGACGCGCGCCCAACCGGGGGGAGTCTGAGAGAAGAGCTTCCACGCAATCTCGGAGAGCCGATCGGTCTCGCAGTAACGGCTCCCGAGCAGATAGACCAAGGTCTCCCCGGGCAGGTCCTCGACGGCATGCTGCATCGCGTCCGCGTGAATCGGGTCCGGAAGGCCACTGTCCATGACGAGCGCATCGGCTGAGATGCGGATCTCGCCTGCAGGTGCCACGATGCGGGTGCACCAGTTGCCGAAGCCGTCGCGGTAGGCGGTCATGGGGACCGACGGGCGGGTGACGACCGGGTCGGCACGGACCATATCGGAGACCCGGCTGAAGTGGACGTTCAGCGTCAGGATCATGGGTGTCGGCTGGGGACACTCGAAGATCATCTCGTATCCGATCCGGATCTGCATCCTGAATCTCCCGTAGGTATGGAGCCCGTCAAAGCCTATGGATGGCGACCTTCACCTTCATGCGTCGCCGATGATTGTTCAAGCGCATTCGGAACCGTAGTCGTCAGCATAGCACCGAAAGCCTTTCGCTCGATGGCGGCTCCGGGTCCGAAGTCGGCCGGGCGGCTCGCTTGGCGCACGCGCTCGGTGCGCATACGACGACCGAGACGACACGGGTTGAAAATCGTTACACTCGCCGTCCATAGCGACTCGTCGGTCAGGGCATTTCAATGAAGAACAGGCGTCGCGATGACGGGGTGGTGGGAGCGGGTGAGGCGAGCGTCTCGGATCGGTCCGGCGGCAGCGAGCCGGTGAAGACCGATGCCCGAGTCTTCGACAGCCGCCTCGAGGTGGCTCATGAGGCGGCGTCCTATGTGCGGGCGTTCTGCGACGGCTTGGGTTTGGGCGAGGTCGATCTCTCGCAGATCGAGCTTTGTGTTTACGAGGCATTCGTGAATGCCGTAGAGCACGCCTATCGCAAGCAACCTGGACACGAGGTAAGGATCGTGACCCAGGCTGCCGCCGGCTCTTTGCGGGTACGTGTCTGTCAGCGTGGTGTGCTGCCGGATGCGGCGCTGGTGGCGGCGATACCGGCCGGTTTCGACGACCTGCCGAGCGGACTCGATGCCTTCGATTGCGAGCCTCGCGGCCGCGGCATCCGGATCATCAAGTCCATCATGTCCGACTGCGAGGTGGAGTCCGACGGGGACACCGCCTGTTTGCTGATGACCAAGTCCCTTGCAGGGCAAAGGCCCTAGTCGAGACCCGGTCGCCGCGGCGGCGGACGCCAGCTTGCCGGGCGCAGGATGGCGAGCAGCCCCCTGAGCAGATAGACGAGATCGCGTCCGATGCGTCTCTGTCGGGCGTAAAAGACGTCGCTCATGAGCTTTTCCTCGAACGGCGCATCCATAGGGACGTCGAGCTGGGTCGGACCCACGAGCCCGGCGGGGGCCTCTTCGCGGATCCGCTCCCAATCATCGCCAAGCCCGTCCGCCGCCTCGGGCGACAAGGGGGTGACCCCGACCAGCCGGAGATCGCCCGAGGCCACGGCCAGCAAACGCGGGAGTGCGCGCAGGATCGGCACGCGGGTGCGCCACTCCCGGGCGACGAAGTTTCGGCGTGTGGCCTGCCCGAACGCGTCGATGTCGCGTTTGTTGCCGCGCAGGGTGATCGAATCGAACCAGCCTCGGTCACGATTCGGGAGTGCGGCCAGCGCAGCGATCGGCCACAGCGGGAGCGATAGGATCAAGCCTAGGGTTCCGAGCAGGCGGTGGACGGGGTCGGCGATCCCGCCGCTTAAGGTTGCCTGCTTGAGATCGGCCAAGAGACAGGCATCCGTCACCTGAAGGACGGCGCCCGAATCCACTCGAATCATGGTGTTGGCACTCACGATCGCGTTGGTGATCTCCACCAGCTCGCCGACATAGGTGTGGGGGAGGATGACGCTGGAGTTGATGGTCGCACGCCGATCGACGATCACGTCGTCGCTGATCACGACCTCGCCCGTCAGCTCGGCGTCGGGTGCGATCCGACATCGGGCACCGACCAGACAGACGCCCTGTTTCAGTGAGCGCGGCGAGACGCGCGATCCGCGCCCCAGCGTCAATCCGAAGGCGGCCTGTCGGCCGGGCAGGATAAGACCGGGCAGGCGTTTCGCGATCGCATCCAGGTTGACCTGGTGATACTCGGCGAGACTCTGCACTGTGCGAACCTGCTCGGCCGCTACGGGGATCCAGGCGGTTTGCGTTGCCGACGCCTCTCGGCGGGTCGGCGGCCAGGATAGCGGGGTCAGGTCGAGCGCACCGGCACGATGGATCCCGCAGGCGGCGGATACGCCGTCGGCATCGGCCCAGACCGAATCGGCGGGGGGCGTCTCGGCCGCGGAGATCCACGCGGGGACATCGAAGCCATGGATCAAGTCACCGCGCAGCGCGACGATGGGTCCATCCAGGCGCGTGCCGAGTCTCTCGATCACCGCGGTCGGATCCTCTTCGCCGCGGGTCAGGGTGTAGGTCAGGCGCAGTCCCCAGCGTGTGCCGTCGCCGATCACCCGCTGCACCTCGTCTGCGAAGGGCGAAACCACGACCAGGATGCGTTTGATGCCGGCCTTGGCGAGCGATTCCAAGGCGTGCTCGATCATCGGCTTACCGGCGACCGGCAAGAGGGCGACGCTGGTGCGCTCGGTCAGCGGTATAAGCTCGGAGCCGAGACGGTCGGCGAAGAGGACGGCCTGGTCCATATCGATCACCCAAGAAAGAGAATTCGAGAAGGGCTGAACGGCGTTGGCTGGGACCATCGTCGGTCTCTGCGAGGAGGCGCCGGCGCGAGAAGGGTGCGTGTCATGTCCGGGATTGTCTAATAGGCCCCTCGCCCGAACAACACGGCAGGCACCGTTTGCCACAGGAGCTTCAGGTCGGTCAGCAGCGACTGAGACTCGATATAGCGGACATCCAGCTCGACCTGCTCGGGGAAGGGGATATCGGATCGTCCCGAGACCTGCCAGATGCAGGTAATACCGGGCGTGACCTCCAAGCGCCGCCGATCGGAGAGCGAGTATTCGTCGACCTCCGCCGGCACGGGTGGACGCGGACCGACCAGCGACATATCGCCCTTGATGACATTCCATAACTGCGGCAGCTCGTCGATCGATGCCTTGCGAATGAACCGGCCGATGCGGGTGATGCGCGGGTCGCGCTGCATCTTGAAGGTGACCCCGCCGGACATCTCGTTCTCGGCCAGCAGCTCCGCCTTGCGGGCCTCGGCGTCCATGTACATGGAGCGGAACTTGTACATGGTGAAGATCTGACCCCAGCGCCCGACGCGTGTCTGTTTGAAGAGCGCCGGACCGGGTGATTCGAGCCGGATCGCCAGCACCAGCAGCCCGAAGATCGGCAGCAGCAGGATGAACAAGGGGCCGGCCAGCAGGATATCCAGGGTGCGCTTGAGCAGATAGGCCGAGCGCACGACCGCCACCCAGACGAGCCGCTTCGCACCGATGCGCAATCGGATCAACCACCCGGGCTGGCCGGCGCGGCTGTAGCGGCGCAGCAGCAGCTCTTGCATCGAGGCTTGGCTCGGTCGTTTGTCGCCGTGCGTCATGAGCTGTACCCCCCGCGCGCCTGTCGCCAGACGCGGTAAAGGAATAAGGGATTTCCGATCACGTAGCGTTGCCACATGCGGCCCGGCTCCTGGATCAGCCGCCAGGTCCATTCGAGCCCGATCTCGCGCATCCATTCCGGCGCCCTGGGGATTCGGCCCGAGTAGAAGTCGAAGAGACCCCCGACGCCCATGCGCACCGGCGGTGTCAAGCGCGCATGGTTGCGTGCGAGCCATTTCTCCTGACGCGGCACGCCGAAGGCGACCAAGAGGATCGCGGCGCCCGAGGCGTTGATCCTCTCGATGACGGCGTCCTCGTCGGCCGGGTCGAAATAGCCGTCTTGAACCCCGTCGATGCGCAGACCCTGAAACTGCGCCTGCATGTTGACCGCCACTGCCTCGGCGATCCCCGGGCGCGCGCCGAGCAGGAACAGCCCGAGTCCCGATCGGGCGGCCCGCTCGCACAGCCGCGGGAAGAGGTCGGTGCCGTTGACGTTGGCCTGTAGGGCCACCCCGAGCATGCGGCAGCCGATATGGATTCCGATCCCGTCGGGCAGGACTCGTGCGGCATCGAGCAGAATCCGGCGGTACACGGCATCGACATAAGCGATGTTCAGGCAATCCGGGTTGACGAAGGCGAGCAGCGCGGGATCCCGGGCGCCGGCGCGAGCCGCGATCCAGTCCACCGCCTCGGGCATGGTCGTATTGACGATCGGCACACCGAAGAACTCCAGCAGCGGCGGCGTTGGCGCCTCGCCTCCCCCGAGAACCTCCCCGATCAGGGAGCGCACGAGCAGGCCGGCATCGCCACGCGCGCTCTGCCCGTAGGCATAATCGCGGTCGATCTGCGCCTCCGGCGCATAGGCCACACCGGTGCGGCTCTTGAGTCGATAGGGCGAGAAGACACCGGGTCTGACCGTGAAGCGCACGGCCGTCTCGACGTCGACCTGTGCCGCCTCGTGTGCCGTCAAGGGGCGCGGCCCGGCGATCGCCAAGTCCCCGCGCAGGATATTGAGCAGCACCGCGAGACCGCGCCCCGGGGCCGGGCCGGCGAAACAAAGCCGCTCGAAGGGTGCGCGGAAACGCCCGACCAGAGGCTCGCGATCGAAGACCCGGCCCGTGCTCGCGTGCGCCACCGCACCGCGCGCCAACAGCAGCGGAGCGAGTATCGCCATGAGCACCAGCGCGAGCATCAGGTCGAGTACCCGCGAGAGGACAACCCCGAGGACGGTGAGTGGCGGCAAGATACTCCGTAGCCAGAGTGCGCGCCACGGCCGCTGCCGGCGGCCGAGTGGACCGGGGATCTCGAGGTCGGGTTTGCGTTTCATGATGCAGACGCCCCGACATCGGCGCGGGGTTCGTTTCCGGACGAGATCTCAGGACCGGCCGAGGCGCGGCGCGATGTCGCATCGCCGCGGGAACGGATCCGGGCCGGAACCCCGACCGCGAGACATCCGTCGGGGACGTCCTTAATCACCACGGCGTTCGCCCCGATGGCGACATCGTTGCCGATGCGGATCGGGCCGAGCACCTTGGCACCGGCTCCGATGTCGACCCGGTCGCCGATCACGGGTGCCCCGCGCACCCCGCGATGACGCAGGCCGACCGTCACACCGTTGCGCACCACGCAGTCGTCGCCGAAGACGGCATCGCCGCTGATGATGATGTCGCCGAAATGCTCGATCAGGAAGCGCCGGCCGAGCCGCACCTCGCAGGGCAGATCGATCCCGGTCATGATTTGAGAGAGCACCTTGAGGAGCTTGTAGAGAAAGGAGAACGGCCAGCGCAGAACGCGGTTCTCGATCCCGTAGCGCCAGCGCCCGAAGCGATAGACGAGCATCACCCAGAGCCCTTGGCGCGCCCAGTCGCGTTCGTAGGTGTGCCAGTCTTCACGGATGTTCTCGAACATGGAGTGCTCCCGACTCGATGCCTACCAGGGTCTCGGCGGCGAGCGACGCCCGCCTGCCGTCTCGCGCCAGGCCCGATCGAGCAGGGCGACGATCGCCGATGACTCGGCGCGTTTGGCGCGACACTGCGGGTCGTCGCCGCGGTTGCGCCAGGCACGGATCCGATGCCAGGTCGCTTCCAGTTGACGCACCGCCCAAGCGCCGAGCCGGCCATGGTGCTTGCGATAGTAGAGCAGGCCGCTGCGTATCCGCCAGAGCGTGAGCTGCGCGCCCTTGCCGGCCGCGCTCATGTCCAGGTCGCCATGGGTGCGCGAGGACTCGCCGCCGATGTGGACCACGACCACATCCGGCCAATAGCGGATCCGCAGGCCCGCCGCGCGGATCCGTCGGCACAGATCGACCTCCTCGTAGTAGAGAAAGAACGCCTCGTCGAAATCGCCGATGCGGGCCAGCAGGTCGCGGCGGACGATCGAGAAGGCGCCGGGAACCCAGTCGACGTCTGCCGGTTCCATCGGGTCTGCCCAGGTGCGGTCGAAGCGCCCGAAGAAGCGGCTGCGGGGAAAGCGTGCCGCCAGCCCTGAGAGCGTCAGGAGCTCGATGAGCAAGGACGGAAACACCCGGGCCGAGGGCTGCCACTCGCCGTCTCGCCCGATCAATCGCGCCCCGCCCAGGCCGATCTCGGGGTCCGCATCCATGTAGCGCACCGCGCGCTCCAGCGCGCCCGGTTCGAGGAAGGCGTCCGAGTTGAGCAGGACCAGATAGCGCCCGCGCGCCGACTTGAACCCCAGGTTGTTGGCCGCCGCGAAGCCGAGATTGGTCGTGCTGCGGATCAGGGTCGCCTGCGGGAAACGCTCGGCGATCCGGTCCGCCGAGCCGTCGCGCGAGGCGTTGTCGACCACGATGATCTCGTAGCTGACCGCACCGGCCTCTGCGATCAGGGTCTCGATGCACTCCACGAGAAGCTCGCGGGTATTAAACGAAACGATGACGACCGAGACATCGGGCACGCTTGAATCGGACATCGGCATGGCTCCCCTTAAACCGCGCGCGGTGCGGTATGCGTCGTTTGTTGGCTTGGCTTGGCCGCGCAGGCTCCGACGACCGCCGGAGCCTGCGCGGTTTAAGATATTTAAAAATAATAACTTTTAAACCGCGTCAGACCGAGGTCGAGGACATCTCCGAAGCCAAACACAACATGAGAATGACGCATGTCGCTCTGGACGCGGTTTAATCCTTCTGCTCGGTTTCGTTGCGCTCGGTGCGCACCCAGGCGGCATCGGTTCGGGACGCCCGTCCGATGGCGCGCAGGATTGTGAGCTTCCAGAGGATGTAGAAGGGTGCGCTCGCCAAGGCGAGCAGATCGCGCCAACCGCCGCCCCCGATGCGAATCGCCGCTAGGACATGAACGGCGACCAAGGCGAGGCCCAAAAGCGCATAGGTCCTGGTGGGGCCAAAGGGCGGTAGCAAGGCCGCAAGCAGCAACAACACATGAAAGGCCAGCGGCAGCAACAGCAGCTCGAGCAGCGGCTCGATCAGACGACGCTCGCCGGACAGGACGCGGCGCAGCAGGATCGGGGTCCAGTCGAGAATCATCCTGAAGCGACCGCCCTCCCAACGCGCTCGCTGGCCGGCACCGGCCTCTCGGGTGTAGGGCGCGTCCGACCAAACCCCGGTGTTCGCGGCAAAGACCACACGCCGACCCGCGGCGACCAAGCGCAAATGATATTCCATGTCCTCGACGACGCTGGTCGCCTCGTAAGGCTCTTTCAGCAGAGTCTCGCGGGTCAGCCCGAAGCCGTTCCCGAGCAGGCCGACAGAGAGTCTCCAGCGCTCGCGCCCGCGCAGGCGCAGAACGTTGAACGCCATCCATGCAATGCCGCGGAGCCGCGCGCGCAGGCTATGCTCCGGATTGTCGAGCCGATAGCAGCATTGGATCGCCGCGGCACCTCGGCGCATCAGTCGTCGCAGCTCTGTCACAAGATTCAGCTCGACCCGCGTATCGGCATCGACGACGATGAAGCCATCGAAGGGCTCCGGGAGCAAGCTGCGGAAGGCGAAGTCGAGCGCATAGCCTTTACCTCTGCGCTGCGGGTCCCGGCGCTCCAACACGCGCGCCCCGGCCGAGCGCGCCCGCGCGGCGGTGTCGTCGGTGCAGTTGTCGGCGATGACCACGACCTCGAAGCCCGCATCGCCCGGATCGCAGGCGTGCAACGAGGCGACGGTGTGCGCGATGCCCTCGGCCTCGTCATGGGCCGGGACCAGGATGGCGATGCGTCCGATGGGCGTCGTCGTCTTCGGATCGGTTTCGCGCCGCGGCGGGAGGATTCCGCCGAGCGTCAGGAGCAGCAGCTCGATCGTGCCGGGCAGGCTCGGCAGTGCGAGCAGGATGCCGAGGAGCATCCAGAGCCAGATAAATGCGTCGTGCGTCATGGCAACACCTCCGCCCCGCCCAGGACGACCAGGCTATACGCCGGAACGGTGACCCGGATCCGGTCCTTGCCGATCGCCCGAACGGCGAGGGATCGGGGCCGAACCTCGTCGGTGGTCTCGTTGCCTTTGAACGGATCGGAGGCATCCAGGACACGGCCATGGGTTGGTCGCGGGCTCTGCGCATCGGGAAAGCGCAGGGTCAGGCGCCGGGGCTCGGGTGCATCGGAGACGATGGCGACCGACCAGCCCCGCGGGCCTCGGAAGGGTGCGACGAGCAATCCGGTATCCTCGTCGGTGATGGATGCCCGGTAGAGATCTCCGTCGATGACCTGATTGAGCAAGGCAACCGCCCATCCGGTCGGACGCAGTCGATCGCCGCGGGTCAGGTCGCGCGTGACGCCGAACAGCGGGACCAGACTCGAGCTGCCTTCAAGCCGCGTGTCGAAGCCGGCGAGTGTATAGACGCACTGGCGTCGTGCGCCGAGCGCCATCGCTTCGAGCAATCGCTTGGCCAAGGCGGGGCCGGAGGCGGCGCCCGTGACGAGTGCGGCGCGATCGTCGGCGGCCGCGTCGCCGCGTGTCGTGTGCAGGTTGACCTCGTAGACGGCCAGCTCCTGCTCGGCGGGTTGTCGGGCGACGATCTCCTCCAGACGGCCGCCGTCGTTCGCGAACAACATCTCGAGCGCCCGATCCCGATCGGCCGCATCCAGGCTCGGCAGCATGTAAGGGGCGACGGCGAGGATGTCGGCCTTCGTGCTGGCCGCGGCGACCTTGCCCGCCGAGTAGGGGTTGGCGTGCTGGGCGTTGACGACATGGCGCAGCGCCGGATGGTTGCCGGCGCCCTCTTCGAGTGCCGTGAAGAGTCGGTCGGCCGCGGCGCCGTGGTGCGCGGGGTCTTGGATGCCGGCCGGGCGGAAGATGGCGTTCCAGTTCTCGTTGCCGAATTCGACCAGGACCTCCGAGAAGCCGTCGGCCTCGATGCGCTCGGCGAGCCAGGCGCCGAGACGCCGCGCCTCGTCCGTCGTGAAGGTCGTGGGCATGACCAGCCAGGGGTTGGCCCCGACGGTACGGTTGAGATCGAGAAATTCGGGTAGACCGTAGCCGTACTCCGCGCCGTTGCCCGGTCGATAACGGCTTGCACGTCGTGCATGCGGCTCGGCCAGACGGTTGTCGAGCGTGTCGCCGAGCTGGTTCTGCCAGTCGCGCAGATAGCCCGGGCGCAGCTGCTTCAGGGCAGCGACGACCTCCGGGCGGAAGGCGCTCGTGTCCAAGTCCAGAGGACTGCCGGCTCCCGCGGACATCGCGTTATCGGCCGCGATCGGGCCGAGCCAGATGTCGTCGAGATGGACCTGACCCGGGCCGCTGACCTCGATGGCGAGCTCCAGTGCCCCGATCGGTCCCGCGTCGGCGGCCTCGAAGGTCTGCTCGATGCGCTGCCAGCCCGGCTCCGGGCGCACTGTCAGGTCGAGAAAGGGCGCCGATCCATGACGTCGAAAGAGGATTCGCACCCGCGGCGGATCGCCGGTCTCGGCATGGATCCAGAGCGAGAACAGCCAGGGTCCCTCGATCGGAAGGAGCTTCCCGGCACGCGCCCCGATGGTGTCGAGATGGCTGCTCAGGCGCAGTGTCGCTCCCGACAGCGGGGTCAGGGACAAGGAGCGTCGGCCGGGGCTCTTCGGGGCGATCCGTGTGGCGTCGATCTGCACGCGTCCGTTGGTGCTGTCGGGTAGCCACCAGTGTGTCGGCGGAAGATCGTCGCGAATGCGGGTCAAGGCGACCATGTCTCCCGGGGCGAGTCGATCGTCGAGCCCGTCGGTGATCAGCTCGGGCAGCGCGTGGCGACCCACGGCGCGCGAGTCGAAGAGGTTCCCCCGTGCACCGGCCGCAGCACCGGTCAGGATCTCGTAGGCGGCGCCGGACCAGAAACCGTCCTCGCGGGCGAGCCAGGTCTGATCGTCGCTGAAGCGGTCGTGATCGACGTAGGCAACCCGTACCAAGGCGCGGTCGATGATGCCCTCGAAGCCCGGATTCCCGAGCACATTGCGTCTGAGCTGCTCCGCGCCCCAGTAAGTCGAATGACCGAGGTTCATCCCGATGCGCTCGACGTCCGCGACCAGGGGGGCTGCCTCGACGCGGGCCTCGACCGAGACGGGAGCGGCGCTCCGGATCCGCAGATCGGTCGGCGCTTCGAGCAGGGACTCGGTCCGGGCGACGCCGGTCCCTGCGATCAGGGCGGCCAGCGCGGCGGCACTCAGCGATCGCAGCGGTGTCATGTCGGCTCTCCCAGGCGGTGCCGCAGGATGTCCGCCAAGCGTCGGGTGTTGGTTTCGAGGTCATACTTTTCGATGACCCGTCGGCGTCCGGCCTCGCCGAGACGGCGGCGACGCTCGGGATCTGCGATCAGACCCGCGATCGCCTCGGCCAGTGCGGCCGCGTCCGAGGGCGCGACCAGCATGCCGTCGACCCCGTCGCGGATCAGCTCGGGATGCCCGGTGATGAAGGTGGTCACGCAGGGGATCTCCATCGCCATCGCCTCCATCAGGACGACGGGGATCCCCTCCGCGAAGCTCGCGAGCGCGAAGACGTCGGCCGTCGAATAGAGAGCGCGGATCCGGTCCTGGTTCACCGAACCCTCGAAGACGACCGAGGCCCCGAGCCCGCGGGTCCTCGCCTCCTGCTCGAGAGAGTCCCGGTCAGGCCCGTCTCCGACGAACCGCAGGAGGACTCTCCTTCCCGCGGCAGCCAGCCGGGCTA
>NZ_DATITZ010000154.1:0-4780 GCF_035467215.1 Thiocapsa sp. | reverse complement strand
CGAACCCCGAACCCGCCCGAGTTTTTACCATGACTAAGAACCTGGAGACCACCCGGCACCCCGAGACCCTCAAGCGGGTCTGCATCGAGCCGCTGACCCGCGTCGAGGGACACGGAAAGGTGACGCTGTTGCTGGACGAGGACAACCACGTCAAGCAGGCACGGCTGCATATCGTCGAGTTCCGGGGCTTCGAGAAATTCATCCAGGGCCGGCCCTATTGGGAGCTGCCGGTGTTGGTGCAGCGTCTCTGCGGGATCTGTCCGGTCAGCCATCACCTGGCTGCGGCCAAGGCGTGCGATCGGCTCATCGGTGTCGATCGGTTGACGCCGACGGCCGAGAAGGTGCGCCGGCTGATGCATCTGGGTCAGGTGCTCCAATCCCACGCGCTGCATTTCTTCCATCTCTCCTCGCCGGATCTGCTGTTCGGCATCGACGACGCGGTGGCTCACCGCAATATCGTCGGGGTCATCCGGGACCATCCCGAGATCGCGATGCAGGGCGTGCTGCTGCGCAAGTTCGGACAGGAGGTCATCCGCGTGACCTCTGGCAAGCGAGTCCACGGCACGGGGGCGTTGCCGGGCGGGGTCAACAAGAATGTGAGCCTCGAGGAGCGTGATCTCCTCCTTGCCGACATCGACCGAATCCTTGACTGGGCCGAGAAGGGGGTTGCGCTCATCAAGCGAATCATCATGACGCGCCCCGACTTTCACTATCGCTTTGCCAGTGTCGATGCCAACACACTGAGCCTGGTCGCCCCGGACGGCGGCTTCGAGCTCTACGACGGTGGGCTGCGCGCGTGCGATCCGCAGGGCGAGACCCTCTTCGATCATGTGGACGATCAGGGTTACGCCGAGCTGATCCACGAGGAGATCAAGCCCTGGAGCTACATGAAGTTTCCCTTCATCGTGGCGCTTGGGCCGGAGCAGGGCTGGTATCGGGTCGGCCCGCTCGCGCGTGTCAACAACTGCAAGCGTTTTCACACCCCGCTCGCCGAGCAGGAGCGTCAGGACTTCGCGGCCGCCGGCGAGGGTCGCCCGCTGCAGGCCGCACTCGCGACCCATTGGGCGCGGATGATCGAGCTGCTGCACTGCGCCGAGGCGATCCGCGAGCTGCTCGCGGACCCCGACCTACAGTGCACCGACCTACGCCGCGACGGCGCGCTTCGAACTACCGGTATCGGCGTGCTGGAGGCCCCGCGCGGGACACTCTTCCACCACTACGAGATCGACGCCGACGGACTGGTGACCCGCGCCAACCTCATCGTCTCCACGACCAACAACAATCAGGCGATGAACGAATCCATCCGCCGTGTCGCCGCCGACGATCTGGACGGGCACGAGCTCACCGAGCCTTTGCTCAACCGCATCGAGGTCGCGATTCGCGCCTACGACCCCTGTCTGTCCTGTGCGACCCATGCGCTCGGCAAGATGCCCTTTGAGGTCGAGCTGCTCGACGCAGAGGGACAGCGGGTCGGACGGCTGGTGCGGCACGCCGACGGCTCGGTCGCTGCCTGATGCCTGAGCGCAAGGGACAAGCGCAGCGCAGTCCACCTGCGTCGGCGCGAGGGTCGGTGGACTTCGCTCTCGCTCGTCGACCCTACGGCTTGGCCACGTCCGGTTTCATGATCAAGGCCACGCGCAAGTCCCGCGATCGGTCCGGCGTTGCACGGCGCCTCGCGCGGTGTGGCATCGCAGACGACCCCGATGGGCAGCCGCCGGCCAGCCCTTGCGGGACGCTCGCCCTCGGTGCATGCTCCGCGCCCATCAACGCGTACACCCGGAGCATTCACGCATGAGCAAGATCCATTTCATCGGCGGCGAGAAGGGCGGCGTCGGCAAGTCCGTGCTGGCCCGTCTGCTCGCGCAGCATCATATCGACAACAACCAACCCTTTACGGTCTTCGACACCGATCAATCCCATGGGGCCATGCTCCGCTTCTACGGCGACTACTCCAGACCCGTCTTGCTCGACGCCTTCGAGGATGCCGATCAGCTTATGGAGGCCGCGCTTGCGGCGCCGCAGAATGTGCTGGTGGACCTGGCTGCCCAAACCTCGGCTCCCTTGTTTCGCTGGATCGATCAGAACGACTTCCTGACGCTTGCGGCAGACGAAGGGGTCGGAGTGGTCTTCTGGCATGTCATGGACGACGGGGCCGACGGCATCGGTCTGCTCCAGCGCCTCGTCGACCGCTACGGGGATGCGGCCTCCTATGTCGTGGTACAGAACTACGGTCGCGGAAAGGATTTCTCCGCGTTCCGCAA
This sequence comes from Thiocapsa sp., assembly GCF_035467215.1. Classification (GTDB taxonomy): domain Bacteria; phylum Pseudomonadota; class Gammaproteobacteria; order Chromatiales; family Chromatiaceae; genus Thiocapsa. The sequence continues at coordinate 2,519 of NZ_DATITZ010000154.1, read as the reverse complement.
CTCTCCGGCCCGTGCCGCCGCCGAGGCCGTCGGTGCCCGCTTCATCGAGCTCCCCGAGCTGCACCCGGCTACGATGCGCAAGGTGGACCACATGGCGGCGAGCTTCTGGGCCGCCGGCCAGAGCCGACCGGGCGGGCTGGGTCTGATGGATCGCCAGCGTCTCAAGGTCTGGATGCGCAAGGCCAACGAGCAGATCGCCTCCTTGGGTCCGGTCCTCGCCGTGCAGCCGCCGGCCGAGTCCGTTCAGGAGTGGTTGACGGGCGCAATGGACGAGACCTCGCCCGGCTGACCGGACGTCTGGGGTGCCTGCCGGCGGGAACAGCGCCCTGATTCAGACAGGATTCGGAACGGATTTCGCCATCGAAACTACCCTAAGAAGCACCGGCAACGGTATAATGGGAAGCCAAAATTTCGGAGAGAGTCATGGCGCAGGCGACACGATACGGGCAGTTGACGTTCAGCGACTACGTGGAGCGCGCGCTCCGCGAGGGCGCCATGTGGACCCTCATGGTCGTGGCGCTCTATCTGGTGCTCGCCTTGGCCAGCTACTCACCGGATGACCCGGGTTGGTCCTACGTCGGGGACGTCTCGCAGGTCAGCAACTCGGCCGGTCGGGCCGGCGCCTGGTTTTCGGATGTCACACTCTTTTTGTTCGGTTTCTTCGCCTATCTGCTCCCGGTGATGGTTGGCTGGAGCGCCTGGCTGGTGTTCCGCGGTTGCGGCGAAGAGCCCGCGCCGCGCACCTGGATCCTGGCGCTGCGCTGGATCGGGTTCTTCATCACCATCGTTGCCGGCTGCGGATACGCCGCGGTCCATCTTGCCGAGCTCGGTGCACATCTTCCGAACGGGGCCGGCGGCGGTCTGGGCCTGCTCATCAGCGGCAACATGCGCGCCGCGTTCAACAGCACGGGGACCGATCTTTTGCTCGGTGGCGCCCTTTTGGTTGGCTTCACGCTCTTCGCGGGGATCTCCTGGCTCAAGGTGGTCGACAACACGGGCGCTGCCGTCCTGCAGGCTGCGGCCTGGGTCGCGAATCTCGTGCAGGGTGCAGCGACGGGCCTGGCGTTGCGTCGGGAGGCTGCTGCAGTGGCGGAGTCGACCGGACTTCCCGAGGCATTGAACCTGATCGACGATCCGACGCAATCCGACGGACCATCGATGCGTTCGCGCTTACGGGAGGCGGCTGGCTCCGAAGCGCCGGGGAACGAGCCCGGCGAGCGGCTCGGTCGTCGTTTCGAGGGGGTTCCGCGGCGGGTCCGGGAGGCCATGACCGAGCCCGAGATCCTGTCGCTCGACGATCTCAAACGGGGTCAGAAGCCCGTGCCGGCGGCGGCGCCGCGGATCAAGACGCCGCCGCGCCCGGTGACCCGTCCGGAGCCGCCGATCCCCGCCACGCAGGCCCCTGGGGTCCAGGCTACTTCCGTCGCTCATGCAGCAGCCTGTCGGACCGACGAGGTCAGTCTTCCGCCGCTCGACCTGCTCGATCTCCCGCGACCGAGCGGCCGGGCCTATTCGGACGAGCAGATCGAGGATCTCTCGCGACAGGTCGAGCTCAAGCTGGCGGATTTCGGCGTCCAGGTCCAGGTCGTGGCCGTCTATCCCGGACCGGTCGTGACGCTCTTCGAGCTGGAGCTTGCGCCCGGCATCAAGGTCAGCAAGATCACCGGTCTGGCGAAGGACCTGGCGCGCGCGCTTTCGACCATCAGCGTGCGCGTGGTGGAGGTCATCCCGGGCAAGTCGGTGATCGGCATCGAGATCCCCAACCAGCAGCGCGAGACGGTCTTCCTGCGCCAGACCTTCGGCTCGGCGACCTATCAGGACGCCAAGTCGCCGCTGACCTTGGGCCTGGGCAGCGACATCTCCGGTCTGCCGGTGGTCGTGGATCTGGCCAAGATGCCGCACGTGCTGATCGCCGGGACGACCGGCTCGGGCAAATCGGTGGCCATCAACGCCATGATCCTGAGCCTGCTCTACAAGGCCGGACCACAGGACGTGCGGCTCATCATGGTCGATCCGAAGATGCTCGAGCTCTCGGTGTACGAGGGCATCCCGCATCTGCTCACCCCCGTCGTGTCGGACATGAAGGAGGCGGCCAACGCGCTGCGCTGGTGTGTGGGGGAGATGGAACGTCGCTATCGCCTGATGGCGAAGCTCGGGGTGCGTAATATCGGCGGCTACAACCGCCAGATCGCCGACGCCGCGGCGCAAGGACGCACCATCCCGGATCCCACCATAGCCGCGGATTTCGCCGCCGAGCAGGGTATCGAGGTGCCGGCGCTCGAGCATCTGCCCTATATCGTCGTGGTGATCGACGAGCTGGCGGACATGATGATGGTGGTCGGCAAGAAGGTCGAAGAGCTGATCGCGCGCTTGGCGCAGAAGGCGCGGGCATCGGGCATCCATCTCCTGCTCGCGACCCAGCGCCCGTCGGTCGATGTCCTCACCGGGCTCATCAAGGCCAACATCCCCACGCGCATTGCCTTCCAGGTCTCCTCACGGATCGACTCGCGCACCGTCCT
>NZ_DATITZ010000153.1:0-5018 GCF_035467215.1 Thiocapsa sp. | reverse complement strand
GGACACCCACTGGAAGGACCATCTCGCCGCGATGGACTATCTGCGCCAAGGGATCCATCTGCGCGGCTACGCCCAGAAGAATCCCAAGCAGGAGTACAAGCGCGAGGCCTTCGAGATGTTCTCCGCGATGCTCGACAGCATAAAGCACGACGTCGTGGCCACCCTCGCCAAGCTCCAGGTACAGACTCAGCCCGGTGCGGAGGCTCAGCCGGTCGCCGCGCTCGGCGCAGCGCCGGTGCGGGAACGCGAGTTCGAGTTCAAGCACGAGCGCTTCGAGGGTTTCGGGCAAGGTTCCGAGTCCGCGGATGACGTGGCGCCCGACAGCCGGGATCCGCAGGCTCAACCCTACGTCCGCGGCGATCGTAAGGTCGGACGCAACGAGCCCTGTCCCTGCGGATCGGGCAAGAAGTACAAGCAGTGCCACGGCAAGGCGAGCTGAGCGACACCATGACGCCGTCCGAGCAGCCCCGGCACGAGCCGGTCCAGTCCGATCAAACCTGGCTCCCCATCGGGGGCGTGCGTCTGGCCGCCGGCGCGGCCGGCATTCGTTATCGAGAGCGCGACGATCTGGTCATCTTGGAACTCGCTCCCGGCAGCCGATGTGCGGCCGTCTTCACGCGCAATGCCTTCTGCGCCGCGCCCGTGCGGGTCGCCAGGACTCATTTGGGTCAAACGATGCCGCGTTACCTGCTGATCAACGCGGGCAATGCCAACGCGGGCACGGGTCGGCGCGGGATGGCGGACGCCGAGTCGAGCTGTGCGGCACTCGCCGCCGTCGGTGACTGTGCCGCCGAGGAGGTCCTGCCCTTCTCCACCGGCGTGATCGGCGAGCACCTGCCGGTCGATCGCATCGCCGCGGCCCTGCCGGATCTGCTCGGCCGATTGGATGCATCCGCATGGCCCGTCGCCGCCCGGGCCATCATGACCACGGATCGGGTGCCCAAGCGGGTCTCGCGACGCTTCGAGATCGACGGTCACACCGCCTCGATCACCGGGATCGCCAAGGGCGCCGGGATGATCTGTCCGAACATGGCGACCATGCTTGCCTTCATCGCGACCGATGCCGCCGTGGCGCCCGATCTGCTCCAGGCCTGCTTGGGCTCGGCGGTCGCCCGGTCGTTCAATGCCATCACGGTCGACGGCGATACCTCGACCAACGACGCCTGCGTGCTGGTCGCGAGCGGGGCCTGCGGGAATCCCGAGATCCGCGACGGCGCATCGCCGGGATATGCTGCACTGCAGAGCGCCGTCGAGTCGGTCTGTGTCGAGCTGGCGACCGCCATCGTGCGCGATGCCGAGGGTGCGACCAAGCTGGTGACCGTGCAGGTGGAAGGCGCCGCCGATGTCGAGGAGGCCCGCACGGTCGCCTACACCATCGCCCATTCGCCCTTGGTCAAAACGGCGCTCTTCGCATCCGATCCCAACTGGGGCCGCATCCTGGCCGCCGTCGGGCGTGCGGGTCTTCGAGATCTCGACATCGATCGGATCCGAATCCATATCGGCGAGGTCCTGATCGTGGAAGCCGGCGGGCGCGCACCCGACTATACCGAGGAGGCCGGCGCGGCCGTCATGGCCGAGCCCGAGATCCTGATCCGCGTCTCGCTGGGACGTGGCGGGGCCGAGGCGCGAGTCTTGACCTGCGATCTCTCCTACGACTACGTCCGGATCAACGCCGAATACCGCAGTTGAGCGTCGACTTGATCCATGTGATGGTCGGCGCGATTTCCGACCCGACGGGACGCGTCCTGGTGACCAAGCGCCCCGATCACGTCCATCAGGGCGGGCTGTGGGAGTTTCCGGGCGGCAAGCTCGAGCCCGGCGAGTCGCCCGAGCTGGGCCTGGCGCGCGAGCTGGCCGAAGAGCTCGGCATCGAGGTCCACGACAGCCATCCACTGATCCGCATCCGGCACCAATACGGCGATCGGCACGTCCTGTTGGATGTTCGGCGCGTCCGCTCCTACGCGGGCGTCCCTAAAGGTTTGGAGGGTCAGCCCCTCGCCTGGCAACGCCCCGAGGCCATGGATCCAGCCTGCTTTCCAGCGGCCGATCGTCCTATCATCACCGCGCTGCGCCTGCCCGCGCACATGCTGATCACGGGGCCCGACCCGCTCGACCCCGAGGTCTTTCTGGCGCGGCTCGCGGGTGCCGTTGCGGCTGGAATTCGGCTCGTCCAACTGCGTGCACACGAGCTGAATCAAGCGGCCTACCGGGATTTGGCGCGGCGCGCCTTCGCGCTCTGCGAGCAAGGCGGTGCGCGTCTCCTCCTGAATCGCGATCCGCAAGAGACACTGGATGTCCCGCGTCACGGCCTACACCTCGGTGGGCAGACGCTTGCCCGACTGAGCGGGCGTCCGGGGCGCCCCGACGACCTAGTCGGGGCCTCCTGCCACAACATCGATGATCTCTTGCGCGCGGCGCGCCTCGGGCTCGACTACGCGCTGCTCTCGCCCATCAATCCGACTGCCACGCACCCGGATGCCGAGCCCCTCGGCTGGCACCGCTTCGCCGAGCTTGCCGACGCGGCGACGCTCCCGGTTTATGCACTGGGCGGCTTGACCGGAGCGGATCTGGAGGCCGCCCGTGAGCATGGCGCTCAGGGTGTGGCGGCAATTCGAGGTTTCTGGCCGATCGATTGATCGGTTAACCTAGATCCAGCGGTGGTCAAGTCTGCCGGGGCCGATCCCATCCAAAAGCATCGCATACCGCGCCGGGCGCGGTTCAATGTGCCCCCGGCGAACGCTCGATCATGGGCGAATCCTCGTCGGGGTCGTCCTCCGTTCCGGGGATCCGGTGATTCTCGTCGAGCCATTCGCCTAGGTCGACCAAACGGCAGCGCTCGCTGCAGAAGGGGCGCCAGGGTGATTGCGGACCCCAGACGACAGACTTTCCGCAGCGCGGACAGGAGACGATCGTGGACATGGCTAAGCTGCGTCCCGAGCGAAGATGGATGCTTTTCTGCTGCCGGCCGTTCGGTGCGCACCCGGAGGTTCGTGCCGGACGCGGTTCAAAAGACGCAACAGGTGAGCTTGAAAGGGATGTTTTCCGGGATCTGAGACGGCCGCCCCTGAGGTCCGGTCTTCATGAAGCGGATGCTGAAGCGGCTCTTGTGTCCGCTGATCTCCGGATAGAGTGCGCCGCTTCCGTTGATGCCGACCCGCACCATCTGTGCAGGTGTCTGCACATCGAGCGCCTCCTGGAAGAAACCGCCCTCCGCGAGGACCTGACGCGGCGATGCGCTGGTGCGCGCAAGCGAGAGCACGAGGCGGATCGCCCGCTCGGCCGGCCGGAGATCCTGCAGCCAGTGGTCGAGTCGCGTCTGTCTGATCTCGGGTGCCTGGACCAGCCAGTGATGGTACTGCGGCAGGTCGAAGCTGCAGGCCCCGCCCGGAATGCTGCTGCGCTGGGCGACGCTCTTGAGAAGATCGTCCTCGCGGGCAATCTGTCCGATGGGTCCGGATAGGCGATGGACGCCTTTGACGGCGTCCACGAGGTCGCCGAGAACGCGCTCCAATGCCCGCGGATCGACCCCGGGCTGATCCCCGAAACGCTTGAGCGTGGCGATGTTGCGATCGAGCTCCTTGAGCAGCTCGTTCTTCACATCCGCGCGCGCGGTTACCGAGGCGATGTCGAGCAAGGTCTCGACGGCGGCCCGGGTCGCCCAGGCGTCGTACTGAGGCGCGAAATAATTGAGCCGCTCGAACAGATGCTCGATCCGCAGGAAGGTGCGGACGCGCTCGTTCAGCGGATGCTCGAAGGTCATCAGTGTCGACACAAAGGCGCCTCGGGGCTCGGCGCGACCCGGATCCGGTCATCTCGGCTCGGTCGGCGCGGCAGTCGTTCGAATGTTGCGCATCCATCGAAGGGATGGGCGATACCATGACTGGAATTCTCCCGATTTCGCGAGGGGTTGTCACGCTGTCTCGCGAAAACCGCGGGTTTTGGCGCTGAGCGGCAGGGTCGCTTGCCCTAGACTCTGCCCTCGGTTTTTCGTATGCCGATATCTTCGGCTGCTTGACTTGGGGCTCCGCAGTGTTGGACTCGAGCATCTCCGGCTGATCGGGTCGCGCATCGCCGCGGAGGTCACCCCAGCCGCAGGGTCTGCTTGTAGAAGCGCGGGATGGCATCCGGGTCGGCGGTCATGAGGATGTTGTCGAGCACCCAGCTCGGCAGTCGGCCTTGGGCGGTCATGCGTTCGAGCTGGGTCTTGAGTCCCTCCCAATAGAAGCCCTCGCCCGAGCCGTCGAAAAAGACGATGGGTCCGGACTCGATGACGCCGAGCTTCATGTCGGTCAGGGTCAGGCCGATCTCTTCGAGTGTGCCGACTCCCCCCGAGAGGAAGATGTGGAAGCTCGCAATCTCGAACCAGCGCTGGCGCGATTGGCGGCTGCGTGCCTGGAAGGTCTGGTAGTAGTCGGCGCTTTGATTGGGCTTCTGGTCCAGCGTCTCGATGTAGCTGGAGCCGACCAGCAGCCCGAGTCGGTGCGCGGCCTCGGTCACCTGGAGCATGGCTCCCGGGCCGCCGCCGGTGAGGATGCTGATGTCGCTGCCGAACAGGCCCTTGAGGTTGGCCAGCAGGCGCTCGATCTGGTGGGCGGACGCGTCGTCGAGCGGCTTGATGGATCCGTAGATGGCGAAGACCAGGCTGGAGCGGAAGCGTTCGACCTGCTCGGGTGTCGTAAAATAACCGCGCAGCCCTCGGAAGACGTGCCGCACGACCTGGGCTCGCGCATCGTTGCACCAGAAAACCTCGATCCCGAGACCCTCGTAGTCCGCCAGTCGGCCGTGGTCGCGGGCGGAGAGGAAGTGACCATGCTCGAATGAGGCGCGCCGAAAAACGATGCGGCCGATGCGCCCGCGCAGGGCGGCGGCGCAGATCTCGGTGTGCTCGATGAGATTCGGGAAATAGCCGAGCAGGAGCGTGGCCCGTGCCTCGTCGGCCAGATCCTCCAGGATCCCGGTGCCGTATTCCGTGCGGGTGTCGAGTTTGAGGCCCTCGGCGACCAGGCCGGCGGCGAGAT
>NZ_DATITZ010000152.1:0-2996 GCF_035467215.1 Thiocapsa sp. | reverse complement strand
AGCGTATATGGTTGCTCGCCGGCCTTGGGCCGGAGATCGAAAACAAGCGGAGTCGACAGAATCCGCTTAGCGATCGAGCGCCCGAGGCGTTCGGATTCATCCAGGGAACCCCTTCGTTTCTATGTTAGAGGTGACACAGCTCGAATGCCGGCGGGGCGACCGCCTGCTGTTCTCCGGTCTGGACTTCGCCGTTGCGGGGGGCACGCTCCTGCACGTGCGGGGCGCGAACGGCAGCGGCAAGACAACGCTCCTGCGCTCCTTGTGCGGGCTGTTCACGCCGGACTCGGGCGAGATCCGCTGGAACGGCGAGTCGACACGTCGTCTCGGCGAGGACTATCGGCGCGATCTGCTCTACTTCGGCCATCTGAACGGCATCAAGGCCGACCTGACCGGCATCGAGAATCTCCGTGTCGCCGCGACCTTGGACGGGGATCGCGTCGAGGAGTCCGCGATCTGGGCGGCACTTGCGCGGATCGGTCTGGCCGGTTTCGAGGATCTACCCACTCGAATGCTCTCGCAGGGTCAGAAGAAGCGCGTGGCCTTGGCGCGGCTGATCCTGAGCAACGCCCCGCTCTGGGTGCTCGACGAGCCCTTCACCGCCTTGGATGTCGGTGCGGTGGACCTGCTGGAGACCCTCATCGCCGAGCATGTGGCGCACGGGGGCATCGTCGTCCTGACGACTCACCAGGAGGTCGGTTTGACCTCCGGTCAGGTCGAACGCCTTCACCTCGGGAGCTGACCGGCCGTGCTGCGTGTCTTCTGGTGCGTTCTGCTGCGTGATCTGACGCTGGCCCTGCGGCGACGCACGGACGTCTTGACCACACTCTTCTTCTTCATCATCGTGGTCAGTCTGTTTCCGTTGGGCGTGGGCACCGAACGACAGATCCTGCAGATCCTCGGCCCGGGCGTGGTCTGGGTGGCGGCCCTGCTCGCCTCGATGTTGGCTCTCGAACGCCTGTTCGCGGCGGACTACGAGGACGGCACGCTCGAGCAGATGGTCTTGACCGCACAACCCTTGTCGCTCCTGGTGTTGGCCAAGATCACGGCACACTGGCTGCTGACCGGGTTGCCGCTGGTGCTCATCGCCCCGCTGGTCGGCATGCAGTACCATCTCTCCGACGACGCGATCCTGATCATGATGTTTGCCCTCTTGCTCGGCACACCGGTGCTGAGTCTGATCGGGGCGATCGGCGCGGCCCTGACCCTGGGTCTGCGCGGCGGCGGTATCCTCTTGTCCTTGTTGATCCTGCCGCTCTATATCCCGGTGCTGGTCTACGGCGCCGGGGCGGTGACGGCGAGCGGCATCGATATGGCGGACACGCGACCCTATCTTGCCCTGCTCGGGGCGTTTCTGGTCGCCGCACTGACGTTCGCGCCGCTGGCATCGTCGGCTGCGCTTAAGATTTCAATCGAATAATCCGAGGGATGACCCCTTCACCAATGGCTTCGAACTGGTTTAGATTTGCCGCTCCCGCCTCCTTCTACCCGACTGCAGGGCGACTCATCCCGGTGTTTTGGATCCTGACCGGGGTGTGTCTCTTGGCCGGCCTCTACTGGGGGTTCTTCCAGACACCCGACCAGCTCGGCGGAAGCAATGCGCAGAAGGAGTATTACCGCATCATCTTCATCCACGTCCCGGCCGCTTGGATGTCGATGTGGCTCTATGTCGTGATGGTGGGCTGGGCGGCGATCGGGCTGGTGTTCAACACGCGGCTCTCCTTCATGATGGCCAACGCGATCGCACCGACCGGGGCCATCTTCACCTTCCTGGCGCTCTGGACGGGCGCCTTTTGGGGGCGCCCCAGCTGGGGCACCTACTGGGACTGGGATCCTCGCCTCACGACGGAGCTGATTCTTTTCTTCATGTACATCGGCTACATCGCATTGCACTCGGCGATCGACGACACGCGTCGTGCCGACCGGGCCGCGGCCCTCCTGGCGATCGTCGGACTGGTCATGGTTCCGCTCATCTTCTGGTCCGTGAACTGTCCGGATCCGAACCAATGTGCCGCACTCCATCAGAGGTCCAACCTGACCCAGATCGAGGGCAACATCCTCTTTTCCATGCTGGCGGTGACCTTCGGCTTCTGGATGTATTCCTTCGCGACCACCCTGATGCGGCTGCGCAGCATCATCCTGACCCGCGAGGCCGACAACACCTGGGTGCAGGAGCTTCTCGTCAAGGGCGGTAGAGCATGAGCGAGTTTTTTTCTCAAGGCGGTTATGCGTTCTTCGTGTGGGGCGCCTACGGCATGGTGCTGGTGCTGCTCGTGGCGGAAATTCTTCAATTACGCGCTCAACGGCGAACCATTTTGGCCCGTCTTGGTCGATTGATCCGGATGCGCGACTCTGGAGTGAATCAATGAAAGCAAGACAGAAACGTTTGGTGTTCGTCGGCCTTGCCATCGTCGGTGTCGGCGCGGCCTCGGCCTTGGCCTTGAGTGCACTCAACAGCAATATCTCGTATTTCTTCAGCCCGTCCCAGGTGATGGCCAGCGAGGCCCCGGCCGAGCACGTCTTCCGGCTCGGGGGCTTGGTGACACCGGGAACCGTCGCACGCCAGGAAGACGGCTTGACGGTCAAGTTCGACGTGACCGACAACGCCCAGACGGTGACCGTCGCCTACACCGGGATCCTCCCCGACCTCTTCAGCGAGGGCCAAGGGGTGGTGACCAAGGGTCGACTCGGTGCGGACGGCGTCTTTTACGCCGAAGAGGTCCTCGCCAAGCATGACGAGGAATACATGCCGCCCGAGGTCGCTTCCACCCTTCAGACGGCCCACGTGAACGGGGTCATCGGGTCGGTCGGCAATGCCGGCACAGGCGGAGCCTCTAACTAATGGTCCCCGAGCTCGGTCACTTCGCGCTTGTACTCGCCCTCGTCATCACGATCGCGCAGGCATCCGTCCCGTTGGTCGGCAGCTTCGTCGGAAACCGCCGTTGGATGGAGATGGCTCGACCGCTCGCCCGCGGCCAGCTGACCTTCATCGCGATCGC
>NZ_DATITZ010000151.1:0-4706 GCF_035467215.1 Thiocapsa sp. | reverse complement strand
CCATCGTCCTCATCCGTAAGGTGCAGGGGGAGTTTCTTCGGGCACCCTTGCCTTCGCCTACGTGTTCCCTTCTCCCAAGGGCCACGGTTGGACTTGCACCAACTAGCCGACTAGCATGCCGGTCACACATGGGTTTCGCTGACGCTCTACCCATCCTATGCGTCCATCCAAATGTTCACCCTGTTTCTGAATCGTCACTAAACCGCGCCGGATCCGCCAGTGATCCAGTCTGCCGGGGCCGATCCCATCCAAAAACAGCGCAGACTACGCCGGGCGCGGTTTAGGCCGCCCGAGCCTGCCGGACCTCGCCGCGATTCAGGGCAGACAGGACGGCGCCCAGAGAGGCGGCCACCGTATCGCGATCGATCGCCGCGCCGGCGATCCGCTGCGATCCGAGCTCCAGCTGAACATAGGCGATGGCCTCGGCATCCGTGCCCTCGCCGATTGCATGCTCCTGATAATCCAGGATACGCACCGGCTGACCGGTCCAGCGCGACCAGGCATCGACGAAGGCGGCCATGGCGCCCTCCCCTTCACCGCTCAGCCGATACTCGCCGTCCGGTCCCGCGATACGGGCCTCGATCACATCGTGCCCGTTCCGATCCAGCCGATAACCGAGCAACCGGACCGGGCTTTGATCGACGACGAAATGGTCCATGAAGATGCGGTGGATGCTCTCGGCATCCATCTCCCCGCCGCACCGCTCGCTCTGCGCCTGGACCAAACGGGCCAGCTCGACCTGCATCCAGCGCGGCAGCGTGAGCCCGAAGTCGCGCTCCATGACGAAGGCGACCCCGCCCTTCCCGGACTGGCTGTTGACCCGAATCACCGCCTGATAGCTGCGGCCCAGATCGCGCGGGTCGATGGGCAGATAGGCGACCTGCCAGGGCTCCTCGTGGTTCTGCCGCATCAAACACTTGCGGATCGCATCCTGATGACTGCCGGAGAAGGCGGTATAGACCAGCTCGCCCACCCAGGGGTGGCGCGGATGCAGCGCCGTGCCGGTGCATTCCTCGACGACCTGGATGATCTCGTCCGGGTCGCTTAGGTCCAGGCCCGGATCGATGCCTTGGCTGTAGAGGTTCATCGCCAGGGTCACGATGTCCAGGTTGCCGGTGCGCTCACCGTTGCCGAGCAGGGTCCCCTCGACCCGGTCCGCGCCCGCCAACAGGGCTAGCTCCGCCGCGGCAGCCGCACCACCGCGATCGTTGTGGGTGTGTACCGACAGGACGATCGCGTCGCGCCGCGAGATGTGGGTCGCGAAATACTCGACCTGATCGGCGAAGACATTCGGGCTTGCGACCTCGACCGTCGCCGGCAGATTGAGGATGCACGGACGTTGCGGGGTCGGCTGCCAGACGTCCAAGACCGCCTCGCAGACCTCGACGGCATAATCCGGCTCGGTGGCCGTGAAGCTCTCGGGCGAATACTGGAAGGTCCAGCGCGTCTCGGACCGGCGTTGCGCCTCGCGCAGGACCCACTCGGCACCCTGACGAGCAATCGCCTTCACGCCCGCACGATCCTGACCGAACACCCATTCGCGCTGAACCGGCGAGGTCGAATTGTAGAGATGGACGATCGCGCGCGGGGCACCGTCCAGCGCATCGAAGGTGCGGCGGATCAGATCCTCGCGCGCCTGGACCAAGACCTGAACGGTCACGTCCTCGGGGATCTTGTCCTCCTCGATCAACCAGCGCACGAAGTCGAAGTCCGGCTGGCTCGCGGCCGGGAAGCCGATCTCGATCTCCTTGAAGCCAAGCTTGACCAAGAGCGCCCAAAGACGACGCTTCTGGGCGACCCCCATCGGCTCCAACAGCGCCTGGTTGCCGTCGCGCAGATCCACACTCGCCCAGATCGGAGCCCGCTCGACGACACGGCTCGGCCAGCGGCGGTTGGGCAGATCCACTACCGGACCGCGACGATACTTTCGGGGGTCAAAACGGGTCATGCTGTTCTCCGGGGCTGGTTGGCCGACGGGGATAGAATAGGCTCGACAGGCACGCAGATGATTGCGAAGATGCCTTCTTTCCGGATCATTTGCGCAAGAATCTGCCACTCTTTGCGGTCTATTCAGCGGATTGCCAATCGCCACCCCGGAAGACCGATCGGACGGAGCAACCCCAATGAAGCTGGACCGTTACGACCGCCGGATCCTCGAGGAGCTGCAACACGACGGACGCATCAGCAATCAGGAGCTGGCCGACCGCATCGGCCTGTCGCCGTCGCCTTGTCTGCGGCGCGTCCGTGCACTCGAAGAGTCCGGCATCATCCGCGGCTATGCTGCCCTGCTCGATGCCAAGACGCTCGGGCTCAACCTCATGGCGCTCCTGAGCATCTCGATGGACAAACATACCCCGGAGCGTTTCGAGCGCTTCGACGCCGCCGTCACGGCTATCCCCGAGGTGCAGGAATGTCTCTTGATCACCGGACGCGACGCCGACTACCAGCTCAAGGTCGTCGTGCGCGACATGGACGCCTATCAGGACCTGCTGCTTAACAAGATCACGCGTATCGAAGGGGTGACCGGGGTACATTCGAGCTTTGTTTTGCGGCGCGTGGTCGAGCGAGCGAGTCTCCCGCTGGATTGATGCCTACGCACCGATCCCGTGGATCTCTTGCAACGAGGGGGTCTACCGATCGTGCGCGGAGGATTTGCCGCATTGCCGTCAACCCGCTGCGAACCGACCGCGTCCTCCATTGCGGGGAAAACCGGCGATGCCATAACGCCCGGCGGCTCGGTTGAATTCGCCGGATCAGAAGGAGAGGTTCGCGAGTCCCTACCGATTGGCCCGACAGGCAATCAGCCTGTCGGGCCAAGGTCCGCGACAATCTAGCGGTTGGAATTGCCTTTAGGCGGCCGTGCAGCCTGGGGTGGCGTGTCGGACTCCTCGACGTATTGGGCGTACTGCGAAACGTCGTTCATGTAAGCCAGGGGGCGACGGATCTGCGTCGAGAAGGGCAGATCGGCGAAGTTACGCCAGCCGTCCTTGTCCGGGTTCTTGTCTGCCGTGTGCGAGAAAATGTCTGCGGTGTCGACGTTCAATTCCTTGTCGTTGTTCAGATCGAGCGGGATTGGTTTGCCTTCTTCGTCGAGCGCAATCCTGCCTCCGTAGAACGCATAGAGATACTGGCCGACAAAGCCGGGCCAGTGGTTGCGCACGTTGGTGAAGGGATCGCCGAACCGCACGAAATCACCGTTGATCTCGATCCCGCCCCTGGCCAGGATGTTGGCGGCCGCGATGCTGCGCGAGCCGGTCCGGCACACGGTCACCAAAGGGGTATCAAGCTTGCCCTTCACGATGTCGTAGACCTCCCAGTAGAACGCGACGGGGTCTTGGTCGTTTCCGCCGTAGATGTTCGGATAGGGTACGTTGTAGGCCCGCTCCGGGTGCCCGGCTGAATACTCGCGCAGCGTGCGGACATCGAGGATCACGGCCGCATTCTGCATCATGGCGAGATAGGCTTCGGAATTGCTGATCTCCGAGTTGTAGAAGCGCTCACGGTTGTAGCGGTTGCCGTCACCGACGTCTTGTGCGAACACATAACCGCTGCAGGCCATACATGCGGCGAGACTGACCACCGGGAGGGTCTTTGTTGGTTTCATCGAAACTCCTCAATCCATATTATCGTGGCCCTCTCGCGCCACCGGAACAGCAGAACGACTGCGCTGCCCGCATGCGAGCAGATCGCCGATCCATCGGTCAATGATCACGCTTGAGGGGTGGAGGCCCGGCTCGGGTTGCAGGTGAAAGCCCCGCCAAAAGTTCCGCTCCAGCCGAGGCCGAAAATGAGCCTCGCCTCCGCGCCAGGCCATGTCAATACCAGAAACTGTATGGACTTTGAGAGTAATGAGGCAAAAATGGTCCTCGGTCGGCTCGATGCCGAGCCGGTACTCGAAATCCCAACGAGATATCCACGTCGCGAGAGGACGCCGACCGAGCCGACCGCATTCGAATGAATCCGACCGCCGGCACGCCGAATGCCTGAATCTCCAGCGAAAGCCTCCTCTATCGGAGGCGAGGAGAAGACCATGAACGATCTACAACTCCAAACCCAGACGCAGACAGGCACGACACAGGATCAGGAACTTGCACGCAGGCTCCGCGGGGCCTTGACGGAAGCGTCACTTCGAAACGAAAACGTTCTATACGCGCGTACCAGAGGCGTCAGCCAGAACAACGGATTGTTCGGATTTCGACCCGGTTATCTCAACGACGCGAGCGGCGAGGCGGTGCTGTCGCGTTTTGCGAACGGAACGCCGGCGCCCGTGCATTTGCTCGACGGCCTGCCCGAGTCCTGGGTCCTCGACCGCGATCATGAAGGTCATGTCATCTCGACACGCCAGGGCATCGTCTCCGGATTCATCCGCGACGGTCGGTTCTATACGCTTGAAGAGGCCATCACGGCGACCGCGCACTGAGCCCTGATAACGACTCGCAACAGATTCTCCGCGGGTGCAAGGACGCACCACCTCCCCGAACGACAGCAGCGACACCCGTCCGTCGGACCCTTCCGTGCAGTGCTTGGAGTCGTCATCGCGGCGTCGAGTCACCGCCCCGCCATCGCCTCCTCCGCCAGCCGGTGCCCGAGGTCGATCAGTTCGCGTGCGCGGTGGAACTCGTGCGCGGCGCAGGCGTCGCGCGGGACCTCGATCACCACGTCCGGACGATAGGCGGCGAGCTTGACCGCCGCGATTGCGTTCTGCA
>NZ_DATITZ010000150.1:0-3993 GCF_035467215.1 Thiocapsa sp. | reverse complement strand
CGCGGCCGGGCGCGAGCAGGCGAGATCCATCGGGGCTTGGTTGCGGTCGCGCGGGGTCGAAACCGCGAGGGTCTACTCGAGCGAATGGTGCCGCTGCTTGGAGACCGCCGAGCTCTTGGGACTCGGGCCGGTCACGCCGCTGCCAGCGCTCAATTCCTTCTTCGAGCACCGAGCGGATCGCGGGCCGAATCTGGCCGCACTCGAGGCGTTCCTCAAGGACCAACCTCCAAACGGCGAGCCCATCGTACTGGTGACGCATCAGGTCACGGTCACGGCGCTCAGCGGCATCTATCCCGCCTCGGGAGAAGCGGTGTTGATGGAGCTGTCCGATCGGGACAAGGGCAAGCTCGAACCGGTCGGGCGGATGGACTTTGGTCCCTGAACAAGACCGAACCGGGCGCAGCAGAACGCAACGCCCCGAGAGCAATTCGACAACAAACGAAACACGTAGGATGGGTCGAGCGTGAGCGAAACCGATCCAGCCCACACCAAAGGCGTCAGCGCCGAAACCGGCAACGCGGCGGTTTGGAGGATGGGTTTCGCTATCGCTCTACTCATCCTGCCGCCTGCTCGTATTAGGCCGCAGCGGCCAGTCCGTCCGGGCCCAATCGCTCCTTCAGCTCCTTGATCCGCCTCGGAACCGACTCGGGGTGACTCTGCGCACCCTTGAGCTGCTCGGCGAAGAGCTCGGTCTCGGCACGACCGACCTGCGTGAGCAGACGACCGAAGATCACGTTGACCTCGCCGGCCTCGAGCTCGTTCGTGACCTTGAATGCCTCCTCCAGGCTCATCTCGGGGACGCGGTGCTCGATGTCGCGCAGCGCGTTGAGTGATTCGCGCATCTCTTGGTCACGCACGCTGGGAACGAACTCCACCTCGCGGTTGACGGCGACCTGGTAGAGACAGGCGAGCATGAGCCGCCCGTGCTCTATCTCCTCCTCACGCAGATCCAGGAAGAAACGGTGCACGTCGGGATTGGACTTGAAGCGCTCGGCCATGGCCGCGTAGATATGCGCCACGCGGAACTCGAAGAGGGCCGAGAGCTTGTAGGCATTGCCGATGGCTCCGGGCATGGGCACGCGCCGCGCCTGATACTTCTCGGCGATGCGCTGCAGCAAGGTCTTGTTCTTGCTCAACAGCATCCCGACGAAGACATCGAGCCCGAACAGCTGAATGATCTTGACAGGGTTCTTGAGCCAGAAGCCTCGGTCGATCACGGCTTGCATCTGGAATCTCCGGTCGCGGTTCCGATTCGCCCGCTCGGGGCGGTCTGTCCGGGTGCATCGACGCGCGGACAGCCGTCCGGGTGGGACTGGGTTTTCCTCGATTCAGGATAGCCGATTCGCGCGCGGCGCATCTGCCGAATCAATCAATGGCGTCGGCCCGGTCGACATCGAGCCGCAGCGGCGCAGGCAAGCCCTCCGACCGCCAACGTCGGTAATCCGCCAGCACCAGGGCATGGTCGAACGCCAGCACCGGGGGAAGCGCATCCGGCGAGAAGACCTGCAGGGCGCGCGCATCGTCCATCGCACGCGGCTCGCCGCGCGCCTCGGCCACATAGACCGCGGTGACCGTATGGCCGCGCGGATCGCGCGCCGGATCCGAATAGATGCCGAGCAGGGCGCGCAAGGTCACCGCAAGCCCGGTCTCCTCGGCGGCCTCGCGGATCGCCGCCGCCTCCATGCGCTCGCCGACATCCACGAAACCGCCTGGGATGGCCCATCCGTAGGGCGGATTGAGACGCTCGATCAGCACGACCGGGCGGCCGGGTCGGTCGACCAGCTCGATGATGGCGTCGGCGGCAAGCAGCGGAGTCACCGGAACGGGCATCGCCCTTCCTCCTGAGTCGGTAACGTGTCAGAGACTAATTGAGCACCGAATCTAATCGTTGTCGTTGTCGTTGTCGTTGTCGTTGTCGTTGTCGATAGTCGATTACGACAACGACGTCGAGGCAGACACCGGGCGATGGTCGGCCCCGTCCCCGCCGCATCCACACCGGTCAAAATTCGACCAGCGCCGAGATCGGCTCCGTCCGCCCGCGGCTTAGCCGATGCCCGCACAGCTTATCCACACGAGCAGACACAGACCCCGGGGACAATCGACGAACCGGCCGATCCGGCTTCGCGTCCACGCAACTGACGCGGATCAATGCCGAAAGACCGCGCAGCCGCTAGGGTCCGATCCCCGACACTTCGCGGAGATCCCGGTGAGCAACCCCTTCGACCTCGACGACGACAACGCCTATCGACGCTGGAAAGAGCGCAAGCTCGCGGCGGCCCCGACCGCACTCACGGACCTCGTCGTGGAGATCGGCGATCCGCGCGCCTTAAGCGATGCCGAGCATGCGGCCATCCTCGAGCGCTGCCGCCGCGCCAACATGGCCATCTATATCGGCTCCACGGGCGACGACCCGGACAAGGCGATCCCGATCGCGCTCGGCGCGCGCTTCGGCCTGCATCGGCTCGATCACAACCGCGGAGCCGACGAAGATGCCGTCACCTCGCTCACCGTGCAGACCGACGCCGCGCACCGCAACTACATCCCCTACTCCGATCGTCCCATCGCCTGGCATACCGACGGCTATTACAACACCCCGGAGCAGCAGATCCACGGCCTGCTGCTGCACTGCGTCCAGCCCGCCGAGACGGGCGGCGAAAACGCCCTGCTCGACCACGAGATCGCCTACATCCTGGTGCGCGATCGCGATCAGGAGCATATCCGCGCCCTCATGCATCCGGCCTGCATGACGATCCCGGCCAATCTCGTCGACGGTGTGGAGCTGCGAGGCGAAGCAACCGGTCCGGTCTTCTCGATCCGCCCGGACGGACGTCTGCACATGCGCTATACGGATCGCAGCCGCAACATCCTCCGGCGCGATGACCCCGCAACCGAGGCCGCCGTGACCTGCCTGAAGGAAATCCTGCGCACGGCATCGCCGTGGCACTTCACGGGTCGTCTCGAAGCCGGATGGGGTCTGATCTCGAACAACGTGCTCCACACCCGCACCGGCTTTACCGACGGTCCGAAGCCACGTTTGTTGTATCGTGCACGCTATTACGACCGAATCGGCGGGACCTGACGGTCGACCCAGCCAACCGCTCCGCATCAGCGCCCGTAGCCATCGCCATCGGGGAGGCGACTCGCGGCGCGATTCGGGGTAGTCAAAGGGGGGCGTCTGGTGCAAACTCGATTCGCCATTGCCCACGATGGTCGATGTCGGTGCACCGACGTTCATTCACGAGCGTCGATGACGTTTCCGACGCGGCCTGCCCGGCGTGGTCTGCATCGATCCGCGGCGGCATCAAGATACCTATAAGCAAGCTCCAATCACTGAATCGAGGATTCGAACCATGATGAAATCAGGTTCCCTATTGATAGGACTCCTGTGTGTATTGGCCGTCGCAGCTGTTCAGGCGGACGAGCCCATTGTCATCAAATTCAGCCACGTGGTGGCCGCGGACACACCCAAGGGCAAAGCCGCAGAGCGTTTCGCCGAGCTCGCCAAGCAGAAGACCGACGGCCGCGTCGAGGTTACCGTCTATCCCAACAGCACCCTCTACAAAGACAAGGAAGAGGTCGAGGCGCTACAGCTCGGCGCGGTCCAGATGCTTGCACCGTCGCTGGCGAAGTTCGGCCCGCTCGGGATCAAGGAGTTCGAGGTCTTCGATCTGCCCTACATCTTCGACGGCTACGACCAGCTCCACACGGTCACCGAGGGGCCGATCGGCGACGAGCTGCTAGGCAAGCTGAGCGACAAGGGCGTGTTGGGCCTGGCCTTCTGGGACAATGGCTTCAAGGTCATGAGCGCCAACAAGCCGCTGCGGGAGCCCAAGGACTTCCGCGGCTTGAAGATGCGCATCCAATCTTCGAAGGTGCTCGACGAGCAGATGCGCGCCCTCGGCGCCAATCCCCAGGTCATGGCCTTCTCCGAGGTCTATCAAGCACTCCAGACCGGGGTGGTCGACGGCACCGAGAATCCGCCCTCGAACTTCT
>NZ_DATITZ010000149.1:0-13806 GCF_035467215.1 Thiocapsa sp. | reverse complement strand
CCACACACCGCCTTCGCGCTCCTCGCACTCATCCACCTGCCAACACTGCGCCACCGGGGTGATCAGTGCGGGAAACGCGCGGGTAATCATCGCGAAATAATTCGGGAATCGGCCGGTGAAACAAAGTGAGCGACAACACCTGCGCCGAGATGAAAGACCGCCTCAATGCGTCCGCGCTGCTGGGCAAGTCCCAGGGCGATTTCATCAACAAGACCGAGATCACCGGCGCGAACGGTGGGCCTATCGTCTCCGAGGTCCGCGTCAAGTTCGTTGGGTAGCGGCCGAAAATCTCGCAAATTTGCGGAATTACCCGCGAGCGAGCCGAGGCTCGGCACTTCGGGTCTCGCCTTTCCGACAGGCATCCGCCTCAAACAGCACCTGCACCTAGCCGACTGTCCGCCCATGACAGTCACACGCTTGCATGTTTCCATGACAGTCACGCACATGACCGAGATACCCAAGCGACCCGCACGCACACCGGCACAGCGACGCGCAGACCTTCGCGCGCGTGCCGTCACGCTCTTGATGGACGACGAAGCGGCGCTGCTCAAAGCCGCCGATAGCCTCGTCATCGAGGCGATGCTCTACAGCTACCGGCGCAAGCTCCCGCATGACTTCGCAAGGTTGTCGGCTGAACTGCTGCGGCGACTGCAAGCGGCTCGCGTGACAGTTACGCAGACAGCCGAGGATAGGGCTGAGCCTGATAGCGCGTCACCGTAACGAGACCGGAGCAGTAATAGGCCCTGAGACCGCACGGCAAGCCCGTGGAGCCCACTGCGAGCGTCGGGCGAAGGATCGCACCACCGGGACCTGCAACCGGGCCAGCCGATCGGCTAAGAAAAGCTAAGGTGGCGCGGATGGTCCGGGGGGAGTGCGCTCGGGCGCCCGTCCGATGATGGGCGACCGGGGCTTGAGCCGCGGCACACTGGCGGCACATCCCGCCGCGAGGATGGAGTCCTCGGAGGTGGCCGAGGCCATGCTTCCCGGCCACGCCAGTTCGGCTCGCAAGCGACCTCTTCGGCGAGGAACCAATCCAGATCCTGCGCGAGTGCAGGGCGCGCAGCCAGCCATCGCAGGACTATGGCGCTGTCACCGCGACATTGGTCGCCCCAACCGTCGTCCCGTTCGCGGCGAAGCGCAGGAAGAGGCGGTTGTTGGCCGGATCGAAGGCGATCGGCTGACCGGTGCCGGTCGCGAAAACGCTGTAATAAGCCATTCGATCGGCACCGATTGAACGCGTCAGGGTGTTTCCGCAGACGATCCATTCTCCTGCCCGGGTGGTCTCGCAGACTTGCAGGGTCAATGGCAGACCGCGCCCGCCGTCATCGGCGCTGACGGTCACCGCACCGGCGCTGCCGATATTTACCGCAGCGGTGGCGAAGAAGCCGGTCCCGTCGCGACTTGGTAGGCGCACCACGCCGTCGCCGCTCGGGGTCGCGCCGATGGCGAGCAGATCCGGGGGCGCGCTCGCCGCCGCGGAGAGGATGAAGGTATTGAGGCCGGCGTGGCTGGTTGCCGGAGAGGTGTTGGCGCAGTCGAACACCAGCGGGATCTCGTTCGCGGCCATTGTTTGACTCGGGGTAATGCCGAAGACGAAGCCTTGGGTGGCGCCGGGCGCGATGTCGACCGGTGAATCGGGATTCCCGATCAGCGCGTTGGCGGCATTGGTGGTCTGGTAGCTGAAGGACGCCGTTAGCCCGCCTGGCAGTGCGATCGAGCAGTCGGTCGCCGTGGCGTTGCCGCTGTTGATGACGCTCGCAAATGCGGTTGCCGTGTCGCCGACGGCCACGGCGCGGGCGTAGGGTAGTACGGCAGAGTTCAACAGAGCGCTCGGAATGAAACCATCGTCAAACTCATATGCCCCAATGTCGACCACTCCGCCGATGACCCGTGGTCGGCCGGCGATATCGGTCGACGGGAGATTCGGCGTGCCTGGATAACCTGCATCGATCATCGGTGAACCGGGCAGGAGACTTAGATCGCCGTTCTCGGAATCGACGTAGAGTGGATCGACCTTGTCGAAGTTGCTGGGGTCGATTGGGATCGGGAGGGTGGTGTAAAAGCCCGTGCCGGGCGTCTGGTCGAAGTTGTTGTGAAGCAGCGTCACGGGCGAGGGGATGACGTCGCTGTCGTCATCATTATTGATCCAGATGTCGGCACCAGTATTCTCTGTCGCGGAGGACCGATTATTCCAGAAAAGGTTGTTGTATAGCTCGGCGGTGTTAGAGTTTGCATAGATCCGGAGGCTAATTCCGCCGCCTTCCGACGCACTGTTGCCCTGGATACTGTTATTTACGAAGGTGGTGGTGTTGTTAGAATAACTATAAACGTCCGCACCTCCGCCGAAGTAAGACGCACCGTTGCCCTGGATGCTGTTGTTGATGAAGGTGATGGTGTTGTCGGAGATACCACCAACAGCTATTCCGCCGCCGAACGATGAAATGTTTCCATGAATACTGTTGTTGACGAAGGTGATGGCATTGTTGTAATCACCACTAATAACTGCTCCGCCGCCGCTCTCGCCCGGCGCCCTGTTGCCCTGGATATTGTTGTTTGCGAGGGTGATAATGCTGCTAGAAGAGCTACTAACGTATACTCCGCCGCCGCTGTTGCTCTGGATATTGCTGGATGCCACTGTCATCGAGCCGTAAGTGCCTATTCTGGCAATTAACCCGCCACCGTGACCATATGCTTTACCGTTACGCAATGTTACACCATGTATCAATAGATCCGCAGCGGAAAGATCCGCAGCGGAAGCGGGTGCCGTCAGCGTCAACACGGTTCCAGCCTGATTGCCATCAAGCACCGTGTTCGCCGGATCGATCTCCCGGCTCATGCATCCCGCCGTCCATCCGCCTCGCACCGCGAGAGCATTGGTCCCAAGGGTACTGAAGCCGAAATTACCGACATAGGTGCCCTGGACGATCTGGATCTGGTCGTCCTCGCCGTTGGAGGCCCCTGCAGTGAGTGCCGCCTGTAGGTCTGTCGCGTTTGCGACACAGAAGACCGCCGCGCCGACCGGGGGATTCAGGGCAAAGAGGACGAAGGCTAAGGCGAGAAGGTTGGTTAAGACGAACGTCGATCGTGTCATGCGGTCACTCCCTGGCTGAGTCCCTTCCCCGCCGCACGCTGACGACGGGTGCGTTGAAGGTGGATGCAGTTATGTCGAGTCAGCGGGGTTGCATACTCAACTTCCATGTCATCCAAGGCACGGCCGGACGGTACCTTTTGAAGGCTCCGAAAACCATTGCGCTCGGTCAAGCCACCGGCGTCTTTCCGTGACCCGAGCGCGGGCTGACGTCAGTTGGTGGTTCACGGCCGACGTGTAGACACGGGCGTCGCGTGTGATGCGTGTCTGGTCTCCGCTTGAATTATGAGGCGGCTGCGACAACCCGTGTCGGCGGCTTTGGTGGCGATTGAGAGACTCGTGTCTTCTCCACCGGCTCTGTGCGATGCCCGGCCTCGTGAGCCCCGATTCCTTTCCGCTGACACTCTTCTGCGCCGACGCATCCGCCAGACCTGACCGCGCTTGGGTTACCCCTCCGACGATGGGTGTCTGCTCGCAGGTTTAGCCCAGGTGTAGCCCAGACGACAGGCAAGAAAAAAGGCTTGCCGATTGCATCGGTAAGCCTTTGATTTTTGGTGGCTACGCCCTGACTCGAACAGGGGACCCTCGCATTATGAGTGCGATGCTCTAACCAACTGAGCTACGTAGCCAAACAAGACGCGGAATCATACGTTCCGGGCTCGCTTCCGTCAACCTCGAGAGATGCGATGCCCTTTAGCAGTTGGTGTACCCCGGGGGTCCTCGATTCGGCGTATCATCCGGTTTCCCGTGGATGTCCCGGAGCCGGCTTGAAGCCCCTTTGACTCAGCCGGTTAGAAGAAGGCGACCGGGGATGTGGCCGATACCCGATCGTCCGGCATCATCTCGATATCGCTAATGTGGGCGCACCATGGACGACCTCTTTGCCCTACCGCCTTATCAGATCGCCCTTGTCTTCTTGCTTGGCGGCTTGACCCTGTTTGGCCTGTCATTGCTGGCGCTCGGCAAGCTGCATCGGGCCGTCGCTGCCGGCAGAGGGGAGCCGCCTGTAGCGCCGTTCTTCAACGCGGTGACGACCATCTGGGCCGTCACTCTGGGCTTCACCGCGGCTGACATCTGGGAGATCAACCAAGAGGCCGCAGTGGCGGCCGAGCACGAGCACTACGCGCTTGTCCAGCTGCGCAGCTTGGCCGCCGCCGAGGGTCCTCAACTGCCGGGGCTCGGGGAGGTCCTGGAGCGCTATGCCGCTGCCGTCAGCGCCGAATGGGAACAGCATGCGAATCCCTATATCGGCCGCGCCAGTGTAGCCCTCCCATTTTGAGCTCGCTCGGCGTCCTGATAGACCGCGCCGCTGTCTCGGAATGCCCCGTCGGTCTGACGCGAAACCTCGCTACACGTTGAACCTGAAATGGACCACGTCGCCGTCCTTGACGATGTACTCCTTCCCCTCCGACCTTAGCTTGCCCGCCTCTTTGGCGCCCTGCTCTCCCTTACAGGCGACGAAGTCGTCGTAGGCGATGACCTCGGCGCGGATGAATCCACGCTCGAAATCGGTGTGGATGACGGCGGCGGCCTGCGGGGCACGTACGCCGGCCGGGATGGTCCAGGCACGGACCTCCTTCTCGCCGGCAGTGAAATAGGTTTCGAGGCCCAGCAAGCGATAGCCGGCGCGCACGACGCGGTTCAGACCCGGCTCGGTCAGCCCCAGCTCTGCGAGGAACTCGTCGCGCTCCTGATCCTCCAGGTCGAAGATCTCCGCCTCGATGGCCGCGCAGACGGGTACGACCTCGGCGCCCTCCTCCGCGGCGAGCGCCACGACCTTGTCCAGGATCGGATTGTCGACGAAGCCGTCTTCGGCGACGTTGGCGATGTAGAGGGTCGGCTTGGCCGTGAGCAGGAAGAGATCGCGGACCTCGCGCAGCGCCTCGGCATCCAAGCCCATTGAGCGGACCGGCTTGCCGGCGTCGAGCTGATCGCGAATCTGCTCCAACAGGGCCTTGCGCGCCAGGATCTTCTTGTCGCCCGTCTTAACCATGCGCTCGGCGCGATCGAAGGCCTTGGTCACCGAGTCGAGATCCGCGAGGGCGAGCTCCGTGTTGATGACCTCGATGTCGTCCAGCGGATCCACGCGTCCGGCGACATGCACCACGTCGTCGTTCTCGAAACAGCGCACCACATGGGCGATGGCATCGGTCTCGCGTATGTTGGCGAGGAACTTGTTGCCGAGCCCCTCGCCCTTGGACGCACCGGCAACCAGGCCGGCGATGTCCACGAACTGCATGGTCGTCGGAATCACCCGCTGGGGCTTGACGATGGCGGCAAGGACGTCGAGGCGCGGATCCGGCAGGGGCACCACGCCGACGTTCGGATCGATCGTGCAGAAGGGGTAATTCTCCGCCGCGATCGTCGCCTTGGTCAGGGCATTGAAGAGGGTCGACTTGCCGACGTTGGGCAGGCCGACGATCCCGCATTTGAATCCCATGGCTGTGAAGGTCCGCTCGGAAAAACCCGGAATACTACAGCAGCCGGGGCGTCCTCGCCCCGGTTTTCAAGACATCGGTACCGGACGCCCGGCCGGCGGAAGGTCAGTGCGTCTCCTTCGCCCCGCGGTTGTAGCGATCCTCGAAGCGCACAATGTCATCCTCGCCGAGATAGCCCCCCGACTGGACCTCGATCAGCTCCAGCGGAATGGTCCCCGGATTCTCCAAGCGATGCGAGGAACCGACCGGAATGTAGGTCGATTGATTCTCGGTGAGCAGAAACGCCTTCTCGTCGCAGGTGACCCGTGCGGTCCCCGAGACGACGATCCAATGCTCGGCCCGATGATGGTGCATCTGCAGCGACAGCGACTCGCCGGGTTTCACGATCAGTCGCTTCACCTGGTAGCGCGGCCCCTGCCCGATCGCCTCGTAAGATCCCCAGGGTCGATGGACCCGCTGGTGGTGGCGATACTCGTTGCGCTGCTCGTGCTGCAGAAACTGGGTCACCGCCTTGACGTCCTGCGCATGCTCTTTAGACACGACCAGGACCGCATCCGGGGTCTCGACCACGATCAGATCCTCGACCCCGACGGCGGCCAGCATCCTGTGATGGGCGATCAGTAGATTGTTGCGGGCATCGTGGACAAAGGCATCGCCGTCGAGCACATTGCCGGCCGCGTCCTGATCACGGACCTCCCAGAGCGCCGACCAGGCGCCGACGTCAGACCAACCGACATCCAAGGGCACGACGACCGCGGGCGGACCGGAACCCCCGGCGTCGCGGGCCAGGGGCTCCATCACGGCGTAGTCGATGGAGTCGCCCGGACAGGCGCCGAAGTGCTCGGCATCCAAACGGAGAAAGTCCCCGTCGTGCGTGGCCGCTTCGAAGGCGTTCGCCACGGCTTGCGCGATGTCCGGGCGGAACCGCTCGATCAATCCCATCCAGAGCGATGCACGCAGGACGAAGATGCCGCTGTTCCAGAGGTATTGGCCGGACTCAAGATAATCCTCGGCCGTCGCGACATCCGGCTTTTCAACAAAGCCGTTGAGCAGATAGGCGCTCCCGGCCAGACCCTCGACCTCATAGGCCGGACCCTGCCGGATATAGCCATAGCCCGTCTCGGGTTTGCTCGGAACGATCCCGAAGGTGACCACCGCGCCTTCGCGTGCGATCACGCAGGCATCGGCCACGGCCGCTCGGAAACCAACCTCGTTGCGAATGGTATGGTCGGCCGGCATCACCAGCAGGACCGGATCGCTCGCGCCTCGGATCGCCGAGAGCGCCGCCAAGGTCAGCGCCGGTGCGGTATTGCGGCCCTTCGGCTCGAGGATGATCTCGGCCGGACGCCGCCCCATCACGCGGAATTGCTCCGCAACCAGGAAGCGGTGGGCCTCGTTGCAGACCACGATGGGATCGATCTGTCCGACGGCTTGGCGCGGATGCTCCTCGTCGAGCCCGTCGAGTCGGCGCACCGTCTCCTGCAGCATCGTGTGCTCACTGGTGAGCGCCAAAAACTGCTTCGGGTAAGCCTCGCGCGAGAGCGGCCAAAGCCGCGTTCCCGAGCCGCCGGAGAGGATGACGGGTTGTAGTGGCATCGACATACTCCTGGTCAAGGATTCCGGATCATTTACAAGCCTCCAAGATTAACGCAATTCGGCCGATGCGACCTCCGAAGAGGTGGGCGCGACTGATCGTCGGGCCGGCGCGTCAGGTCGACGTGCGCTCGCCAAATCCGCCAAGCGCGTCGTCCTCGCCTGCGGCTGAGATCCCGCGCGGTTGCATCTTCCCCGCAACCGCCTCACCTGTGCCACCAAGGAGAGCGGCGGCCAACTGCCATCAGACACACGAGCGTCGTTGAATTAAGACCGGCCGGTAGGGTGAACGAGCGAGAGCGAAGTCCACCGAGACTTGCGCTGGTTCTGGTGGACTGCGCTGGGCTTGTCCCTACAGCGCGAAGTCATCGCAGCGGCCGGCGTTTTAAGCAAGGCCAACACGCGCATGAGCGTTGAATCAAACAGAGATCCCAGATGACACCCGACCCGAATCTGATCGGCGACATCCTGCGCGAAGCCGCAGCCACCGAGATCATGCCGCGCTTTCACAGCATCGTCGCCGAGCGAAAGACCGACGGCAGCCTGGTCACCGAGGCGGATTTCGCGACCCAGGCACGCATCGTCGAGGCCATCGCGCGGGAGTTCCCGAGCACGCCGCTGTTGGGCGAGGAGATGACCGCGGAAGATCAACGCCGCCTCCTCGCCGAGGCCGACACCGGGGTCTGGATCCTGGATCCGCTCGACGGGACCGGCAACTACGCCAGCGGCTTCCCCGGCTTTTCGATCTCCTTGGCCTTCGTCGAGCATGGACAGGCGACGCTTGGCGTCATCTACGACCCGGCCCGCGACGAGTGTTTCTCAGCCGTGCGCAGAGGCGGTGCGACGCTCAACGGCGAGCCCATCCGCCCCTTCGCCCCCGGCCCCGATCTCGGCGACTGCCTGGCGATGATCGACATGAAACGTCTCCCCCCCGAGCGCATTCCAGCCCTGTTTCGCCCCGGCGGCTTCCGCTCCCAGAGAAACCTCGGCTCAGTCGCACTGGACTGGTGCTGGTTGGCCGCCGGCCGGTACCAGCTCTATCTGCATGGCGGGCAGAAACTTTGGGACTACGCCGCGGGGCATCTGATCGCCTCCGAGGCCGGCGCCGCGTCGCGGCTCTACGCCGATCACGGCGCCACGCAGGCCACCGATCTCAGCCTGTCCCCCAGACTCGCTATCGCGGCGGCCGACGACGCGCTGCTGCAACGCTGGCTCGACTTCGTCGGCCTGCCGATGCGCTCGGCCTGAGCGGAACACGCCATCGCGGGGCCGCGCCCGCATCCACCGACACCATCACGACGAGGAATCCTCCATGACCGAAGAGATCAGCGACCTTGACATGGCCCTGTCGAGCGGCATTACCGCTTTTGAATACAAGCAGTTCTCACGCGCGGCAGGTCTGCTCTCCCCGCTCGCCGAGCAGGGCATCCCGGACGCCCAATATCGGATCGCCATCATGGCCCAGAACGGCCTCGGCATGCTGCCCAACCCGCTGCTCGCCTACACATCCATGAAGCGCGCGGCCGAAGCCGGCCTCGCCCTCGCGCAGCACGGGCTCGCCTTCATGTACATGGAAGGCGAATGCACCGACAAAAATCCGGAAAAGGCCGTGCATTGGTTCAAGAAGGCGGCCGAGCAGGGTCTTGTCGGCTCACTGACCACGCTCGCCATGATGTACGAGCAAGGCCACGGCGTGGAGAAGGATCTCGACGAGGCCAATCGGCTCTATCGGCTTGCCGGTTTCGACGAACGTTGATCTGCACCGAGAGACCCGGAGCGCTCGACGCGGCGCGAACATACCGGACGGACCGGGGAGCATCCATGCGCGTCTCCGACGGGGTACCCATCAATACGGACAGCGGGTATACTGCGCAGCTGCGTTGCCGGGGTGGCGAAATTGGTAGACGCATCAGACTCAAAATCTGACGGGAGCGATCCCATGCCGGTTCGAGTCCGGCCCTCGGTACCAATACAAGACAAGGGGTTAGGCCAGAAGCCTAGCCCCTTTTTGTTTGAGCTGTGGTGTCCCCCAAAAGTTGGAGAACACCCGGGGAACTTTTGGCAGCCCTTTTTGAGCCCTCGTGGAGCCTCGGGGGTCTCGGAGAACACTCGGGTCTTGGAGAACACTTGTGGGTTTCGGAGAACACTCGGGATGTTCGAGATACCGGGCAACCCAAAACTCTTCGTCGCTCACGGCAATACCCGTCGGATAGCCGGCCTCGTCAAGCTCGGCTCGGATCTCCAATCCTTGCGTCGTCGTGGTGTTTGCGATGAGGTTGACGATGACTTCGTGATTGATGAGCGGTCGGCCGCGCCAGTTCTCGGTGATGTGACAAAACATGGGATGCTCGATTTTGTTCCATTTGCTGGTGCCGGGCGGAAAGTGGCGCACGTAGATGGCGAGTCCGAGTTCATCGGCCAGCTTCTGCAACTCCACTTTCCAGAGCCGGTTGCGGCTGGCATTGCTGCTGAGTGCGGTCAGCGATTTTGATGGTGGCGTGATCAAGTTGCGTGATGGGGGTCGGCGAAGCGCTTTTCCGGTCTCGCGCGGCCGGGGTGTGGGCCGGCGGCGCGAGGTGGATCAAAGGCGGTGACGGGACTCAGAACAACAGCGGATCGTCGAAATCCGGTCCGTCGAACAGGTCCGGTTGGTGGTCGCGAGGCCGGTTGTCGTCGCGTTCGGCATCGCGGATTTGGGAGGCGTAGCGGGTCTCGAACTGATCGGTCAGTCGGAAGAGGACCTCCCGGATGGCGAGGACCGCGTCATCGGACAGGGGTGGCCAGAAGAATGGCTGCAGGGTGGTGTAGGGCTGCGGCATGGTGGTGCTCCGAGTGGGTTAACGTGGCAGGGCAGCCCGCCGCGGGGTCGCGGTGGCGGGCGGGGTGAAGACCTCGAGGAACAGCGCCTCGTCGAGCTGGGGCCGTTCCTGCCGGGCGGCGACGGCGAGCAGCTCGGCGGCGAGTGAGGCGAGGATGCGGTAGTTGCCGGCGGCGTGGTCGCAGAGGGTGTGTTGCAGGGGCTCGCTCATGAGGGCGGGGTTGCCGGCGCTGGCGCACAGGTGCTGCAGGCAGGCGAGCAGCTCCTCGCGGCGCAGGTGATCGGTGAGGCGGGTATCCCCGGCGAGGACGACGCACAGCAGGGGCTGGGAGTCGAAGCGGGCGCTGGCGAGCAGGCGCAGCTCGTTGAGCACGGCGGGGCTCATCTCCTGGGCCTCGTCCACGAGCAGCACGGCGCGCCGGCGGGTGGTCTCCAGATGGCCGAGCCAGGTGGCACGCAGCGCCTTGAAACCACCCCAGCGGTTGTGCGGACGCAGCGGGACGCTGAACAGCCTTCGCGGATCTGCGCCTGCTCGATGCGCCACAGGAAGTGCTCCACGCGCGGGGGGATGTAGAGGGCCTCGATCGGCAGCTCCGAGGAGAAGGGATGCCATTTCAGCCCGTAGAGGGCGAGTAGACGCGTGTTCATTGGCAGTCCTCGGCGGTGTTCAGGGGCAGATAGGCCGGCGGCAGGCCGGTCGCGGCATGGGCCTCGATCAGTTGGCGCAGCAGCGGTGCGATGCCGCCGGGCGGGCTCGGTTCCGGGACAGGCGCGCCGGGCACCAGGGCTCGGCGGGACTCCCCGGCATTGGCGGCCTTATCCAGCGGGCGCACGGGGCTCAAGATCACGCCGCTGTGCGGATCCACCAGATCGACATGGGCCAGATCCCAGCGCGCGTAGCGCAGATGCACCGTCTCCAGGGCGCGGTAGCGCGCGGGGATTTCCAGGCGGATGCCGGCCAGGCTGACGGTGCCGTCGGCCCGGCGCTGGCGCCGGGCGACCTCGATGCGAAAGGCCGCGCGCAGGGCGGCGGCGTCCGGGCAGCGGCGCGCCACGGTCGGGCCCTCCAGATAACGCGCCAGCGGCGTGGTGGCCAATTCCGAATGGGTGCTGCGGTGATACTCCTGCTCGACCCAGGCTTGGGTGGCGTGGTTGAGGGTCTGCAGCGTGAGCCCGGACTCGCCTTCGAGCATCGCCATCAGGCGGCCTTCCACGCGGCCCCAAAAGGCCTCCTGCTTGACATTTTGATAGGGCGAATACGGCAAGGTGGTCTGGTGCAGGACGCCCAGACGGGCCAGTCCGGCCACCGTCTCCTCGGCCAGCATCGCCGCGCCGTTGTCGGTCATCAGCGCGCGCGGCAGGCCGCGCTTCATGGACGGCTTCACCGACTGGCTTGCAGCCCACCAATACACCGACATGACGATCCGCAGCTATATCAGGGCTGCCGATCGGTTCATGACGTGGTGGGCTTGCGGATCCGATGGTGCAGCATTACCCGGACCGGACCACGCATGCTTGGCGAGCTATCGGGAAAGGCCTTGATCATCGGTTGGTCCAAAACGGGGTGTTTCGGTAGGCGATCAAGCGCCCTGAAGGAGTGGCAGGAGCGCCGGGTAGGCGTACCCTTGGAAGCGCAAACTGACCGAGGGAGATGCCGTTGTCCGATGCCCCTGCCTGCGTTGACTCTAGTGCAGATCGACGCCCCACGCCAATCCATGATCGCTTGGATCGCGCCAAGCATCGGCATGCGGTGGCGCAAGCCCAGCAGGATGGGCAGAGTCAACGCGCGGCGGTCACCGGCGTCGGTGTGGCGCGCAGCACCCTGCGTCACTGGAATGCGTCCCCCGCGTCCCCTGCGACCCCGGCACCAGCGGCGCTGGTAGTCGAAGCGACGCGGGGTGCTCGTTCGTCCTCCTGAGGCGCGATCCGACATTGGCGGGTGCGGGTGTGCCATGTGCATCGACAAAGCGTTGGGTTGAGCGACTGTTCCGATGGAAGCCATGCCGGATCGAACCGGACACGGGCAGCTTAGCAGTTGCGACGTCCCCTAGCCCGGCTCTTTCCCGCCGCCCGCCCACCGGCAGCGCGGGTTTGGCCCAGCCCGCACGCATCGGGCGGCCTCGAGAGGCTACGGATCCGCGCCGACATCCCGTCGGCACCGGGGTCACGCGCCCGATCGCCTCAATTGCAGATCCTTGCCTGAGGATCGGAAGGAGCGTGCGATCGAGACGTATCCTTCTCGTCGCGAGCCTCCGGAGCCGACCGAACCAGCGCCAAGGCACCCAGACGAAGGCACCTTGATGCTGTCGAGACCCAGATCCCCGGCGCGTCCGGCGACGCGGACGAAGCTGTTGCCGCCGATGCGATAGAGGGTCGCGCTCTGATCGCCGAAGGTGTCGGCGAGCTTGGCCATGCGGCGCAGCGATGCGGCGTCCGTGGTCTTGCTCAACAGGTTCAAACCCCCACGGGTCTTGGCGAGCCGATAGACGTCGCCGAAGAGGTCGGTGACCGCGTCGAGCTTTTTGGTCTGCTTGACCGATTTTGCGCCTTTGATGATGGCTTTGCCGAGCCAGGGCGGGAGCTTGCCGAGCTTGCGGGCGGTTTTGAGGATGATGATGCCGCCCTTGGCCGTGGTGCTTGCCGCCACCGTCGGCGCCGCGGCCCCGGCCGTGGCAGCGGTAGCGACCCCGCTCGCGAGCTGCGCAGCGCTGGCGACAAGGCCGATGGACGCGAGTGCGGTAACGACCTCGTCGACGTCCTCGCCTTGAGTGTAGTTAGTCGCCTGCTTCGCGAGATCGCGGATGTCGCCGATGACGAAGAGGTCGGTGATGACACTCGCCGCTTGACCGACGGTCTCGTCGCTGGTGCCGTTGAGCAGCCCTTCGGACAACTCGCCGGCCTGATAGCTCAGGCTGCTGCGTACGGACTCGACCTCGGCGTGCAGCGCTTGGGCGGCCGGATCCTGATTGACATAGTCGTACGCCACGAAGAAGTCGAGATAGTCGGCCGCATCGGCATAGCGCTCTTCGGCCACCATCGCCCGCGTCTCGGGGACGGGATCAATACGGCTCAAGGCCAAAACGCTCAGTTGCGCCTGTTGCCAGAGCACACCTGCCGCGATAGCAGCCAGGACCAGGAGAGTCAGCTTGACGGGGAATTTGAAGATGAACAGAGGTATCGTCCTTGGATGATCGAAATTTCGCTTTCGAGCAAAGCCGGCAGAGACGACCGGCGTTTTGGTCCCTCGGGTTCGTCGCATACTCGCCAGGGTCTACAATCCCCGGATGTCCCCGTGCCGTTCAGACCCATGCCATGACCCGGAAGATCCTGCCCATCGGCATCCAGACCTTTCGCGAGATCCGCGACGGTGACCATTATTATGTCGACAAGACCGATTTTGCTCGGCGTCTGATCGGCGAGGGCAAATATTACTTCCTCTCCCGCCCGCGTCGCTTCGGCAAGTCGCTCTTTCTCGACACGCTGGGCGAGCTGTTCGCGGGCAACGAGCCCTTGTTTCGCGGCCTTCACATTCATGACCAGTGGGATTGGCAAACACGCTATCCGGTCATCCGATTGAGCTTCGGCGGCGGGGTGATCCGGTCACCCGATGAGCTTGAGGGCAAGATCCAAGACCTGCTCGACGAGAACGCTCGGCGGCTTGGCATCAATGCGGACGGCCGCACCTTGTCCGGGCGGTTCGCCCGTCTGATCCGCGAGGCCGGGCAGGAGCAGCGCGTGGTGGTCCTGGTCGACGAGTACGACAAGCCGATCCTCGACAATCTCGGTCGCCCGGAGCTCGCCCGACAGCTGCGCGACGGGCTGCGTAACCTCTACTCGGTGATCAAGGACTCCGACGCCCACATCCGCTT
>NZ_DATITZ010000148.1:0-8431 GCF_035467215.1 Thiocapsa sp. | reverse complement strand
CGAGGGCCCGGTGGGCAAGAGCCTGCTGGCCAAGCTGGGTGACAAGGGTATCCTGGGCCTGGCCTACTGGGACAATGGCTTCAAGGTCATGAGCGCCAACAAGGCCCTGCGCGAGGTCAAGGATTTCCGCGGCCAGAAGATGCGCATCCAGTCCTCCAAGGTCCTCGAGGCCCAAATGAAGGCCCTCGGCGCCAGCCCGCAGGTCATGGCGTTCTCCGAGGTGTACCAAGCCCTCCAGACCGGCGTGGTGGACGGCACGGAGAATCCGCCCTCGAACCTCTACACGCAGAAGATGCACGAGGTCCAGAAGTACGTGACCAAATCCGATCACGGCTACCTGGGCTATGCGGTCATCGTGAACAAGGCGTTCTGGGATGGATTGCCGCCGGATATCCGCTCCGCCTTGGAAGAGGCTATGGCGGAGGCGACGGTCTACGCCAACGAGATCGCCAAACAAGACAACGAGGATGCCCTCGCCGCCGTCAAGGAGAGCGGCAAGAGCGAGATCATCGAGCTGACGCCGGAGCAGAAGGCCGAGTGGATGAAGCGCCTCGCGAAGGTGCACCGCGAGATGGAAGACCGGGTCGGCAAGGAGCTGATCCAATCCATCTATCAGGCGACCGGGAACGACATGGGAAAGCTCTGATCGGGCCGTTTCCGATCGGGTCAAGGCCGGGACCGGGGCAGCAGGCCCTTGGCCCGGCCTTCTCCACCGACATCCGGGGCTAGGACCCCGTCCCCACCGCAGAGGTCGCCACGATGAAAGTCCTGGACCGCCTGGAGGAGTGGCTGATCACCTTCCTGATCGGCGCTGCTACCCTGTTGATTTTCGTAGCGGTGGTGCATCGCTACAGTCTGGACATGTCGGCCGAGTGGGGCTGGGACGTCATCTACGACTGGCTCTTCGAGATCAATCTGAGCTGGACCCAGGAGTTGTGCATCTACATGTTCGTGTGGATGGCAAAATTCGGGGCGGCTTACGGCGTGCGCACGGGCATCCATGTCGGCGTAGACGTCTTGATCATCAATCTCCCGGAGTGGGCACGCTCCAAGTTCGTCATCTTCGGGCTCCTGGCCGGGGCACTCTTCACCGGGTTGGTGGGCAGCTTCGGGGCCAACTTCGTCTGGCACCTCGCGCACACGGATCAGATCACCCCGGATTTGGAGATGCCCGTATGGATCGTTTACCTGGCGATCCCGCTCGGCTCTTTCCTGATGTGTTTCCGATTCCTGCAGGTCGCTTGGTCGTTCATTCGGACCGGTGAGCTGCCGCGCCACGAGCATGCGCACGTGGAAGGCTTGGACGAGGAGGTCGAACGCGCGCAGGCCACCGGCCAGCCGGAGCCGGTCTTCCTGGGCGAGGCGGTCAGACTCGCGGAGGAACGCGAGCATATCCACGGAGGCGAACGGGAGGAGCGGAAGCAGACGCCCGGGCAAGGGCCCGAATCCAACGGCCGCGGGGAGAACCGTCCATGACCGCACTCATCATCTTCGGTCTCCTGCTGGGCCTCATGCTCACCGGCATGCCCGTGTCCATCGCCTTGGGCCTCACGGTGCTGACCTATCTCTTTACCATGACCTCGGTGCCGATCGAGTCGGTCGCCTTGAAGCTCTTCACCGGGATCGAGAAGTTCGAGATCATGGCGATCCCCTTCTTCATCCTCGCGGGGAACTTCCTCACCCACGGCGGCGTGGCGCGTCGCATGATCGACTTCGCCACCAGTATGGTCGGTCATTTTCACGGTGGACTCGGGCTCTCGGCGGTGTTCGCCTGCGCGCTGTTCGCGGCGGTCTCGGGGTCGTCGCCGGCAACCGTCGTGGCGGTCGGTGCCATCCTGCTCCCTGCCATGGTCAAGCAAGAGTTTCCCGTGCGGTTCGGCACCGGCATCATCGCCTCGTCCGGCGGCCTAGGAATCCTGATCCCACCGTCCATCGTCATGGTGATGTACGCCGTCTCCACCAACAGCTCGGTGGGTGCGCTCTTCATGGCCGGCGTCATCCCGGGCCTTGTGCTTGCGCTCATGCTGGGTAGCACGACCTGGTGGATCGCGCGGCGCAACAATTATCCGCGCCTGCCGCGGGCGAGCTGGGCGACCCGCTTCCGGTACTGGCGAAAATCCGCCTGGGGTCTGCTGCTGATCATCCTGGTGATGGGCGGGATCTACTCGGGGATCTTCACGCCGACCGAGGCCGCCGCCATGAGCGCGGTCTACGCCTTCGTGATCGCGGTCTTCGTCTACAAGGACATGCCCCTGAGCCGGGTGCCCAAGGTCTTGCTGGACTCGGCCAACATGTCGGCGATGTTGCTCTACATCATCACCAACGCGGTTCTCTTCTCCTTCCTGCTGACCTACGAGAATATTCCCCAAGAGCTCGCGCAATGGATGGTCGACACCGGGCTCGGCCCCATCGGCTTCCTCCTGGCGGTCAACGTTCTGCTGCTCATGGCCGGCAACATCATGGAGCCGACCTCCGTCATTCTGATCACGGCCCCGGTGCTGTTCCCGGTGGCGATGGCGCTCGGAATCGACCCGATCCACTTCGGCGTTATGATCGTGGTCAATATGGAGATCGGCATGATCACCCCGCCGGTGGGCCTGAATCTCTACGTGGCGAGCGGGATCTCGCGACTGGGAATGACCGAGACCACCATCGCCTGCTTCCCGTGGCTGCTCACCATGTTGGTGTTCCTGATGATCATCACCTATTGGCCGCCACTCTCGCTGTGGTTGCCGCAGACCTTGGGCATGATGTGACGAGCGCCTGTCTCCGGCGAGGGCGACGAACGCCGCCCTCGCCGGTGAGCAGTCCACCTCGGTTGAGCTTGGGGTTCCCTTAAAACCCTTCCATGTGTATGGTTACGCCGCCTGACATCGTCACTGCGCGATCGAGTCGATTCGACCCGCAAGCGGTCGCGCGATCGGAGGTCGGATCGGCATCGATTCCTCACAGACCATCACTGCAAGAGGTGCCTCGCATGGAATTGACCAAAAATATCGGTGAGAAAGACCGCAAGGTTCGCCTGGCCGCCGGCGCACTGATCATCCTCTGGGGTGTGTTCGCCGGCAGTTGGCTCGCCCTCGTCGGCGTCGCCCTGATCGGCACCGCTTTCGTGCGGTCGTGCCCGGCCTACAGCATCATGACGATGAGCACGGTCGAGAAGCAATAGCTCGCGCCCGTCTCGCGCGCCGCGTCCCCGCGGCGCGCCGGCCCTCACCCAGGCGTTGCTCATGGTCTCGGCCGGGTTTATGCGCACGCCCCTCACCCGCTTATCCGCCGACCAACCCCAGCCACGCCAAGACCGAAGGCAGCAGGGCGGCGGTCAGAAAGGCCGATAGGGCCATTGCGAGACCCGAGAAGGCACCCATCGTCGGGCTGACCTGGAAGGCGCGCGCAGTGCCGATACCGTGCGAGGTGACGCCCATGGCGACCCCTTTGACCGCATCGTCGCGAATCCTCAACAGTTTCAGCACGCCCGTACCGAAGACCGCCCCCACGATGCCGGTACTCACCACCAGAACCGCGGTGAGCGACGGGATCCCGCCGAGCTTCTCCGAGATGCCCATCGC
Source organism: Thiocapsa sp. (assembly GCF_035467215.1). Taxonomy (GTDB): domain Bacteria; phylum Pseudomonadota; class Gammaproteobacteria; order Chromatiales; family Chromatiaceae; genus Thiocapsa. The sequence continues at coordinate 4,862 of NZ_DATITZ010000148.1, read as the reverse complement.
CACAGGTGCCGTGACGGACTTGGGGGCCAGCGAGATCTGAGTGGCGATATCCGCTCCGAGCCAGGCCGCAAGCCCGATCGCACTCAAACTGGCCGTCAGCACACCGACCAGCAGGGTCGCACCGATGGGTACGGCGAGCGCCCCGAGCCGCTCGCGCTGCCGATACAGCGGGATGGCCAGCGAGACCGTCGCCGGACCGAGCAGGAAGTGTACGAATTGGGCTCCGTCGAAGTAGACGGCGTAGGGCGTCCCGGTCACCGTCAGGATCCCGATCAAGAGTGCGACCGCCACCGCGACCGGATTCAGGAGCGGGCTGCCGCGCCCGAAGCGGTAGAGCCGATCGGCCGCCAGATAGCAGACCAATGTCGCCGACAGCCAGAGCAGCGGCGAGGCCGAGAGATAGACCCAGATCTCGGTGAAGGGTGTTTCAGTCACCGGCAGCACCCCGCCGACGCCGGCTGACGGTCGCGAGGAGCCGCTGCGCGCCGGCCATCGTCAATGCGGTGACCGCCAGCGTAACGAGTGTCCCGAGCAGCAGTGCCGCGGCGATCGCCGGCCACTGACCCTGAAGACGCTCCCAGTGCAGCATGACGCCGACCCCGGCCGGGACGAACAAGAGCGAGAAATGCGCGAGCAGCGTATCGGCCGTGCGCCCGACCTCCTCCGAGATCCCGCCGCGCAAAAAGAGCCACCCCAGCAGGAGCAGCATCCCGAGCACGGGTCCCGGGACGGGCAACCCGGTCAGCAACACAACGCTCTCGCCGGCGAGCTGGCACAGGAGGATCAAGGTCAGGGCATGCAGCATCGTCTTGTCCGCGTCTCGACTGATCCGAGTCTCATCCGGGCTGGATCGGGAAGCCCGTGCGCGGCCCCATCTCGAAGCGATCGCGGATGAACAGGGGCGGGCCCTGCATGTAGACGCTCACCAGCCGGGCGAGGGATTCCAATGCATCGAAATGGATGCGCTCGTAGCCGTGCGAGGCATCCACACCGAAGGTCACGAGCGCCGTGCGCACGTCGTTGCCGGCGGTCAGGGCCGCGGCGCTGTCGGAGCGATAGTACTTGAAGACGTCGCGCTGATGCGGGATCGCGAACTCCTGGCAGAGCTGGATGATGCGATGGGTCAGGTGATAATCGAAGGGGCCGACCTCATCCGCCATGGCGATGGTGACGCCGAATTCGCTCGAATTCTGCCCCGGGGCGGTCGTTCCGTTGTCGATCGTCAGCATCTCGGCGACATCCTGCTGGAGCGCGGCCGACGCCCCGGAGCCGACCTCCTCGGAGATGGTAAAGAGCGGATGACAGTCGACCGGCAGCGCGAGCCCCTCGCGTCGCACCGCCTCGATCGCCGCGAGCAGGACCGCCGTGCCGGCCTTGTCGTCGAGATGGCGTGCATTGATGAAGCCGGTGTCGGTGATCTCGGGGCTGGTGTCGATCGCGAGAAAATCACCGACATGCACCCCCAGACGCAGAAGGTCGGCGACGTCGCGCACACGCGCGTCGATGCGAAACTCCACGAAATCCCAACCGCCGGGCTGATTGTCGATCTCGGGCGCGAAGGTGTGGCCCGATGCCTTGAGCGGCAGGATGGTGCCGCGCCATTGGCAGTTGTCGGTGAAGAGCGTTGCACGCGCGCCCTCGGCGAAACGCGCATTCCAGTGCCCGACCGGCACAAGCTGCAGACGACCGTTCTCCTTGAGCGCCTTCACCATGGCGCCGAGCGTGTCGATATGGGCCACGATGGCGCGATCGGGCTGAGAGACCTCGCCCTTGAGGGTCGCACGGATGGCGCCCCGGCGGGTCAGCTCGAAGGGGACCTCCAAGCGCTCGAGCTCCTCGCACACCAGATGGACCACGCGGTCCGTATAGCCGGAAGGGCTGGGCGTATGCAGCAGCTTGAGCAGGACCTCGACCAGGTAGCGCGTATCGATGGCAGGCAACTTCAAAATATCGACTCCCGTGCAGCGGTCTGAGGAAACAACAGGTCGACGAAACGCTCGGCGGTCGGTTGGGGCTCGTGATTGGCCAAGCCGGGCCGCTCGTTGGCCTCGATGATGACATAATCGGTCCCGTTCACCGAAGGGACAAGGAAATCCAGGCCCGTGACCGGGATCTCCAGCGCCCGCGCCGCGGCAACGGCGGCCTCGGCGAGCACGGGATTCAGCTGCGCGGTGACGTCGTGGATGGTCCCGCCGGTGTGGAGATTCGCGGTCTTGCGTACCCTCAACACCTCGCCCTCCGGCAGGATCGCCTCTAGATCGTAACCGGCGGAGACGACGCACCGCTTGGTCTCGTCGTCCATCGGGATGCTGCTCTCCCCGCCCGTTGCCGCGCGGCGACGTCGGCTCTGGGCCTGGATGAGGTCACGCACGCTGTGTTGACCGGTCCCGGTCACCTGCGCCGGGCGACGGATCGCGGCCGCAACCACCCGGTTGTCGATCACGACGATACGCAGATCCTCGCCTGCGACATACTCCTCCAGGATGACCTGATCACAGACCCGCCGCGCCGCGGCGATCGCGCGCTCGAGTGTCTCGGGATCACGCACGTCGACACTGATCCCGGCACCCTGCTCGCCGCGCACGGGTTTGACGACCAGGCGGCCGAGCTTGGCGAGAAACGCCTCGGCCTGATCCAACGCCTCGAAACGCGTCTGCTCCGGGACCCGCAGACCGGCGTTGCGCAACAGTCGATGAGTGACCGCCTTGTCGTCGCAGCGGCTCATCGCCACGGCGCTGGTCAGCTCGCTCAGACTCTCGCGACAGACGATCCGGCGCCCGCCGAGCACCAAGGCGAAGTAACCGCCTTCGGCATCGAGCACCTCGATCGCGATCCCGCGCCGGCGCGCCTCGTTGACGATGATGGTCGCATAGGGATTGAGCTTGGCCTCGGGCTGTTGTCCCATGAAGAGCGGCTCGTTGAAGGCGTTCTTATTCTTGAGCGCGAAGGCCGGGATGCGCTCGAAACCGAGCTTGCGATAGAGCCGAATGGCCTGGGTGTTGTCGTGGATAACCGAAAGGTCCAGAAAACCGCGACCGCGCGCCTGATAATACTCGATCACCTGTCGCACCAAGGCATCTCCCACGCCCGGATAAGGCGCCTGGGCATCGACGGCGAGCGCCCAGAGGCTGGCGCCGTTCTCGGGATCGGCGAAGGCGGCGACATGATCGACCCCGTTCACCGCACCCAGGATCCGACCGTCCTGCTCCTCCTCCGCGACCCAGTAAGTCAAGACCTTGGAGGTGCGCTGCTCCCGGATGAAGTCCGCGCTCGGCGGCACCATCCGGCGGCTGACATAGAGTCGGTGGACCGCCTCGGCATCGTCGCGACTGTTGAGCAAGCGCACGTGAAAGCCCTTGGGCCGGCGCGGCGAGCACTGATAACGCTCGAGCCAGAGACGAAAGGTGTGGGACGGATCCAGGAACAGATCCCGCGGCGCATAGGAGAGCACCACATGGGGATCGCTCAGGTAAAGCGCCACGTCACGCTTGCCGCGGTGCTCTTCCTGGAGCGCCTCGGCGAGTGCCTTGGGGTCCGAGAAGGTCTGACCGAAGAGCAGCCGCCCCCAGCCGCAGTCGACGATCGCGGGCTGAGCGAGCGCCTGGTCCGCGCGCGGTTGGCGGTCCCAGTTCTTGAGCGACGGGGCACGGCTGCGCTCGAAGCGATGTCGCATGCGATCTCTGCTCATCGGTGTCAGACCCCTTGCTCTTGCAGCCACATCTCCAACAGCGCGACCTGCCACAGCTTGGAGCCGCGCAGCGGGGTCAGGTGTTCGTCCGGCGCGGCCAACAGGGTATCGATATAGGCCGGTTGGAAGAGACCGCGCTCGCGAGCGCGCGGTGAATGCAGCAGATCGCGCACGGATTCGAGGACCTCGCCGCGCAGATATTTGAGCGCTGGCACCGGGAAGTAACCCTTGGGCCGATCGATGACCGAGGCCGGGATCAGCCGGCGACCGATCGCCTTGAGCACGCCTTTGCCCTCATCGCAGAGCTTGTGCCGATCGGGCATGCGCGCGGCCAGCTCGACCAGCTCGTGGTCCAGGAACGGCACCCGCGCCTCCAGGCCCCACGCCATGGTCATGTTGTCGACGCGCTTGACCGGGTCGTCGACCAACATGATCTGCTGGTCGATTCGCAACGCCTTGTCGACCGGCGCATCCGCACCGGCGCGGGCGAAATGCGCGGCGATGAAGGCGCGGCTCGCGTCCTCGCCGTGAAAACGCGGGTCGACCGCGCGACGATAGTCCTCGTGCGTGCGATCGCAGAAGGCCTGCGCATAGTCGCCGAGCGGATCGGTGCTGCCGAGCATCGGCGGATACCAGTGATAGCCGGCGAAGACCTCGTCCGCGCCCTGCCCGCTCTGAACCACCTTCACATGCTTGGCGACCTCTTGAGAAAGCAGATAGAAGCCGATCACGTCGTGGCTGACCATGGGCTCGGCCATGGCGCGCACGCAATTGGGCAGCTCGGGCAGAAGACGCGAAGCCGAATCAACCCGGATCTTGTGGTGACGCGTCGCGAAGGCGTCGGCGATGATGTCCGAGTACTGAAACTCGTCGCCAACCTCGGTCCCGACGGTCTCGAAGCCCACCGAGAAGGTGTTGATGCCGCGTTGGCCTTGCTCGGCCAGGAGGGCGACGATGAGGCTTGAGTCCAACCCGCCGGAGAGCAGCACGCCGACATCCACATCCGCCACCAGACGGCGCGCCACGGCGGTGCGCAGCGCGGACAGGGTGAGCTCCTGCCAATCCTCGAAGGACAGATCGCGTTCCTCCGGACGGGGCACGAAGTTGATGTCCCAGTAGCAGCGATCGCGCTGGCGTCCGTCCGGCTCGATGGTCCGAATGGTCGCGGGCGCGA
>NZ_DATITZ010000147.1:0-12010 GCF_035467215.1 Thiocapsa sp. | reverse complement strand
GAAACACCTTGGGGCCTGATGAGCTTCCTCGCGCTCGCGCAGCAGCGTGGCCTGCCGCGCATGGTGAGCATCCAGAATCCTTACAGTCTCCTGAACCGGACCTTCGAGGTCGGTCTCGCAGAGGTCGCCGTTCGGGAGGACTGCGGACTCCTGGCCTACTCGCCGCTCGGCTTCGGCGTGCTCTCCGGGAAGTATCTGGACGGCGCACGCCCGGCCGGCGCCCGCGTCACGCTGTTCGAACGCTTCAACCGCTATTCGAATCCGGAAGCCGAGCGCGCCACGGCCGAGTATGTCGCACTCGCGCGCAGCCACGGACTCGACCCGGCGCAGATGGCGCTCGCCTGGGTGACGAGCCGCCCCTTCGTGACATCCAACATCATCGGTGCGACGACGCCCGAGCAGCTGGAGACCAACCTCGCCAGCGCCGATCTCACACTCTCGGACGAGGTGATCGCGCAGATCGAGGCGATCCATACGCGGCAGCCGAATCCGGCACCCTGAACCCGGTAGGTGCGACTTTATTCGCATCGTCATGCCGCGACATGCGAATAAATTCGCACCTACGCAGGATCTCGCGGGAATGAAGATCTACGGCATCGACTTCACCAGCCGACCGAGTCGCCGCAAGCCCATCACCTGCGTGGAATGCTGTTTGGGTGGCCTGCGACTTAAGGCTGTCCAGCTGACCGAATGGCGAGATTTCGAGGGGTTCGAGGCCGCATTGCAGCAACCCGGCCCCTGGATCGCCGGGATCGATTTTCCCTTCGGCCAATCGCGCACCTTCATCGAGAACATCGGCTGGCCCGACACCTGGACCGACTATGTGGATCACGCGGCACGACTCGGCCGCGAAGGTTTCCGCACCGCGCTGGACGGGTACAGGTCGACCCGCACGCCGGGCGACAAGGAGCACCGCCGCGCGACGGATCGCGCGACCGGTGCGATCAGCCCGCAGAAGCTCTACGGCACGCCGGTCGGACTCATGTTCTTCGAGGGCGCACCGCGTCTGCGCAGGGCCGGCGTGCGGATTCCGGGACTGAAGGACGGCGACCCCGAGCGAATCGTCGTCGAAGCCTATCCCGGCGTCCTAGCCCGTCGGCTCATCGGTAAGGAGAGCTACAAACAAGACATGAAGTCCAAGCAAACAGCGCAGCGTGACGCGGCCCGGAGAAGGCTCCTCGACCTGATCCTCGACTGCGAAGAGACACAGTCCATCTACGGCCTGAAGGTCCAAGCGGATCCGAGCCTCGCCGAGGATCCGAGCGGCGACCGGCTCGACGCCTTGCTGTGCGCCATCCAGGCGGCTTGGGCCTGGACGCAACGGGAGCAGGGGTTCGGGATGCCCGCCGCGATCGACCCTCTGGAAGGTGCGATTGCGGACCCGATCGGGCTCTGACGCGCCGATACCCCCACGATCGGAACGGGTCTGCACGCGATTCGGTCGGCACCTCCTTTGCGGAGCCTTTTGTGCAGCAGCCGATCAGTCCGAGAGCGGGGACGATTCGCGCTCCACCACGATGCCGGGATGCCCGCATTTGAGACCGGCAAGCGTGACCGCCTGCGTCACCGCCTCGGCGGCGGACAACCGCTGCATCAGTCCATGGATGACCCCGGCGTTGAAGACATCGCCCGCACCCAAGGTGTCGACGACCTTCGTCGGGACGTAGGCCGGCACCCGCTGGACATGACCGCCGCGCGCGAGGAAGGCGGCACCTTCCGCGCCCCAAGCCACAACGCAAAGCCGCGCATCGCTGCGCACGAGGAGATCGTCCAAGAAATCACCCGGATCTTCAAATCCGCCGGCCCGTGCAAAGGCGCGACTCGCCAACAACAACTGCGGGCCATGCAGCAGCTCCTCGATCCCCGGGCGTCGTTTCTCGAGCTCGACCGAGATCGGCACGTCCGGGGCCTCCTCTCGGACACGCCGGATCATGCGCGCGGTCTCCTGCGGGTTGCGCCCTTCGAAATGGACCCGGGCGAGTCCGTCGAGCGAGACTCGACCGAAGTCGTCCGCACTCAGCTCGGGCAGATCCCGAAAATGGACGATGGTCCGGCTGCCGTTGGCACGGCTGAGTAGTATCGAAGAGGTCGGGGTGGTCCCGCCGGGAACCCGCACGGCATCCCGCGTCTCGATGCCGTGACGGGCGAGGTCGGCAAGAATGAGGTCGGCCGCCGGGTCCTCCCCGAGTGTTCCCGCCCAACGACAGGGGTGTCCAAGCTGCGACAGGACGGCGAGGCTGTTGGTCACGTTACCGCCGCGCACCCGGCGCATGGCCAGGGCGCGGACCTCGTCGTCCTCGGCGGGATAGACCTCGACCTCGTTGACGAGGTCGAGCACGGCGATGCCGACACCCAGCACGGACCCGCCGTTGCGCAGCCGATCAAGCCGTGTCGGGACTGAGACGACCGAGGCCGCTCCGCCCTCGGCCGCGGAGCGCTCGCGCAACTGGCGATTGATGCGCGCGACCTCCTGCTGGGCCTCGCGACGCACCTCGCCCAAGGCCTGCCGCAGCGACGCTGTCTCGCCGCGATCACCGTCCGGGGGTTGTCGGTTCGTTTCGTCGACCATTCAGGGGGCATCGGATGGGTTGAGCCGGCTTGCGCGTCTGGCGACATCGTCGGATGATGCTGCTCGCAAGCGCACGTCCGACGCGTAAGATTCGCATGATCGGCGGTCGGTTGCACCTTGAGTTGAACGTCCGGACGCCCCGGGCAACATCAAGGGCGAGCGCGGCGAGCGCTCCACCCTCGAACCACGCCATCGGCAGACGACAGGTCGGCAATGCACTCGACACCTTCATCAGGCCACCGCCTCCCATGACCATCCTCGGCAGCGTGGCGGCCGGCCATCCCTTGACCGCCGAGGCGGCCGCCGAGACCCTGCGTGCCGGCGGCAATGCGTTCGACGCGGCGCTTGCGGCGCTGTGCGCGGCCTGCATCGCCGAGCCGGTCCTGGCCTCGCTCGGCGGCGGCGGCTTTCTGCTCGCCCGACCCGCCGGTGCGGCGCCGGGGCTTTTCGACTTCTTCGCGCAGACCCCGCGCCGACACCGTCCCGAGCAGGAGCTGAATTTCTATCCGATCCTCGCCGACTTCGGCGACGCCAAGCAGGAATTCCACATCGGACAAGGGTCGATCGCGACACCGGGGGCGATCGCCGGTCTCGTCGCCATCCATCGCGCGCATTGTCGGCTTCCACTCGAGGTCATCGTTGCGCCGGCCTGTCGTCTCGCCCGCGACGGGGTGATCGTGAACCGCGTCCAGCGGGATATCGCCGAGATCGTCGCGCCGATCCTGCATGCGAGTCCCGCGGCACTCGCACTCTATGCCGACCCGGAGCAACCCGACCGGCTCGCCCCGGTCGGCGCGCGGGTGCGCAACCCGCAGCTCGCCGAGACCCTGGAGAGGATCGCCCGCGAGGGCGCTGATTCCTTCTATCGCGGCGACTTGGGAGCGCGTTTGGTCCGCGATTGTTCCGAGCACGGAGGACATCTGAGCGCGGCGGATCTCGCCGACTACCGGGTCGAACGACGCGCACCGCTCGTCCATTCCTACCGCGGGGCGCATCTCTACACCAATCCGCCGCCCTCCCAAGGCGGGTTCCTGCTCGGCGTCACCCTGGGCCTACTCGACGCCGTCGAGCCGGCCCGTCTCGGACGCGGCAGCCCCGCGCACCTGCACGCGCTCGCCCTCGCCCAGGAGCTGACCCAACGCCTGCGTCGCGCGCAGCCGACCGAGCCCGCCGAGCCGTTCTCGGCGCCGCTCTCGGAGTCACTGGTGGCATTGCCCCCGAGCATCCCTGAAGCCTATCGCAAACTCATGGAGGGCGCGGCGACCTTCAGCCGCGGGACCACGCAGATCAGCGTCGCCGATCGCGAGGGCAACCTCGCCAGCGTAACCCTCTCCAACGGGGAGGGCGCCGGCTATGTGCTACCCGGCACCGGCATCATGCTGAACAATATGCTGGGCGAAGAGGACATCAACCCGCACGGCTTTCATCGCTGGCCGACCGATCGGCGGATCAGCTCCATGATGGCGCCGAGCCTTCTGGCTCTGGCGGACGGGGGTTGGGTCGTGACGGGCTCGTCCGGATCCAACCGGATCCGCAGCGCCATCCTGCAGGTGGTCTCCAATCTGATCGACTTCGGTGTCGATCTGGAGGCGGCCGTGGCCGCCCCCAGGATGCACTTCGAAGACGGGGTCCTGAATCTCGAGCCGCCGATCACGGACGACACGATTGCCGCACTCGGCACGCACTGGCCGGGGCTGAAGGTCTGGAATCGCGGAAGCGTCTTCTTCGGGGGCGCCCACAGCGTGGCGGTCGCCCCGGACGGCAGCACGCACGGCGCGGGCGATCCGAGGCGCGGCGGGGTTGCGCTGCAGGTCCGTTAAACCGCGCCCGGTGCCGTATGTGGTGTTTTTGGATGGGAACGGCCCCGGCAGACTCGACGATCGTTGGAGGTGGCGCGGTTTAAAGTTCTAAAAAATCTAAAATTTTAAACCGCGTCTCCTCCAAGGGTGGTGAGATCCCCAAGGCCGAATACAACCTAAACCTTTCACACGTCGCTCCGGACGCGGTTTAATCGCTCGAATACGGCCGCAGGATCATCTCGCCGCCGCGCAGCACCAGCTCCATGTGTCTGAGGTAGGCCATGCCGAGCAAGACCTGATCGCCCTGCATGTTGGGGAGGATGGTCGCGCTCAGGTCATAGGCGACCAGCCCGCCGACATCCACGCTCTCCAACCGCGCGACCCAGGTGCGGACATCGCCGTTGCCGGTCTTGCTGACCCCGCCGGGCTGGAGCGTCAAACCGAGCGTCTGGGCGACCATGTAAGGCATGGCGACATCCACCGCCCCGGTATCGACCAAGAACTCGATGGGGGTCCCGTTGATCCGGCCGGTGGTCACGTATTGACTCACCTGATTCTCTTTGAGGACCACCTCGGGCACGTCGCCGGCGCCGAGATAGGCCACCGGGTTCGGGTTCGGGTTCTCCCGCCGCTCAGCCAGATCGCGCGCCAGCAGGATCACCAGCAGACTCGCGAGCAGAAACACGGGGATCGGCATCTTGCGTCTGAGCCAAGCGACTGAGCTCTCTCGAATCCGGTGCAGTCTGATCATCGTTCGTCGGGGTGCGTCGAGACCAATGAAGCGCCGTCGGCGTTGGCTCCGAGCCCGATCGCGGGTCCGGATCGCCGCAGGCCACCCGCCCGTCATCGCGCTCGAAGTGTCGCGCCGATTCACGGGACCGGTCGAGCTTAAACCGAAACCACAACGATGACGAGGTTGTGTTGTCCAGCGCGGGAGTGGGACTCGGAGCCGGAGCCGGCGCGAAAGGCCGGCATCAAGACGCGGATCAAGATGATCCGAGGTGAGGACGCAGCGTCAGCACACCGCCGCGCTGGATCAGCTCCAGATGGCTCAGATAACTCATACCCAGCAGGACGTCGTCTCCGGGCATGTTCGGCAAGACCGTGGCGCGGACGTTGTGCGCGACCAATCCGCCGAGGTCGACCGAGTCGAGCCGTGTCGTCCAGGTGCGCACCATGCCGTTTGCGGTCTTGCTCATGCCGCCGGGTCGGAGCGGCAGCGACAGGCGCTCGGCCAGGGCCAGCGGCAAGGCGACGTCGGTCGCGCCCGTGTCGATCAGAAAGCGCACCGATTCGCCGTTGATCCGACCGCCGGCGACATAGTGCCCGGCACGGTTGCGTTCCAGGCGCACCTCGGGGACACCGCTGCCGCTGTGCAGCGCGACCGGATCCGGGTTGGGATTGTCGCGACCCGTGATGACGCCGTCGAAGAACATCGCCAGCAACGCCAATCCGACGATCCATGCCGCGAACAACATCACCCGTCCGACCTTCGAGGGCATGTCGTCGACGCCGGGCGGCACGCTGTTCATCGGTCCATCCATCGTCGGCTCCCCATGGTCGGCCCCCGGTCGGGCGAAATGATCGCCGGTCGCGACCTCTCGCAAGGTCCGAGTCTATGGCCTTTGGCTACGTCTCCTTCAAGTGGTTCGCTCGGCTCCGGGGCCGGCGGTACATGCAGACTCCGTAGGTGCGAATTTATTCGCACTCTTGAATCAATGTTTGCGACTAACTCAATGCGAATAAATTCGCACCTACCCGGCCGCGCCGGAAGGCGCGGCTGGGTCGAGGATCAACGCGTCGGCACTGCCCCCTGCCCCTGTCCGGCCATGCGCTGGAACTGCACCCGATAATAGGCAGCCGCACTCTGACCGTTCGCTACGACATCGTAGACCCGCCAGCCGGTCTGCGATTTGTACATCCGAAACTCGAGCTTGGAGGGATAGCCCTGCGCGCGCAGCAGCGCCACGTTGACGCTGACGTCGCCGCGCGGGCCCATGCGCGGCGGCAACATACGGATCTGCTGCCCCTGATAGTCCATTAGCCGGGTCGCCAGGGTGCCGAGGAAATCGGCCTCCAGATGTGCGGCCATCGCCTTCTTATCCTCGGCACTCATGCCTTCGGACGCCGGACCGGCCACCCACTTGGCCATCTGCTCGAAGTCGAAATAGGGCGCAATCTCGCCGTCGAGGAAGGCGGCGACCTGGAGCCGATTCGGCACCTCTTCACGGGCGAGAAAGCCGAGGAGCTTGTCCATGCCTTCTTTGAGCGTCGCGCTCGCCTCGGCCGCAGGACTCTCGGCCATCCCGGCAGGCGCCCCCGCACCCCCGGCCGGCGCCGCGGATTCCGCACGCGCGGGCGGCGCGGTCGGGCGCATGGGGCGAGCCGGGGCGGCAGGCATCTCCGGCATGGCCGGCATGGCCGGATAAGCGCCGCCGTAGGGCATCGGCATCGGGCCGTAACCTTGATGGATGGGCGGGGGAGCGTAGCCGTAAGGCTGGGCGGAGGCGCCGGCGGCGGCTCCGAGTAAAACGAGGAGCGGCACCAAAGAACGAGACTTCATCGAATTCCTCCGAAACATGTTGTTATTTGTCGTCTGCCGAGCGTCCTGTAGCCGCCCGGCAGGCTCGGAGCGTGCCAACGGACTCGGGGAAAAGCAAGCCGGTCGGTATAGACTATCCGGCATCGGCAGGACTCGGAATCGCCCGAATCCGGCATATCACCACGAGGGAGGCAAAAACCCCATGTCCCTACCGCGCGTCCATTACCGGGTCGTCGGACAAGACGACTATACGTTGGAGATCATCCTGGAGCCCACGGGTGCCTATCGGGTCGACTGCGGCGACCACACCAGCCACAAGCCACGCCAAGGCGCGCTCGACGAGCGTCAGACCCGCGAGATCACCGCCCTGCTCGATGCCTTGGGCGCTCCCCGAGAGCACCCGGCACCCGCAGGCGCGACCGGATTCATCGCCGAGCTGACCCTCGGCGCCCCGCCCGATGCGCGCGTCTATCGCGTCTGGGAAGGCGAGCTGGCGGAAGAGCCGGACGTGATGGCGCTGATCCGCGCGCTGGAAGTCATTTGAGCGGCGCGGCGATCGCCGCGACGGCCGCAGAAGCCCGCTCCGAGCACTGCAGAACAGCAGGGAGATCCCATCCATGACGCCAACCCGCTGCTTGATGGCCGCAATGCTCGAGGTCGGCATGCGCCACGAGGCGCGTCTGAGCTTCAGCCGAGAGGAGGTCGATCGCTACTGTGGCTCTGGTCGGTGATCACAACGCGATCCATCGCGACCTCGACGCGGCACGGGTGCGGTTCCCGGATGCTCGGGACATCATCGTCCCGGGCGGACTCGTGCAGACCCGCATCTCCGCGCTCTTCGGGACCGAGTTTCCCGGCGACGGGACGTTGGGACTGACCTTCTCGCCCGAGCGCCTGCGCCGTCCGCTGTATCCGGGCGACGAGCTGGTCGTGACGTTGGAGGTCGCGCGCCTGATCCGCGGCGGAATCGTCGAGATGCAGATCGGCATCGCGGACCCGCAGGGCAACCGCGTCAGCGAGGCCACGGCCAAGGTGGTGCCGCCGGACGCGGCCTATCGGGCTTGGTGGGAGGCGAATATCGGCGGCTGAGGACGGGGTTCTGGGTTCGGGTCATTCCCGGAAAGGGAACGAGCGCGTCGAAGCTGCGGATGCCTGGAAAACCTGCAGGGGTATAGGGGCGAATTTATTCGCCCCTACAACGCAGCCATACGTGGCCGAAGAGGGAATGCGAGGAAACCGCCTCAAAACCCGCCGGGCTCCGAGTGCACCCGTTCCCCGTCGAGGAAGGTCGTAAGATAGCGGGCCCTCTGCTCGGGTGACTGATAAAAGAACCCGTGTCCGCCACCCTTGATCTGAATGACGGAGGCGCCGGCGATGCGCTCGCCGATGATCCAGGCATTGCGCGGCGGGATGACGACATCCTCGGTACCGGTCATCAGCAGTGTCGGGGCGGCGATCTCGGACAGTCTCAAGCCGACGCCCGGCCAAGCTCGCCCGGGGGCCGGCGCACGATCAGCTCCTGGGTCGGATAGGCAAACTGGATGCCTTCTTCCTGGAACTTGCGATAGATCGCGAGGTTGATGGCCTGTTGGATGTCCATGTAGAGCGTGAAATCCGCGCCGATGACATAGTAGACCACCTCGAAGTCCAGTGAAAAATCACCGTAGGCGGCGAAGTGGGCGCGATCGAATCGGGTGAACCGCTGAGCCCGCACGATCTCCTCGATCATCTTCGGGATGCGCTCGAGCCGATCCGGCGGGGTCTCGTAGACGACGCCCAGCTTGAAGACCACGCGACGCTCGCGCATGTGCTTGTAGTTGCGCAGTGTGCTGTTGAGCAGATTGGTGTTGGACATGACCACCATCTCGCCCGAGAGGCTGCGGATGCGCGTGGTCTTCACGCCGATGCTGTCGACGACGCCGAGGGTCTCGCCGGCGATGACGAAGTCTCCGACCTTGAAGGGTTTATCCAGGATGATGGCCATGGAATGGAAGACGTCGGACAGGATGTTCTGGACCGCGAAGGCTACGGCGATACCGCCGACACCCAGCGCTCCGATCAGGCCGGCGATCGGATACTCGAAGTGGGACATGACCGAGACCACAACGACGATCCAGACGCCGACCCGCAGAAAGAACAACAGCAGGCCGTAACCCGTGACGGCCGAAGGGTCCTGCTGCTCCTTCTTGCTGCGCTGGCGCTGCACGAAATCGACCAGGCCCGCGGTCGCCCAGATCCCGACCTGCACGTAAACGGCGACCACCAAGAGGGTCCACAGCCACACCTTGACCTGACCTTGAACCAGGCCGGAAACGGTCATGGCCGCGTAGAAGGCGACGATCAGGACAAACAGCTGGTTGGTATTGCGGATCAAGGCCAGGACGGCTGCGCGCGCGGTCTTGCGCTCGGTCTGCGAACCCTCGACCAGCTTGGGCAGGACGGTGCGCCGCAACAGGCTGCGCAGGAAGGACACGAGCACCAGGACCAAGGTGAAGACCACCGCGCCGGTCACCAGGTCGCGGGCATAGATCCCGTGATCCTGGATGACGAAGAGCTCCTTGTTCCACCAGGACAGCAGCTCCGTCTTGGCCGCGTCCAGGTGCTGATCGAGCGAGCGCTCGCTCACCGAGGGCTCGAGCTGGTCGCGCAGGCGTTGAGCCAGCGACTGCACCTGATCCTTTACGAGCAGCATGTCTCTGGCGCGCTCCTCCTGCGCCTCGAGCGCACCGACGCGCTCGCGGATCGCCTGCTCGACCCCGGCGCCGAGATCCGCCCGGGCGAGCCGGCGCGCGAGCGCGAGCTGCATGGAGCGCAAGGCGTCCAGCTCGGCCTGCGCGAAGGCGCTCTCATCACTCATGTCTTTGATCAGCGATTGTGTCTCGCGCAGCCAGGTCGGCCAGAGCGCGCTCTCCTCGCCCTGCAAAAGCGCATAACGCCGCTCGTAAAGGGTCCGCGCCGAACCGGCGAGGCCCAACGCTTGATGGAGGTATTCGACGCCTTTGCGCGCGGCGGCCAGCTCCGCTTCGCGCGTGAGCATCTGCTCCTGTGCGCGATCGCGATCCGCGGCATCGGAGGTCATGAGCCCCAAGCGGCGACGCGCCTGGAACAGCGCCAGCTCGGCCGCATCGCCCGCCTCCACGAGTGAGGCGATGTCCGCGCGTACCGCCTCTTCGCGGGCCTGAATCTCGGCCAGCCGCTCGTCCAATGCCTCGCGCGTGAAAACGACATCGCCGGCCACATGGGCGATCCGGGTCTCCAACCGAGCGAGCCGAGCGGCCGCCAGGGCATCCTCGCGCTCGGCCAAGGCGGCCCCGACCTGAGCGGACTCGCGCTCCTGAAGCGTCACCAGGACAGCCAGGCGGGCGACCTCCAGGGCGCGTTCGAGCGAGGCCATGTCCAGCTCGTCCGGCGCCGGCCCTTGGGCCTGATCCCGAACAACCGCCAAGCGATCCCGCACGAGGCGCCGCTCGCGCACCGCCGCGTCATGGTCTCGATCGGCCGCGGCAACCCGTCGCTCGGCCTGGCTGCGCAAACGCGCGGCGTCTTCCCGCGCGTGCTCGGCCAGACTCCGCTTGGCCCGAAGCTCGTCCAACAATCGCAGCGGATAGGGTGGCTCGACCCCGAGGTCGGGCGGCTCGCTGGTCTCGGCAGCCGCCTGCGACTCGGCCAGCGCTCCATCCAACTCGCGCAGCCGAGCGGCCAGGACGGACTCGCGCTGGACCGCTGTGCGCAGCTCGCCGAGCAAGGCGATCCGTGCGTCCTGTGCCGGACCCGGGGTCTGCTCCGTCGCGTCGTCCTGCTCGGGCTCCGGAACCTTGGCCGCGAGCTGCGCGATGCGCGCGTCGATCAGCGACATGATCTCGGCATAGTCCTCCGCACTCGCGCGCGGAGCGGTGAACCCCGGTAGTCCGACCTGTGCCGGATCAAAGGCGAGCTTGGGTCGATCGGTGCCTTGCTCCGAGGCTGGATCGGGAGATTCGGAAAGCGCCGACGTTTCGGAATCGACGGGGCTTGTATCGACGGAGGCGGATTGATCCAGATCTGATCGGGCAGGCCCGGACTGGGCATTGCTGATCAATGGAGACGTTAGAAGGACGAGGGCAAGAAGCAAGACGTGGGCTGGGCTGACAGTCGTCAAATGGTCACCTGTTCGATGGTTATCGCCAGGACGGCATTTGCCGACAGTGTAACGTGGATTGACGACACGATGCGAAGCCCGCCCCTCGAGCCCGCCCCGTCACGCAATCGAAAGGGCTGGACTCGATGCGGGTTCATCGAGCAACGGTCCGCCGCGATGCGACGACTGATCCTCGCAAGCTCCGTCTTGCCCCGGCTTGACCAGGATCAGTCTCGACTCGCCGTTTGTTGCGGATCCGCAATTCCGACGGCGGCCGAACGGATCACACTTCCCGTGTTGAACCGCTCGGCCGAAACCGTTCGATCAATCCACTCCGACGCCTCACCCGATCGTGCATCCGGCCGGCCGCGCCTCCTCACACGTTTCCGCTCAACCGAGAGACTTGATCTATGTCGTCGCAACCCCTGCGTATCGTCGTCATCGGCGGCTCCGCCGCCGGCCCCAAAGCCGCCGCCAAGGCCCGCCGGATGGACGAGCATGCCGAGATCACCCTGATCCAGCGCGAGCCGGATCTGTCCATGGCATCCTGCGGCTTTCCCTACTATGTCGGCGGCACCTTCGACGACCGCAACATGCTTGTTTGCACACCGGCGGGCATCGTCCGCGACCCGGCTTTTTACGGCAAGGCCAAGCGGATCCAAGCTCTCGTGCGCACCGAGGCGACCGAGATCGACCGGGTTGCGAAGACGGTCACCTATCGAGATCTGCCGACCGGCGAGCAGTCCACCATCCCTTACGATCGCCTGGTCATCGCCACCGGTGCGACACCGCTGCGCCCGTCCGTGCCGGGCATCGAGCTCGAGGGTGTCACGACGCTGCATTCGATGGCCGATGCGGATGCCCTGCGGGCGGTCCGCGACGAGAAGAAGGCAACCAAGGCCGTGGTCGTGGGCGGCGGTCTGATCGGGTTCGAGGTCTGCGAGGCGCTGCGGCTCGCCGGGATTCACACGACCGTGATCGAG
>NZ_DATITZ010000146.1:0-9942 GCF_035467215.1 Thiocapsa sp. | reverse complement strand
CGCGCCGCGTCGAGCGTGCTCCCGCCGACCGGGAAGCGCAGCTCCGATTCGGTCAGCGTCACCAAATGGCCGCGCTCGGTCGGACGCGCGCCGAGACGCGCAAGGTCATCCTCCAACCGGTCCGTGGCGGATGCTGCGCTCACGGCAGCCGCGTTGCCTTCGGGCGCGGCCGGTACGTTGGTCTCGGCGAGCATCCCGGCCCGACGTTCCCGCTGCTCCGAAACGACGAGCGCGAACGCCGCCTGCTGCTCAGCGACTGCGACCAGCTCCTGCTCAAGACGCCGGATCTTCGCTTCGGCATCGGTCAGACGCGCATTCAGCACACCCGGATCGGGTTGCGCCTCTGCCTCGACGGGTGCGGAGATCGGCGCGTCTGACGCCGCGACCTCCAGGACCGCAACCGTCTCGGTCGCCGCCGGCTCGGTTGCCGGTGTCTGCGGCCCGCGGAAATAGGCCAACAGGATCCCTGCGGCGAACGAGAGGATCAGAAAAACCAGGGCATAGATCGGATTCGATTTCACCGCGGGGGCGACGTCGGACATGATGGTTCCTCGATGACGGAATCGGTTCGAAGGCTCGGCGACGGAAGAAGGGGCCGGCCGACTCGGGAGATGATCGGGGTATCGGGACGACGGATTCGCAAACCCGCCGCCCCGTGCCTGCCGATGGCGTCAGTGACCGGGAACGCAGATCCCGTTACGCCGTACCGCAATGGCGGTACGTGCCAACAACAAGGCGACGATTCCGGTCAGCAGGGTCAGGAGACCGAGCCCGAGATAGCGGTAGAGATCCTGCCCCGTGCGCTCGAACATCAGCAGACTCGCGATGCCGATCGCCGCCAGCGGAAAGGAGTAGGCCCACCAGGACAGAAAGAACCCGAGCTTCAGGAATCGGTTTGCCTGCGTGAACAACAACAAGGTCAGAAAGAGACCGATGAAATAGAGCACGCGCGCAAAGGCATCGAGCTCCCCGGCCAGCCGTGAATAGGCAATAAACCCGACGGCGGGCGGCGCGATCAGGATGAAGAGCGTCGGCATCAAACGCTCTTCGATCGGGTGATGAAACAGCACCCGGTAGAAGATGATCGTCATCAGGATCAGCCAGAAGAGCATTCCGGTACTGAAGAAGAACCAGGAAATATCCTGATATCCCAAAGGCACTCCCGCTACGGGCACCAAGACGTTGCCGACCGCCGGGATGAACCAGGCCGGATTCATATGATGCACCTGAAAGTGCTCATGATGGATCCAGACATTCACGACATAGAGTGTAAAGACCAAGTGAAGGGCCGTGCCCGCCATCCAGAGTGCCCGACTGACGTCAGTCATGACCGGCAGAAAGGCGATGGACAGCAGGAGCAGACTGATCGAGATGGTCGGGAAAAAATTGAGCTTGACCGGATGGCGCAGCTCTTGGATCACGGCGTGCCGATACAGGGCGATCTTGGCCGTATACAACAGCATCAAGACCATGAAGAGCGCGCTCGTGACGCCGATCAACCAGGGGGTGATACCCAAGTCAAGATCGAGGACCGTCTGAGCCTTTTCCCATCCGATGGTGAGGCCCGACAGGCCCATCACCATCGCGAAGAAGGAGATCGGAAAGTGCTCCAACCGACCGGGTTGCTGATTTGGAGTTTCCATCATGCTCCCGACATTTTCGCTCAAAGAACCGACGGCATGGGCATGAACAAGAGCACGGCGAGCATGGTCGTCGTCGCGAGCACCGGTGCCCACAACCAATAAGGTTTGGCTGCCGCTGCGGTGTGTGTCGAGCGCGTCACGGTCCGGGTCTGCTGGGTCATGGTCTGGCTCCGAGGGTGCGTCGGGCAGTGTCGCCGAGCGCGTCGGTCTTCGCGACCGAGGCACCCGACGACTGCTCCGGGAATGAGGTTGATGGGCAGTCTAGGCATCGCCGCGGCAGGATGCATTGACAAATCTCAGACTAGACAGGTCAGGTTTAGCGTGCGGCGCCGCGAGCGGATCGTCGATTGAGTGTGCGCCTATCGCAAGACAGCGTCCCGAGCGGTCGATGTCCCTTTATGGGCGGACACCCTATCGGCGCTCTCGCCGCGGTCTCCGTCACGGGGATCTCGCAGGGCGTCGAATCCGGCGAAAGATCCCGGGTGCTCGGTATATACTCGGCGCTCCTCCGACAGACCCGCCCGCGTCCGCCCATGCCTACAGAGTCCCCATCCGCTCCGCACGACCTCGACTTCAAGACCGCTGACCTCTCCGATCGATACGACGCGCATGTCCGCATCTGCGATCCGCTCTTTCGGGATTTCGGCGGCCGGATCCGCTTCTCCGGGCCGGTCGTGACGGTCAAGTGCTTCGAAGACAACACTCAGGTGAAATCGACCCTAGCCGAGCCCGGACACGGCCGCGTCCTCGTGGTCGATGCCGGGGGCTCCATGCGCTGTGCGATGCTCGGAGACCTGATCGCCGCCGGTGCAGTGGAGCATGGCTGGGCCGGGGTCATCCTCTGCGGATGCATCCGCGACAGTCGCGACATCGCCGCCATGCCGTTGGGTGTCAAAGCATTGGGGACACATCCTCGCAAGAGCCTCAGGCGTGGCGAAGGGCAACGGGACATCCCAGTCACCTTCGCCGGCGTGCGCTTCGCTCCGGGTGATCAGGTCTACTGCGACGAGGATGGCATCCTGGTGGCCGACGGGCCGCTGGATCTCGATTAGTCTGGACCAGGCGCGGCCGGGATCGATCCGAGTCGGGGCAGCGAGGTAAAACGATGGCATGGACCGAGGCGAAACAGATTGCCGAGGCGATCCTCGACGGATTCGGGCGTCACTACAGGCTTTTCCGCGAGATCACCGGCAAGGCGCGGGACCGTTTCGAGGCGGCGGATTGGCCGGCGGTTCAGGCGGCGGCGCGCGAGCGCATCAGCTACTACGACGAGCGGGTCGGCGAGACGGTGGCCCTGCTGCGCCGCGAGTTTCATCTGCGCGACCCGACCGACATCCTGTGGCGCCGGGTGAAGATCGAATACTTGCGCCTCCTGCCGCTGCACCACCAGCCCGAGCTGGCCGAGACCTATTACAACTCGGTGTTCTGCCGGCTCTTCGATCGGCGTTATTACAACAACAGCTACATCTTCGTCTGGCCGATGATCTCGACCGAGCACCTCGAGGCCGAGATCCCGATCTTTCGACCCTACTACCCGGCACGCGACGGCTTCGCGCGGGTGATCGCCCGCCTCCTCGGCGACATGGGTTTTCAGCGTCCCTTCCGAAATCGCCGGCACGACATCCGCTGTCTGATGCGCGCCGTGCGGGACCGTTTCCCGCGCCGACGCGCACTGCATCAGAACTTCCAACTCGCCGTCCTCTCCGAGCCCTTCTACCGCAACAAGGCGGCCTACATCATCGGCAAGGCCATCAACGGCGCGGACCAGATCCCGTTCGCGATCCCGATCCTCAACGACGAGGGGCAAGAGGGCGCGCCCGGCGGACTCTATGTCGACACACTGCTCTCGGGCGGGGATGAGATCTCGGATGTCTTCAGCTTCTCGCGCGCCTACTTCATGGTCGACACCGAGGTCCCTGCCGCCGTCGTCGATTTCCTCCGGCCTTTGATTCCGCATAAGGGCAAGGCCGAGCTCTACACCGCCATCGGCCTGCAGAAGTTCGGCAAGGCGGAGTTCTATCGCGACTTCCTCAAACATCTGAGGTATTCGGCAGATGATTTCGTGGTCGCGCCCGGCATCCGCGGGATGGTGATGTGCGTCTTCACGCTCCCCTCGTTCCCCTTCGTCTTCAAGGTCATCAAGGACCGTTTCCCGCCGCCGAAGGAGATGACGCGCGAGACCGTCAAAGAGAAATACCAGCTCGTGAAGCTGCATGATCGCGTCGGGCGGATGGCCGACTCCTGGGAGTATTCGCACGTCGCCTTTCCGCGTCACCGCTTCTCGGCGGCCCTCATCGAGATGCTGGAGACCGATTGCGCGAAGAGTCTCGAATCCGACGGCGATCAACTCATCATCAAACATCTCTACATCGAGCGGCGCATGTCGCCGTTGAATCTCTATCTGCACACCGCCGACGACGAGGACATTCGCCACGCGATCGGCGAATACGGCGACGCCATCAAGCAGCTCGCCGCGGCCAACATCTTCCCCGGCGATTTTCTCTTCAAGAACTTCGGCGTCACGCGTCAGGGCCGCGTCGTCTTCTACGACTACGACGAGCTGTGCTACCTGACCGAGTGTCGTTTCCGCGAGATTCCGCCCGCACCCTACCCCGAGATGGAGATGGCCGAAGAGGTCTGGTATAGCGCGGGTCCGAACGACGTCTTCCCGGAGGAGTTCGAGACCTTCCTGCTGACCGACCCGCGGATCCGCAAGGTCTTCCGGGAGCTCCACAAAGAATTGTTCGACCCGGCCTGGTGGCGGGCGCGTCAGGAGCATATCCGGGCGGGCCATCTCGAGGATGTCTTTCCCTATCCCGAAGAGCGGCGTTTCGGTTGCCCGGACCGGGTCGCGCCCGATCGCGACGGGTAGGAACCTCGGCAATCGCCGGCCATCTCAAGCACAGGCGCCTCGGCGCCGGAGCCGCATGACGAGAAGGGGAACCGTTGCGCACTTCCGCGCCCGGCAGCCCCGGCGCACCGCAGAGGAGACTGGAACGATGAAGACGCCTTCGATCGGGATACATCGCCTGGCCTGGAGCCTGCTGCTGCTCGGCACGCTCGCCGCGGCCGCAAGCGACGGACCCTCCGAGCTGGCCCCCGGGATGCAGAACCCCGGTTATCACGAGCAGCCCGAGTGGTTCAAGGCGTCCTTTCTGGATCTCCGCGAGGACGTCGCGGAGGCCACCGCACAGGATAAGCGCCTCGTACTCTATTTTTATCAGGACGGTTGTCCCTACTGCGCCAAGCTGTTGCAGGAGAACCTGGCCGATCAGTCGATCGCCCGTCTGATGCAGGGGAATTTCGACGTCGTCGCCATCAATCTCTGGGGTGATCGGGAGGTGACCGGCTTGTCCGGCGAGTCCACCACCGAGAAACAACTCGGCGCGGACCTCAAGGTCCAGTTCACACCCACGATGCTTTTGCTCGACGAGG
The DNA here is from genome assembly GCF_035467215.1 of Thiocapsa sp. GTDB lineage: Bacteria > Pseudomonadota > Gammaproteobacteria > Chromatiales > Chromatiaceae > Thiocapsa. Next base: position 4,864 of record NZ_DATITZ010000146.1, on the reverse strand, counting down.
CCCGGCAGGTCGTTCTGCGGATCAACGGCTACTTCCCGCCCCATCGCTTCAAGGCCGCACTTGCCTATGTCGCCGAGCGGCGCGAGCAGTTCGGCGAGTCATTCGCCGACTATGCCGGCGGACTCGAATCGGCCCAAGCCAAGGGCACCTTGCATAAGCAGGGCGGGTTCCTGACGACCCCGTTCCGACTCGCGGAGAATCGCGATGCCTCCATGCGTCCTTTGGTGGTGATGTTCGAGCAGCCCACCTGTCGGGACTGCGACGAGCTGCATGAGGACATCCTCAAACGTGAGCCGGTCGCCTACTCGCTGAGCGCCTTCGACGGGGCAATCCTGGATACCTATTCGCGCGACCCCGTCCAGACGGTCGACCGCCGCGAGATCCCGATCCGCGACTGGGCCGCGGAGCTCGGCATCAAGTACACACCCAGCCTGGTGTTCTTCGATGCCGCTGGACGCGAGGTCTTCCGCACCGAGGGTTACTTCAAGTCGTTCCATATCCACGGCGCCTTGGATTATGTCGCGACAGGTGCCTACCTGTGGGAGCCGAGCTTCCAGCGCTATCTTGCCGCGCGCCGCGAGGCCCTCGCCGAGTCGGGGATCGAGGTCGATCTGATGGATTGACCTCGGGCATGGCGCGTCGGCGACCCTCGGTCGCAACCGTAGTTGGTGGACAAGCGCAGCGCAGTCCCTACGGCGCTTGTCCTACCGCCCGCGCCCTCCACCGCCACCACCACCGCCGCCGGACGAGCCGCCACCACCGCTGCCCGAGCTGCTGCCGGGCGGTGTTGCGGAGGACGCAATCTGACGACTCAAGGTCTGGCCGAGCGATCGGCTCATGCGCGAGAGATCCCCGGCGCTGCCGCGGCCTCGATACCAGGATATGCCCCCTGCGGCGGCCGCCGCGGCCGCGGCGCCGACGGCAAGGGTGAACTTACGGGTCCATGCCTCTTCGACATCCAGCGCCAACGCATAGGGCAAAAGCGCCTCGTAGCGCTCGGCATCCAGAACGGGCGGCGCATCGCTGCCCGGTCCGGGGAGCGACCTCAACTCGTCGCGCTCGGCGACACTCAGATAGAGCTTCAGACCCTCGATCCGGTCAAGCAGCCGCCGCCCCTCGGTGGTCGGGGCCTTCAGCAGCCAAGCAAAGAGGATATGGGCACCGACGGCGAGCCCGAACAGGACGAGCATGGCCGGTATCCCGTCTCCGCCCGCGACCATCCAGGCCAAAACACCGTAGAGCACGGAGAAGGCGATCCCTAAACCGAGCTTGCCGCCGTTGGTGAGCAAAAAGCGCGGGCTGTAGAGCTGCGCGAGGCTCTGTGTGTGGCCGCTCTGTGCAGGCCCGACCCGATCCGCCTGCTTATTGGTCAGCACCAGCTGATCGCCCTTGGCGAAGAGCAGTCGGAGCAGGGTCGCTTGACTCGGGGTGAGCGCGGCCGGATCGGCGCCGGGCAGGCGCTCGAGCCGCCACGCGTCGCGCCAACCGGCCTTTTCCTGATGGATCACCACATGACCCTTCACCGCCGTCTCAACCAGATCGGCGGCAAAACAGCGGTGGTCGTAGCCCATCCGGCTCAGATAGCGCAAACCCGCGGGCGAATGTCCGTCCGGGGGCCGGTAGTGCGGAAAGATCGGGCCGGCTTGCGGATCGCGCCCGACGCGCCACCAGGTAGTCCCGTAATAGGCGAGCAGCAGGATGAGCCCGACCAGAGCGACCAGCACACCGCGATTGTCGTACAGCAGCCAGGCGAGACGCCGGGCATCCGTCGGCTCCGCGATCAGGCCTTTCGGGAAGCCGGCCACGATGGTCAGGCCCTCGGCAACGCCCAAGGGTCGTGTCGTCGCGAAGCGGAGCTCGTCGGGCGCGACGACCTCGGCAACCAGGTCTCGACCGACGGCCCCCTGAGGCCCGGTATAGCCCTCGGCCGTGAGCTCCGCGATCGGGACCTCGGCGGGAAGCCGCACGGTGGCGCTTGCCGCGAGGATCGGAAAGATCCAACCGGTGCCGGTAACGTTCCAATAGAGCTCGTCGTGGCCCTCGAAGAAACCGAGCTGGCGGGTCGTGCGATAGCGAATGCGGTAGGTATAGGTCGCCGGGACAGCGAGAAAATCGTCGTTGCCGGTGTTGATCTCGACGCCGTTGGAGACGCGCTCGATGAACTGGGGCTCAGGATTGCCGTCGCGCTCCACCCCGAGCAGCTCGAAACCGACCCGGACCTGGTTGCCGAGCCGGTCGCGATAGCGGGTCGGAAACTCGCGTACGATGCCGCGGCGGATCTCGCTGCCCTCGGCGCGAATCGCGATAGTCTCGGTCACCTCGAGGCCGCCGTCGGGCTGGATCGAGAGATCGCTGTGGAAGGAGAGGATCTCCTCCGCAGCACCGGCCTCGGCGCTGAGCCCGAGCAGGAGCATGGGCAGGAGCAGGAGGCCGAGGAAGGATCGGACGAACGCCATCTTCAAGGTCGGCGAATCCTTTGCGTAAAGCACGGCGCGTTCAACTGTCGGCCCCGGGGTCACGCTCATGTCTCGCCCTCGAGTCGCGGTGCCGCGCGCTCGGACTCGCGGGCCAGATAGAACTCTGCCGACGCGAATCCGAACAACCGGGCAATCAGCAGGTCCGGCACCTTTTGAATCCCGTCGTTCAACTCGCGCACGGCGCCGTTGTAGAAACGGCGCGCGTATTGAAGATGCTCCTCGACATCGACGAGATCGCGCTGAAGGCGCAGGAAGTTCTCGCTCGCTTTGAGATCAGGATAGGCCTCGTCGAGCAAGATCAGCCGGCCGACCGACTGCTCGAGGGCCGCCTCCAGGGTCGCCAGCTCGGCGGGGCTTCGCGTCTCGATGGCACGCGTACGCAGCGCCGCAACGGCCGCAAAGAGCGTCTGCTCATGCGCCGCATAGCCGCGCACGGCCTCGACCAACATGGGGATCAGGTCGTGACGCCGAGTAAGCTGAACGTCGATATCGCTCCAGGCCGCGCGGACGCGATTGCGCAGACGCACCAAGCGATTGAAGACCCATAGACCCCAGCCGAGCGGGATCAGCAGGAGTGCCGCAAACCCGTAAAACATGTGCCGAGACTCCTCCCGAGCGATGCTGACGGAGCGCCGTCCGGAACCGGAATCAGGGCCGACCGGTCGCGCCCAGCTCGAACATCGGCTTACTCTCCGGGCCCACTTCGTGAAGGGCCGGATTAAGACGCCGCAGGTCGAGTGTGGGCTTGACCTTGAGCGACAACAGCGACGGATCCAGATACTTCTTCATCAGGCGCCTCGCCTTGCCCAAGTCGCGCGTCCCGCGCAGGGTCCGCACCTGATTCAAGGCCACCTGGGTCGGCGCAGTGCCGCCGTTGCGGCGGTAGTAGGTAATCACCGCCTCGGTATAGTTGAGCGTTTCGAGATAGGTCACCTGGCTGTTGGTGCGATCGACCACGCCCTCCCCCGCGTTGTAGGCCATGATGACCCGACCGTAGTCGTTGTCGTACTTGCGCAGCAGACGCTTGAGATGACGCGTGCCGGTGTCGAGGTTGATCTTGGGGTCGAAGAGGTCGGCGACCGAGGTCACCCCGTAGTCCGCCGCCGTCGGGGGCATCAATTGCATCAGCCCGACCGCACCTGCGCGGGACACGGCGTGGGCGTTGTAGTTCGACTCCGCAGCGACGACCGCGCGGACCAATTCCTCCTCGACACCATGTCGCGCGGCGACCGCCGGGATCATGGCGATGACCTCCGCACGGCTCGGACGCGGTCGGTTCGGCGCGGCCGGCAACGCGCGCTTGACGGGGGCAGCCTCGGCGGGCTTCAGGGAATCGGCCTCGATCTTGGCTGATTCCGTGCGGGCCTGCGGCGTCTCGGCACCTTCCGTCGAGGCGGATTTCCCGGCCAAGGTGCCCCAGGAGACGAGCGGCCAAAAGGCCAGCGCCAGAAACGCCAGGCGTCGGACCTGCTGTCGATCGGCACTGAAGGATGTCATGACCCGTCCACCACTGAGGTTGCCGAGAACGCGCCCGTCGAATCGGCCCGAGCGACCCGGGGCGGATGACCCGCGCCACGTGGCCGGGGACCCAGATAAGGCTCCAGAAGATCCGCCACCTGCTCGATGCCGGTCGGCTCCACGGCAGGCGGTCGATCGGCGGTGCGCAACGCCTGAATCGCCTCGCCGAGGTGTCCCGCCAGGAGATCCTCCCGCGTGATCTCGCGTGTCGGCATCCGCGCTGCCAGCCAGGGTATCAAGGCGGCTTCCTCCGGCCAATCGCCGCGTTTGACATAGAGAACGGGAATCCGGTTCACGGCCGCCTCGGAGTAGGTGCCGTAGCCGGGCTTGCACAGCATGAGATCGCAAGAGGACATGACGTCCGGTACCCGCAGCCCCAGGGAGGAAATCGCGGTCGCGTCGCGCCTCGGCCCCGCGGGCAGATCCTGAGCCAACCAATGGACCTGGTCCTGCTCGGGCCATACCGCGAGCGAATCGAAACCCTCGAAACCACCGAACTGCATCAGGGCGAAGGGACGATCGGCGGGCACGCCGCAGCGGGTCCGCAACTCCTCGCGGCGGTCCGGATAGCAGCTCGCGATGGGGCCGACATCGATCGCATTCGGCAGCCAGGACATCGGCATCGAGGGGGCCGGTCGGATGAAACGCTCGGCCGCGGCATAGACCGCCCGCATTCGCTCCATCACAGGTGCGGGAACCTGATCGGCCACCGGGCTCTCGAGCAGGATGTCGTACCAGTTGAGCGAGCAGAGTGCCACCGCCGGGATGCCCGCCCGCCGCGCCGCATCGAGCGGCAGCCAGGGTACATCCGCCAAGACCAGGTCAGGCGCCGCTCGGCGCAACAAGGAAATCTCGCGCTCCAGCCGCCG
>NZ_DATITZ010000145.1:0-20934 GCF_035467215.1 Thiocapsa sp. | reverse complement strand
AGATCTTCGGGAATAGTCATCCCGACAACGACAACGACAACGACAACGACAACGACAACGACAACGACAACGAGGGGAGCCTTCGACCACGTTTCCTGGCTGTGGCTCTGCCGATAGATCTTTTTCCGGAAATGACCCTAGCCGCCAGCGGTCAGCTATCAGCAGGATGCAAGCGCCTCACCGCGCCAAACGCGCGAGCCGCCCCTGATACCGCCGCATGACCATTAGATGCGCGACCGCCTGGGTCCAGAGATAGACATACCAGGGCAGGGCGGGTGCGAAGTCGTGGATGGCGGCCATGGTGTAGCGATCGTCCAGCAGGGTTTGGAACTCGAAACGGGCACGGCCCGGCCCATCCGGTCGGTTCAGCAGACCGCCGACGATGGCGTAGACCTGGCGCTGCAGGCTGCTTTCTTCGGCGAGCCATTGCAGCGTCAACAGGTGCAGGCGCGGGAAGCGCGTATAGACGCTGCATCGACCCGTCGCGTCGATGTGGGTGCAGACCATGGGCCAGCAGCAGGCGCCGAGCCAGCGGAAATAATTGCCGGCGACCCAGACCGCATCCTGTCCGGGCGGCAGAATGATCCGCTGAATGGATCGCACCAGCCGCGCCCGTCGCATGGATTCGCGGTCCTGACCTTCGATCGGTTGGCGCGGGCTCGCCAGCAGGCGCCGACCCGACGAATCGAGCGCAGCGCGTAGCGCCTCGCTGAAGGGAATCGCCGCCGTATCGATTGCGCGCTGTACCGGGTTGTCGCGAATCACGGTGTCCTGAGGCAGACTCTCCAGTGCCGGACCGACCACGGCCGACGGCGCGCCGCTGAAGAACCGGGCGGTCGCCGAGGCCACCCAGAGCGGCATCCAGGGCAGCGCCAGGATGCGTCGTCGCAGGCCGAGCACCTCGGCCGTTTGGCGCAGCATCTCCTCGTAGCTCAAGCACTCGGGACCGCCGATGTCGTAGGCGCCCCGACAGGTCTCCGGTTGTCCCAGGCAGTGGCGCACCGCCCGAACCAGATCCACGAGCGCGATGGGTCGCGTCATCGAGCGGGCGCTCGGCGGCAAGAGTAGGACAGGAAGACGCCGGACCAGATCGACCAACAGCCGCGGGGCCGATCCGCCGGGGCCGACGACCAGTCCGGCACGCAGAGCCGTGACCGGCGTGCCGCGCGAGGCCAGGACCAGCTCGACCTCGCGTCGGCTCCAGAGCAGAGGCGAGATCCGGAAGCTGTCCGGGATCAGCCCGCCGACGACAATGATCTGCTTCACCCCGTTCGCCGCTGCGGCCTGTGCGAAGTTATCGGCCAGGATGAGATCCATGTCGCGTGGATTGGCCTGCGTCAGCCGCGACGAGGGTGCCAGCGAATGCACCAGATAGATGGCGTAATCGCAATCCGCGAGCCCCGCGACCAGGTCCGGTGCGGAGAAGAGGTCGCAATGGCGCCAGGTGACGCGCTGATCCGGGTCGGGTGTTTGTGCCCGAGCAGGCGATCGGGTGAGCGCCCGAACGGAAAAGGCGTCCGTCAGGGCGCGGCAGACGGCGGTGCCGATAAAGCCGCTGGCGCCGGCGACGGCGACCCGCGGCCGACGTGGTTGGTTGGGTGACATGGCGTTCTGTTTCACCGGGGGATGTCTCGACCGAACGCCATAGCATATACCGCGTCGGGCGAACGTCCGGCTTCACATGCAACCCCGATGGAATTTGTTAGAGTCGCGACATGGAGCTCAACAGCTTTGTCCTTTCGGCGATCTCGCTGCTCACCGTGGCGGCGCTTGCCGTTGCCCTGTTCAAGCATCTGGGGTTGGGCTCGATCCTGGGGCTTTTGGTGGCGGGTATCGTGGTCGGACCGCACTCTCCCGGCCCATCGGTGACGGCGCATGTCGAGGACGTGCGCAATTTCACCGAGCTCGGCGTGGTCATGCTGCTCTTCCTGATCGGTCTGGAGATGAAGCCTCGCCGGCTGTGGTCGCTCCGACGCGAGGTCTTCGGGATGGGCTCCGTGCAGATTCTGGTTTCCGGCCTTCTGGTGGCGGGCTACATCTCGCTTTACGAGTATTCGTGGCAGGCGGCGCTCTTGATGGGGCTGACCTTGGCGCTCTCGTCCACGGCGTTGGTCATGCAGCTGTTGCACGAGCGCGGCGATCTCGCCACCCGCCACGGGACCGCGGCCTTTGCCGTTCTCTTGATGCAGGACCTGGCCGTGGTGCCGCTGCTCGCGATCGTGCCGATCCTCTCGGATGTCGGCACCCTGTCTTCGGACGTCCCCTTCTGGCAGCAGATCCTTGTCGTCGTCGGCATGGTGGCCTTGGTTTTCGGGTTCGGGCGGTATCTGGTGCCCTTCGCGCTCAAGCATCTGCTGCGTCAGCACAACCGCGAGGCCTTTACCCTGGTGGTGCTGTTGGCGGTTTTTTTGGCGGCCGGGGCGATGCACGAGGCGGGGCTCTCGATGGCGCTCGGAGGCTTCATGATGGGGATGCTGCTCTCGACCTCGCGCTTCAGCTTTCAGATCCAGGCACAGATCGAGCCCTTCAAAGGGCTGCTGATGAGCCTCTTTTTCGTCGCTGTCGGCATGTCGATCGATCTGGAGGCGATCGCGGCTCAGCCGCTGCTGCTTGCTCAGCATGTCGCAGTGATCCTCGCCATCAAGCTGGTCGTACTCTTGTTGATCGGCATGGCCTTCGGACTGCCGCGCGGCACGGCGACGCGCGTCGCCTGCATGCTGGCTCAGAGCGGGGAGTTCGGTTTTGTCCTTTTCGGCTCGGCCAAGGCGCTCGGGGTCATCGACGATGCCACATTCGTCATCGCGGTGAGCGTCATCTCGGTCAGTATGTTGCTGACGCCCTTGCTGGTGCGTCTCGGCGACGTCTCTGCGCGGCGCCTCGAGCATCGAACGGCGGCCCCGATGAGCTTCGAGTACCCCGAGGTCCCCGCGGGGCAGGCAGGGCAGGTGGGTCGGGTCGTGATTGCGGGTTACGGGCGCGTCGGTCATACGGTCGCGACCCTCCTGGAGGCCAACAACATCTCCTTTATTGCCTTCGATACCAACCCCGCCCACGTCGAGCGTGGCGAGCAGGACGGTCGCGCGGTCTATTTCGGCGATATCGGCGATGTGGAGCTCCTGGAGGCCGCCCAAATCGACAAGGCGGCACTGGTGATCCTGACCATCGATCACGGACCGACCGCCTTGCGGGCCGTCTCGCATATCCGCACCGCCTACCCGAAGGTGTCCGTGATCGCTCGCGCGCGGGATCTGGAAGCCTGCGGCAGTCTCATTCGTGCCGGCGCGACGCTGGCTTACCCGGAGGCGATCGAGAGCAGTCTGCGCCTGGGGGCCGAAGCCCTGCAGATGCTCGGCATCTCCACGAGCGAGGTCGACTCACTGCTCCAAGGCGTGCGCAGCGAGGGCTATGCGCAGGTGGTCGAATAGCCAGGCGCTGGCCTGGCCTCATGAGCGGCTGATGCTCGCTATCAGCCGCCGGCCGCCGGCCGCCGGCCGCCGGCCTCCGGTTCTCACCTACCACCTTTCACCTTTCACCTTTCACCTCTCTCCCTACCACCATCCCCAGTTGCTCGATCCGCCCAAACTCAGTAGGCTCTCCGGCCGCCCAGAACAAGAAAACGAGGACTCGATTCCGATGGAAATCACCGCCGAACGCGCGCGTTTCAATATGATTCAACAGCAGATTCGCCCCTGGGACGTCCTGGACGACCGGGTCCTCGAGGCGATGGCGGAGATTCGACGCGAGGCGTTTGTGCCCGACGCCTACCAGGGCCTCGCCTACGCCGACATCGAGATCCCGATCGGCGATGTCGCCTGCATGCTGGCGCCTAAGGTGGTGGGGCGTATGTTGCAGGCCCTCGACGTGCAGCCCGGCGAGCGGGTGCTCGAGATCGGTGCGGGGACGGGTTATGTGAGTGCTTGTCTCGCTCGTCTGGGCAGGCGGGTCATCGGGGTCGAGATCGATGCCGGTCTGGCTGACGAGGCGAGTACGCGGTTGACCGGCTTGGGCCTCGAGTCGATCGAGATCCGCACGGGCGATGCGTTGAGCGAGCCTGTCGAGGGTGGTCCGTTCGATGTGATTGCGGTGACCGGCTCGATGCCCACCGAGGCCGCCTTGCCGCTGCTCCAGGGGCAATTGGCCCCGGGCGGGCGTCTGTTCTGCATCCTTGGGGTGGAGCCGGTGATGCAGGCCGTCCTGATCACCCGGGTCGGCGAGCGTGATTTTCGCCGAGAGGCGCTGTTCGAGACCTCCACACTTGCCTTGAAGAATGCGCTCGAGGCGAGTGGGTTCGAGTTCTGAGCCGCGCTGAACCGCGTCCGGTGCGTCGATGCGGTGCTTGCGTGTGGGCTCGGTGTCGTCTCAAACGGCGGGCGTTGCAGCGGAAGCGGTTCAGGAGAAGTTAAAAAGGCGATCGAAACATTGATGGCGCGTTTCCGGTGGCCGGCTGCCGCCTTCCGAGGTTTGGCAGGTCGACCTTCGGAAACTGATGCCCGTCGGGCGTGGCTGAATACGGGGGTTGGCAATGCGTCGAATGGGACCTGGAGAGGTTGCGCAGTTGTTGGCGGCGGAGGAAGGCGAGCCGCCGATCTTGCTCGATGTCCGCGAGCCGTGGGAGTTTCAGATCTGTCGGATCGAGGGCTCCTTGTCCATCCCGATGGGACAGATCCCGGGGTCACTGGCGCGCTTGGACCCGAATCGCGAGATCGTCGTGATCTGCCATCACGGGATTCGCAGTTATCAGGTCGCGCGGTTCCTCGAGCAGCAGGGCTTCACACGCATGATCAATCTCGACGGCGGCGTCGCGTCGTGGGCGCGTGATCTGGATCCCGCGATGCCGGTTTACTGATCTTCAGCCTGTCTCGGCCCATGAGCGGCTCGAACGGGAGGCCGCTTTTTCCTTGATTCCCGTCGGGAAACTGACGCACACTCCCCTGCGTCACGGGCGATTTCGGCCACGGGCGACCCAATAACAATATCGTGAGGACACGCCATGAGTACCCATCAAGCGCAGATGCCGCTCTGTCAGAGGGCCTTCTCTCAGCTCCTGATCATCGACGCTCAAGAGCGTCTGGCGCATGCCATGCCTGCCGACGAGCTGGACCTGGTTGTCGGGAACATCAATCGGCTGGTCTCGGCCGCCAAGATCCTCGGCATTCCGGTCATCGCGACCCAGCACAATTCCAAAGGGCTCGGACCGGTCATGGCGACCATCCGCGACAACATGCCCGAGGGTGCGGATCCGACCGAGAAGACCGCCTTCTCTTGCTGCACCGCGCCCGGGTTCGAGCGCAACATCTCCGCCCATCCGGACCGGCGTCAGTTGATCGTCGTGGGCATGGAGGCGCACATCTGTATCGTCCAGACCGTCTCCGGGCTCCAGCGCTGGGGGTATCAGGTGTTCGTGCCGGCCGATGCCATCGTCTCACGTAAATCGGTGTTCAAGCAGAACGTGCTGGACCGTATGCGCCATGCCGGGACCCAAGTCGTCTGCACCGAGTCGGTCGGCTTCGAATGGCTCGGGGACTCGACCGACGTCCAGTTCCGGGAGGTGTGGTCGCTGTTCAAGGCAGACGATTGATGCGCCGGGGCGGCCGATCACGGGTCATTGCCGCGGCCCGAACATCGCTCGCCCCCGGTTGATCCGCATTAGACGGGCGTCGTCGGCAAGCGGGCTTCGATCAGGGTCATGAGCCGATCGAGTGCGCCGCGATTCGCCTCGACGACGCGACGGCCATTCTCTCCGATGCGCGCCCGCTCGGTGGCATCGCTCAGCCAGGAGGTCATGAGTCGCGCCAGCGCTTCGGTGTCGGCGATCTCCACCGCACCTTCTTCCGAGCACAGCAGCTCCGTAATGGCCGCAAAGTTGAAGTGGTGCGGGCCGATCGCGACGGGAACTCCCGATGCCGCGGCCTCCAAGAGGTTGTGACCGCCGGCCGGCACCAGGCTGCCACCCATAAAGGCCGCGTCGGCGGCGGCGAGAAAGACCGGAAGCTCTCCCATGGTGTCGCCCAGAAACACCGCCGTGCTCGGTGTGCAGGGCTCTTGGCGACTGCGACGGGCGAGGGTCATGCCCTGCCGTGTCACCAGCTCGGCGACCCGATCGAAACGCTCGGGATGGCGCGGAACCAGCACCAGCAAGGCATCGGGTAACACCGTTCGAATGTGTTGGTGAGCATCGAGGATGAGCCCGTCTTCCCCCTCGTGGGTGCTGGCCGCGACCCACACCGGGCGTTGGCCTCCCCAGGTGCGTCGCATCGCCTCGGCCTGATCGACCAGGCTCGCCGGTTGGCGCAGGTCGAACTTGATGCTGCCCGTGACCTGGACCCGGTCGGGATCGGCCCCCAGTGCGACGAAGCGACCGGCGTCCGGCTCCGCTTGGGCAGCAATCAGGTCGAAGCCTTGCAGCGTCTCGCGGGTGAGACGTGCGAGCCGTCGATAACCCCGCGCTGAGCGTTCCGAGAGCCGGGCGTTCGCGAGGATTACCGGGATGCCGCGTTTCGCGCAGGCCGCCAGCGTGTTGGGCCAGATCTCGGTCTCCATGACGATCAGCAGCTCCGGGGTCGTTCGGCTCAGGAATCGGGCGAGGATTCCGGGGAGATCGTAGGGCGTATAGCGGTGCGCCACGCGGTCGCCGAAGCGCTCGCGCAGCCGCTCGGCGCCCGTGGGTGTCGTGGTCGTCACCAGGACGGACAGCGGCGGGTCACGCTCGATCAGGCGCCGAATCAGCGGCTCCGCGGCCTGGACCTCGCCGACCGAGACGGCATGGATCCAGACCGGCGTTGCCGGCCCTGCGGGGCCGAGCGCGAGCCGCTCGCGCACCCGCCGCCGATAGGCAGGTGACTTGAGGCTGCGCCAATAGAGGCGTAGGAGCGCGAGCGGCAGCAGCAGGCGCAGCAGGAAGGTGTAGAGGCGTCGGGTCATCGGCGAGTGATCGTCTCGGTGTGCGGTACGGAGCGGCGCTTTTGCACGGGCTCAGGTCCGCGGCGCGGCAGCCCGGATGTTGCTCAGGATCCGCGTGGTGGAGCGCCCAGGCAACAGATCGAGGACGCGGACCTCCCCGCCGTTGGTACGCACACAGTCCGCCCCGGCGATCTCATCGGTCAGATAGTCTCCGCCCTTGACCAGCAGGTCCGGCTTGACCCGGCAGATGAGTGCCTCGGGCGTATCCTCGGAGAAGGCGCAAACCCAGTCGACCGACGCGAGACCGGCGAGCACGGCCATGCGTTGCTCGATGCCGTTGATCGGTCGCTCCGGGCCCTTCAGTCGGCTCACCGAGGCATCGTCATTGACCGCGACGATCAACCGATCGCCGAGTCGCTTGGCCTGCTGGAGATAGGCGACATGGCCCTCGTGGAGGATGTCGAAGCAGCCATTGGTCATGACGATCCGCTCGCCGGCAGCGCGCGCGGCCTCGACCGCGTCGATCAATGCCTCCTGGTCCAACACCGTATGCCATTCGCTGCCCCGATAGGCGCGCTCCAACTCGCGTGCGGCGACCGTCGCGGTGCCCAGCTTGCCGACCGCGAGACCGGCCGCGCAGTTGGCCAGCGCGCAGGCCTCGTCGAGTGCGACGCCTGCGCCAAGCGCGGCGGCCAAGGTCGCGATCACGGTGTCGCCGGCACCGGTCACGTCGAACACCTCACGAGCCCGTGTGGGCAGGTGCAGTGCTTCGGTCTCCGGGCGCAGCAGCAGCATGCCGCGCTCGCCGAGCGTGATCAGCATGGCCTCCAAGTCGAGCTCGGCACGCAGCCGCTGGCCCCGCTCGATGAGCGTGACATCGTCGGTGCAGATGCCGACGATCGCTTCCAGCTCGGCCCTGTTCGGGGTCAGGAGTGTGGCGCCGCGGTAGCGCGTGAAATCCAGTCCCTTGGGGTCCACGAGCACCGGTTTGCCGTCCGCCAACGCTATTGCGATCAGCCGCTGCGGGTCGGCCAGTGTCCCTTTGGCGTAGTCCGAAAGGACCAAGAGGTCGCAGGTATCGAGCGCCTCGCAGACCAATACTGGAAGCGGGTCGTCGGCGAGCGGCGTCAAGGGCGCCTCGAAGTCCAAGCGGATCAGCTGTTGATGCTGACTCAAGACCCGCAGCTTGGTGATGGTGGGCACATCCGAGCGTCTGTGCAGGCGGGTGTGGACGCCCTGCACATCGAGCCGTGCTGCCAGCACATCGGCCGCGTCGTCGTTGCCGGTCACTCCAGCGAGCGTGACATGGCAGCCCAACGCGGCCAGATTCAGCGCCACGTTCGCCGCACCGCCCGGGCGGTCGTCCACCCGCGCGACGTGCACGACCGGCACCGGTGCCTCGGGCGAGATCCGACGGGTCGCACCGCTCCAATAGCGGTCGAGCATCAGGTCGCCGGCCACCAGGATACGGGTGCGTGAAAGATCCGGAAAAGGATGAGTCGAGGTCGGGGGCAAAATGGGCTCCAGGCGAGAGGACGCGACGAGTCTAGCCGGAAGGCACGGAGTTTTCGAGGCGAGAAGCGAGGAGAGAGAAGCGAGGAGTGAGAAGCGAGGAGCGAGAAGCGAGAAGCGAGTAGGCGGCGAGGTCTTCCCCTCGAGACTCAAACCACTCACCACTTACTCCTCACTCCTCACTCCTCACTCCTCACTCCTCACTCCTCACTCCTCACTCCTCGCCTCTCCTTTTAGGTTTATGCTCTCACGAACTCAACAGGATTGCGTTGGAGGGTCATCGTCATGGGCCAAGCCGCACTCAAGCAAGAGGTCGACACGCTGCGGGAGTACATGAAGGAGCTGAGCTACCAGGCAATGCGCACCGAGATGTCGCTTGCCCGTCTGTCCGAGGAGATGCTCGCGTTCAAGGACGAAAACAGACGGGAGCGTCAGCGCATGAACAAGCAATGGGGCGATCTCGCCAATCGCCTCGGCACGCTGGTCGAAGACATCGTGGCGCCCAATCTTCCGCGGGTGGCGGCCGAACTCTTCTCCTGTCCCGTGGCGGATCTGTTCGGGGTCCGCGTCGTGCGCCGCTTCGGGGGCGAGACCCGCGAGTACGATGCGCTTCTGGTCTGCCCCGAGGTGGTCTTGGTCAACGAGACCAAGTCTCGCCTGACGGACGCCCATGTCGAGGGCATTCTCGAACGCCTGGCGGAGATCCCCCTTGTCTTCCCGGAGTATGCCGATCGTCGCGCTGTCGGCATCCTGGCGAGCCTCTATCCGGACGCGAGTGTCGTGCGTCGTGCTACGCGCCGTGGCGTTCTGGTGATGGGCATGGGGGACGAGACCATGCAGGTCTTGAACCCGGAGGCGCTTGAGTCCGGAGGTTGAGGGCGCGCCGGAACGGGCGCTGCCTCGATCAGCGATCACTCCCGCTCGAAAACGATGCGTCCATCCAGCACCGTGGCCATGACGCGCCCGTGCATCTGGGTGTGGAGAAAAGGACTGTTCTCGCCGTGGCTCAGGAGTGTCTCCGGGGTCGGGATCCAGCAGTCATTCGGATCGAAGAGACAAACATCCGCGGTCGCCCCGGGCGAGAGATGCCCCAGGTCCAGACCCAAGATCTCGGCGGGACCGACGGTGAGTCGGGCGATGACGCCCGGCAGATCGAGCACGCCTTCGGTGACCAGTCGCAGCGCGAGCGGCAGCAAGGTCTCGAGCCCCGAGATGCCGGGCGCGGTCTCGGGGAAGGGGAGCAGCTTGGCATCGGCATCGTGCGGCTGGTGGTCCGAGCAGATGGCGCCGATCTCGCCGGCCGCGAGTGCATGACGCAGGGCATCGCGGTCCGCCCGGGTGCGCAGGGGCGGCACCAGGTGACAATTGGCGTCGAAGCCGTCCAAATCCTCTTCGGTGAGGAAGAGTTGGTGGATGGCGACGTCGCCGCTTGCCTGCACCCCGCGGCCGCGTGCCGCAGCCAGCATCACGGTCGCCCGAGCTGTCGAGAGACCGCGGAAATGGATGCGAGCACCGGTCTGCCCGGCCAATGCAAGGTCGCGGGCAACGGCGACCGTCTCGGCGGCCTCCGGGATGCCGGGAAGTCCGAGTCGGGCGCTCACGCGGCCTTCGTGTGCACAGCCGCCGCTGGTCAGGTCCGGGTCTTGCGGATGCAGGAAGAGCGTCAGCCCGAAGGTGGCGGCGTACTCCATCGCACGTCGCTGCACCTGGGCACTGCGAATGGGCCGATCAGCCTGGCTCAGCACCGGGCAGCCGGCGAGCTTGAGCGCGGCCATCTCGGTGATCTGTTTGCCGTCGAGGTCTCGGGTCATGGCGCCGGCCGGCACGACACGCGAGAAGCCGAGCCGCTGTGCGGTGTGCTGAATCAGCTGCGCGACGGCCGGTGTATCGATGACGGGCGAGGTGTCGGGCGGGCAGCAGAGGGTCGTGATCCCGGACGCCGCCGCCGCCCGAGTCTCGCTCGCGATCGTCGCCTTCTGCTCGAGACCGGGCTCGCGCAACCGTGCGCTCAGGTCCACGAATCCCGGACAGACGATCAATCCCCGCGCATCGAGGACGCGCTCCGGTTGGAATCCCGGGGGCGCCTCGCCGATCGCGAGCACGCGCCCGTCGGCAAGATGCAGATCGGCCTCTCGGTCGAGCCGGTTGGCCGGGTCGATCAGGCGCCCGCCGCGAATACTGATCCGCTCGACCTCAGCCATGGGCCTCACCATCCGTCTTGCCGTCCGACTGCAGGGCGATGTTCTGGGTGCCGATGCACATGGACATGACCGCCATGCGGATCGCGATCCCGTTGGTGACCTGCTCGAGGATCACGGAGTGGGGTCCGTCGGCGACCTGTGACTCGATCTCGACCCCGCGATTGATGGGGCCGGGATGCATCACGATGGCCTCGGGATGGGCCACGCCGAGGCGCTCTTCGGTGAGGCCGTATAATTGGAAGTACTCATGCTCGCTCGGCAAGAGCGCGTTGGTCATGCGCTCTCGTTGCAGGCGCAGCATGATGATGACGTCGACATCGCGGATCCCCTCGCGCAGATCGTGGTAGACCCGCACGCCGAGCGCCTCCTCGGCGAATGCCGGAATCAGGGTGCGCGGGCCGATCACGCGCACCTCGGCCGCACCCAAGGTGTTGAGTGCGAGGATCTGGGAGCGCGCGACACGCGAGTGCAGGATATCGCCGACGATGGCCACCCGAAGGTTCGCGAAATCACCCTTGTGGCGGCGGATGGTGAACATGTCCAACATGCCCTGAGTGGGATGGGAATAGCGCCCGTCCCCGGCATTGATGACGCTCACGTGCGGTGCCGCATGGGCGGCGATGAAATGGGCCGCGCCGCTCGAGGCGTGGCGCACCACGAACATGTCGACCTGCATCGCTTCGAGGTTGCGCAGCGTATCGAGCAGGGTCTCGCCCTTGGCGGTGGCGGAGGTGGAGATGTTGAGGTTGAGTACGTCCGCGGAGAGCCGCTTGGCGGCCAGCTCGAAGGTGGTACGGGTGCGGGTGCTGGTCTCGAAGAAGAGATTCGCGACGACCTTGCCGCGGCACAGCGGAACCTTCTTGACCGCCTGTTGCGTCACCCCGAGAAAGCCTTCGGCACGGTCCAGGATCTCGACCAAAAGTGCTCGGCTCAGCCCCTCGATCGTCAGAAAGTGTTTGAGGCTGCCCTGGCCGTCGAGCTGCTGGTGGCCTGTCTTCATCGACGGGCCTCGCCCTTGGCGCCCTTGGCAGGCGAATCGACCGACGCCTTGTCGGTCTTGGTCGCCGATGTCTTCGCGCTCTGCCCGCGCAGCAAAACGAGCGGGTGCGGTCCGCTGAGCTTGATCTGCTCGCCCGCCTCCAGCTTGGCATGCAGGCCGACGACGTTCGGCTCGATCGGCAGCTCGCGCCCGTCGCGCTCGGAGAGGGTGACCAGGATGACCGAGGCCGGCCGGCCGTAGTCGAACAAGATATTCAGGGCGGCGCGGATGGTGCGACCGCTCTGCAAGACATCGTCCACCAGGATCAGGTGGCGGTCGTCGATCCCGAACGGCAGATACGAAGGGCGCACCTGCGGATGCATCCCGATGCGGGTGAAGTCGTCGCGGTAGAAGGAGATGTCCAGATGACCGAGCGGCTCGGTCAGCTCCAGCACCTCGTGCAGTCGATCCGCAACCCAGACCCCGCCGGTGTGGATGCCGACCATCAAGGGGGCCTTGATGGCGCGCAAAGCGATCAGAGACCGCAGCTCTTCGCCCATGCGGTCGATGATGCTCTCGATCTCCGAGCTGTCCTTCCAGATCTCGGAATTGATCACGGTCGAATGCTCACGGTGGGGTCTTCCTGAAATCGGACTGGACGGAGTGTCGTGCTCATGCCGCGTTTTGCTCGCATAGCCAGGTCTCCAGAATCAAGGCTGCCGCAACCGCATCGACCGCGTCCCGATCGGCGGAGCGTCCGCGCGGCGTCTCGGCGAGCTGTCGTCGCGCCTCGATCGAGGTCAGACGTTCGTCGATGAGATGCACCGCGAGGCGGAACCGTCCTTCGAGCTGGCGCCCGAACCGATGGACCTGAGCGGACCAGTCGACCTCCTTGTCGTCCATGGTAAAGGGCAGCCCCAAGACGAATGCCTCGGGTTGCCACTCGCGCACCAAGGCGGCGATCCCGTCCCAATCCGGCTTGTCGTTGCGGCTGCGAAGGGTGACCAAAGGCGTGGCCGAGCCTGTGATGGTTTGGCCGACCGCGATGCCGATCTTGCGCGGACCGAAGTCGAAACCCAGTAGGGTGGTCATGCGGTTCTCGAACGAGATCGATCCGGAGAGTGCCCGTCAAGACACGGCTTACGCGTGTCCGGCTTCGCCGCTGAGCAGGTTGAGATCGACCCCCAGCAGTTGCGCCGCGGCGAGCCAGCGCGCACTCGGGTCCATCCGAAAGATGATCTCGTGACTGGCCGGACCGCTCAGCCAGGCGTTGGCGCTCATCTCCTGCTCCAATTGACCGCTGCCCCAGCCGGCATAACCCAAGGCGACGAGGTTCTGCTCCGGGCCTTCGCCCGAAGCGATGGCCTCCAGCACGTCTCGCGAGGTGGTGACGCTGATATCCGATGTGATGCTCAGGGTCGAATCGAAGGTCGGTCCGGCGGTGTGCAGCACGAAACCCCGGTCGGTCTGGACCGGCCCACCTTGATAGACCGGGATCTGCTCCACACTCGGGCGCAACGCGACGATCTCGAGCTGGTCCAACAGCTCGCCGAGCCTGACATCGAGCGGGCGATTGATCACGATGCCCATGGCGCCCTGATCCGTGTGCTCACAGACATAGGTCACCGTTCGCGAGAAATTCGGATCCTGAAGACCCGGCATCGCGATCAAGAAGTGGTTGGTGAGCGAGGTGCTGAAGGACATGGTGTTAGTATCCCGGTCGGGGAGATCTCAAGCAAGCCCGAGCATGGGCTCGCGGCAACTGGATGTCCGGGTAAGGGTTGTGCAACAATTTGTGTTCACGGGCTTGTGAGTCCACGAGCCGCAGAGGATCTCGGCGGTCTTCTGGTCGCTTTTTGGTCGCATCAACGCATCTGCGATGCGACCGACACGGGAGCCAAGCCTCGGGGAGGTTCGACGAATGGCCTTAGCCAAAGAAGATATAGCGTTCATCAAGGAGCATCTCGGCGAGTGGCTCGCCGAGGTCTCGCTCGGCAAGCCGCCCGCCGTTTACGAGATTGAGCTGCGCGAGCGCATGGTGCGGGTCGAGGAGGAGCTCAAGCATCAACGCGAGCTGATGCGCCAAGGGTTCGCGCAGGTCGAAAGACGTTTCGAGCAGGTCGAGAAGCGTTTCGAGCAGGTCGACAAACGCTTCGAGCAGGTCGACAAACGCTTCGAGCAGATCGACAAGCGCTTCGAGCAATTCGACCGTCGATTCGACGAGCTGATCAAACGCAACGATCGCCATTTTCTGTGGTTGATTGGCTTTATCACCACCATCGCCGCTTTGATCATCGCCGCCGGCAAGCTGCTCTGACATCGAGGGGATCCCCGTGCCTGATTCGCGCCCGTACTGCCCTGCTCATTGTTCCCACCCCAACCCGCCGCCGCGCAGAAACTGCCAGGTCCGCACGATGTCGAGCACGTCGGTCTCCGCGGCGATGTCGGGCGGGAAGGGCGCATAGGGCGCCGCCAGCTCCACGATCCGCACGGCCGCCTCGTCGAGAAGCTCGTAACCCGACGAGCGTACGACCCGGATCTGCTCGACACTGCCGTCGGAGCGCACGGCGACATGCAGGATCAGGCTCCCGAACATGCGTTGATCCCGGGCCGCTTGCGGATAGTTGAGGTTACCGATGCGCTCCACTTTGCGGGCCCAGGCGCCGAGATAGCTGGCGTACCGAAATTCCCGCGTGCTCGCACTCACCGATTTGCGCCGGACCCGGCTCGCGTAGGCGGCGGTCTTGGCCTGGAGGTTCGCCGTGAGTCGGTCGATTTCCTTGCCGCGACTCGCGAGGATCGCAGCCGCGTCGACCGGCGTCTCCCGCGAGGCCATCGGGTCGGGCGGAGGAGGTGGCTCGGGTTTGGCCTCGGGTGCGAGTTCGGGTGGAGGCTCCAATCGCGCAATCGTCGCGAGCTCAGGAGGAGACCGCTCGGCTGTCTCCGTCGGATCCGGAAATAGGGTCTCCACACCGATGGGCTCGCGAGGTGGATCGACAGCGGTTGCATCGAGAGTGCTCGGATCTACCTCGGCGACGGACGTGTCCGGATCGCCCGGCGTCTCTAGGTTGGCTTCGGGCTCCGCCTCGAGAGGCGTCTCCTCGACCGATTCCGGCCGCGTCTCCGGGATGGCCGGAGGCTCTGTCGCCTCGACATCTTCCGAGACGATCGCGACCGGATCGTCGAAGACCGCATTCCCGCTGGACGACACGCCCGACCGGTCGAGTCGAGAGAGGGCCGCGTCCGGGGCCGTGGCTGTCGGACTCGGTCCGGCATCGCGCAGGATGAGGATCTCCAGCGCCGACTCGGCGACGGTGCCGGCCTCGGGTGGGTGTGTTCCGAAGGAGACGAGGGCGATCGCACCGGCATGCAGCAGCGATGCGGCCAACAGGGCCGTCAGGAAGGTCGCTCGCGAGGGGGCGTGACCAGGACTAGCGACGAGCGCGCGTGGAATCTCCGGATCGGGCGAGCGGATGGGCATGGATGTGGATCGAAATCGGGATCAAAGGTCAGTCGCCCCGGGCGCCGCGGTCGACTGCATCCTCGGCGCGACCGGAGCAGCGCTGTCGACCAATTCGATCCGATCGGCCATCGCTTCGTTCATGTGAAGGGTCCCTTCGGCATCGACGAGAAGGACATAGCCGATGTCCATCGCGCGCGCCACCGCTTCCCACTCGGTCGGCCCCGCCACGAACATGGCCGTGGCAGCCGCAGCTGCAGTGGTCGCATCCCGATGCAGGACGGTCACCGAGCGGGTGCCGCGCGCGGGCGACCCGGTTCGCGGATCGATAATCGCATGGTAGATCTCGCCCTTGAACACGAAGTTCCGGTCGTAGTCGGCCTTGGTGATGAGGCTTTCGTCGCCGCGCATCGGCACGATGGCGAGCACGCCCGAGCCGCTGGGTCGGCGAATCGTGATCCGCCAGGGCTGGCCGCTGCGATCGCCGATCACCCGGACCTCGCCGCCGGCCTGCACCAGTGCGCTCTTGATCCCGAGCTCGCGCAGATGCTCGACCGCCAGATCCAGGGCATGGCTTTTGGCGATGCTGTCGAAATCCAGCTTGATGGCCGGGTTGTGGCCGTGCAGCTCGAGCCCCTCGATATCGATCTGGCTCATCCCGGGCGCGGCCGCGACCAATCGCTTGATCTGCTGTTCGGGCGGCGGCGGGCGGCTGCGCACCGCGTCGGCATGGAACCCCCAGAGATCCATCAAATAGCCGATGGCGGGATTGAAGAGTCCGCCGCTTTTTGCCTCGAGCTCCTTGCTCAGGCGCACCAGCGGCATGGTCGACGGGGAGGCCACGAAGGGCTCCTCGGTCAACAGCAACTGATTGACCCGTCCCATCGGGCCGGGCTGCCAGGAATGCCATGCGGCCTCTAGAAAGGCGAAGTCCTGCTGGACCAGGGAGGCCGCCTGTTGTGCCTCTTGTCGGTCGATGTTGACCAGGCTGAGGTCCACCTGACCTCCAAAGGCGTCGAAGCGTATGGTGGTCACCGGGGTCTCTTGTCCGCAAGCGGCGAGTCCGAAGAGGGCTGCGGCAATCGTATACAGAAGCGGCACGCGCCGAAGCCGGCCGGGGCGGGAGGATGAATACAGCACGGACACCTCCGGGAAAAGGGTTGCCGGTCGCGCTCGCTCGCGAGGCCGAGCGGGCCGGGTGAGCGGTGGGCGAGGTCTCAGGTACGACGCATGACCCTGGCCTGAATCGCGTCCATCAGATCCCCCGCGATGTCGGTTCCGTAGGCGGCGTCGATCTCGCGGATACAGGTCGGGCTGGTGACGTTGACCTCGGTCAGGTAGTCCCCGATCACGTCCAGACCGGCGAAGAGGATCTCGCGGGTCCGTAACTCCGGGCCGACCTGTGCAGCGATCCAGCGATCCCGCTCGGTCAAGGGGCGCGCCTCGGCGGATGCCCCGGCAGCGAGGTTGCCGCGGGTCTCGCCCGGCGCCGGGATGCGTGCAAGGCAATAGGGCGCGGGCTCGCCGTCGACCATCAGGATGCGTTTATCCCCGTCGCGGATCTCGGGGATGAAGCGCTGGGCCATGCAGAAACGTCGGCTATGCAGCGTGAGGGCCTCGATGATGACGCTCAGGTTCGGATCGTCCGCGCGCACGCGAAACACCGAGGCCCCGCCCATGCCGTCGAGCGGCTTGAGGATGATGTCGCCGTGCTCGCGATGGAAGTCCCGAATTGCCGCGGCGCGGCGCGTGATCAAGGTGGGCGGTGTACACTGAGGAAAGGCCGCGGTGAAGACCTTTTCATTGGCGTCGCGCAGACTGCGCGGATGATTGACGACCAGACAGCCGGCCGCCTGGGCCTGCTCGAGGAGATAGGTCGTGAAGATATATTCGATGTCGAACGGCGGATCCTTGCGCATCAACACCGCCCCCAGCTCGTCGAGCGGGCGCTCCGTCTCGGCACCGAGACGATACCAACCCGCCGGATCGTCCGTGACCTCGAGCGGGCGCCTCCGCGCCAGGGTGCGTCCGTCGCGCAACGACAGATCCGCCACCTCCATGTACCACAGCCGCCAGCCGCGCCTCTGCGCGGCCAACAACATGGCGAAGGTACTGTCCTTCTTGATGTTGATGGATCCGATCGGATCCATCACGACGCCGAGATCGATAGACATGCGTCCGAGTGTACTTCAGTGGCCGGGGACTTGTCAGGGATGACGACGACATTGCCGGCTCCCGTCGACCCGCTCCACCGGTTTCAACCGCGCCCGGCGCGCTATTCGATTTTTTGACGGGATCGGCCCCGGCAGACTTGACGAGCGTTAGAGCTGGCGCGGTTTAGTCGCCCAGATCTCCCCAGAGCGCTTGGATCACGGCGATGGCGGCAAGCGGGGCCGTCTCGGTCCTCAGGATTCGTGGCCCCAGTCGCACCCCCTCCAAACCCCGAGCCCGTGCACTCGCGCGTTCGCGTGGGCTAAGCCCTCCTTCCGGGCCGATCAGCAGGGTGATGGTCGCGCCCGGCGCAGGCAAAGCGGTCAAGGGCCGAGCGCCCTCCGGGTCGAGCAGCAGTCCGCCGCCCGCGTGGTCGCTCAGCCAATCCGAGTAGGTGACGGCAGGGGCGAGATGCGGCAGCCGTCGCCGGCCCGATTGCTCGCAGGCCCCGATGAGGATGCCGCGCCAGTGATCCAGACGCCGCTCGAGTCGCGGGCCGCTCAGGTGGACCTGGCTGCGCTCGGTGAACAGAGGCGTGATGCGACCGACGCCGAGCTCCACGGACTTCTGCAGGGCGTAATCCATCCGCTCGCCTTTGGAGACGCCGAGCGCAAGGTGGATGTCCAGCGGCGCAGTCGGCTCCACCGCTTCGGGCGTGCCGACTCGGACGCTCGACCCGCTGCGGTCGGCTCGGGAGAGTTGCCCCGGATAATCACATCCGTCGCCGTTGAACAGCACCAAGGGCGCATCGGGAGGCAGACGCAAGACCTGGGCGAGGTGACGGGTTTGAGCCGGCGGCAGCTCGAGGGACGCGCCCGGCTCCAACGGCAAATCGACATAGATGCGCGGAATTCTCATCGGCGAGACGTCAATCCGCTCCGGGCCGCGAATCTGCTGCGCTGCGCATTCGGACACCCCGGGCACCGGCGACGAGCAGCCCCCAGCCTGCAAGGAGAAGCAGACCGCCCATCGGGGTGATCATCCCGATCGCACGCTGATTCGTCAGCACAAGCGCAAAAAGGCTGCCGCTGAAAAGCAGGATGCCGACCAGGAAGGCCCCGGCGGCTCGGTGGACGAGCCGATCATCGGGCCGCTGCAGCAGCCACAGCCCGCAGGCCAGGATCGCAATCGCGTGCAGGCCCAAATAGTCCGTTGCGGTAGCCCAGTTCGCAAGTCGCTCCGGGCTCACAAGGTCACGTAGACCGTGTGCCCCGAACGCCCCCAATGCGACCGTGACGAACCCGCAGGCCGCACCGGTCGTTAGCCAAAGGCGTGGTCGATTCATCTGGGTTCTTCCGCCGATGATTTTCTCTGACGATCCAGGGGTCATCGGAACCACCTACATAAGGCAGATTTATGAAAGCAGGCCAAATTTCTGTTTTGACCGCGAGGGGGGCTGTCTCTACCCTCGCCCCACCATGTCGACCGAAGCCGACGCGAAATCGTCCGCCTCCGAGAAAGGTTGCGCGGGGCAGGCCATCAGCGACGGGATGCCGCGGGTCGAACGACCGAAATCCGAAGAGGTTCGGGATTAAGACTAGCTTCCGAAAGCACCGATCCGCCTGCCGTGTCGTCGTCAAGGTCGGCAACCAAGGCGACCGAAGCACCGGCAGCTCGAGCATCGTCCGACTTACGTGGGGGGTAAATACGTGCGATCGCTGCAAAGGTCAAGAAAAGACCGCTTGCATGGATCTCCGCATCCGCGACCTGATGAAGCCCATTCCGCGAGGACAAGCCACGATCCCGGCTTTGACTCTCGGACGGACGACAACCTTGTAGACGAGGAGAACTTGAACGGCTCCGTCGACTCGGTCTACGACAAAGAGACCAAGACCTGGACCTGCTTCAAGCGCGCCCACGTCGATGCAGTTGACGAGAGTAAACTGTTCAAATAACGAAGCCAACCGGGCCCAGTGCCCCGAGTCGGCTCGCCATTGACCGGGCGCTGCAAGGCGTCCGGTTTTTTTGTGTCTGCGTTTGACTCGCCGCGACCGGCGGCTGCGCGTCCACGCTCATCACTCGGCCTTCGGCGAAGCCCGCCATGCCCAGCTCGATCAGGCGGATCACCTCCAGCGCGTCGGTCGCAAGGACCGGATTGGGCGCGCGCCCGAGTATCGCGTCTCGCACACCGGCGTAATAGCGGCCTTAGTCGCCCTTATCGCTCGCATAGAGACGTCGCACCAGGCCATCCGGGCCCGTCGGGGTGGCCACCGTCAGGGTCCCGGGCGACGAATCCTCGCCCCACTGCGCCCCGTCGCGAGCAATCCCTGCCTTGAGCGCCGCCTCCTGCGGATCGAGCCCGAACGTCTTGAAGCTTCCGCCTGTGCCGTGCAGCGCGAAACGCGGGCCGGGGTCCGCGGCCAATGCACTTGCGTGCAATACCACGCGCATTGCGTCGTAACGCAGCACTGCATGAAACCAGTCGTCGGCGAGGGCGCCGTCGCGCTGTCGGGCGAGATCCAGCGCAATGGTCTCGGGCATGCCGAACAGGCACAGCGTCTGGTCGATGAGACGGGCGCCGAGGTCGTACCAGAGCCCGCGGCCCGGCGCACCGGATTCGCGCCAACGCACCCGGACTTCGGGTCGGAAGCGGTCGAAACGGGATTCGACATGGGTGAGTCGGCCCAGCTCACCGGATTCCAGCAGCCGTCGGACCGTCAGGAAGTCCGCATCCCATCGGCGGTTGTGGAAGACCGAGAGGAGCCGCCCCGCCGCCTCGGCGCGTTCGACCAGGTCCTCCGCCTCGCCGATGTTCAGCGTAAAGGGTTTGTCGACCACAACATGTTTACCCGCCGCGAGCGCTTCGGCCGCCAGCGGGTGGTGTGTCTCGTTCGACGAGGAGTGCCCGGGCGACCTCCTGTGCGAGCGGCCCGTAACCGCTGAGCTGAACGGGGTAAACGCCATTGAAGGAGCCATCCGCGAAGGCGACATCCTACAGGCTGCCTTGGATCTCGATACCCGTCAGGCCGCTGATCACGCCGTTGTCCAGGGTGAAGGATTGCGCATGGGCCGAAACTGCCGCCGCGAGGCATAGGGCCATCATGCCGGGACGGAATCCGTGATCGAAAATGCGTTTTATCGTCATAGTGCTCTCCGGTTGGGATCGATGAACGACGTGGCCTCGCGCTCGTCGGAGCGCCATTGAAACGCACGGATGTTCATCGCGCATTGTGAAATGTAGAGAAAAAGCGTCGGGTACGATCCGTTCCTTTTTTGGTGCACCGTCGCCTGTTATCGTCATCCCATCGATCGAGAGCGGATGCCGCCCGATGGCGTCGAGTGCATCGAGCGTGCGTCGACCCGGCCCACTTCATTCGACTGAAGCAGCGCCCGCTGCAATACCCCGTTGACGGGCCGCTCGTTCCGAGGCGACCGAGATCGACCGGGTCGCCAAAACCGTCACCTATCGGGGTCTGCCGACCGGCGAGCAGCACACCGTCCCTTACGATCGACTGGTCATCGCCACGGGCGCAACACCGCTGCGCCCGTCCGTGCCGGGCATCGAGCTCGAGGGTGTCACGACGCTGCACTCGATGGCCGATGCGGATGCCCTGCGGGCGGTCCGCGACGAGAAGAAGGCAACCAAGGCCGTGGTCGTGGGCGGCGGTCTGATCGGGTTCGAGGTCTGCGAGGCGCTGCGGCTCGCCGGGATTCACACGACCGTGATCGAG
>NZ_DATITZ010000144.1:0-5328 GCF_035467215.1 Thiocapsa sp. | reverse complement strand
ATCTGTGGCTTATCGAGAGCGGACTCGATCTGCCCGGATCGCTGCAGGGCGGGCGGCTCCCGCGACTGCTCGAGCATACCCGCCCGGATCACCGCTGCGGCGTGCCCGAGTATCTGCCCCTTCTTCCGTCCGGCCTGCCCTACGGGGAATCGGATCCGGATTTTACGCGCGCGATCGCGGCCAGGCAGATCCACGAAACGCCGCTCGTCTCGGACGAGCCCGCATCGCCGGAGATCGCGGACACGGCGATCTCCTCCCCTGTCGACGAGATCGAGGCACGCTGTCTCGCGGTGCTGCGCGAAGCCTCTCAATTGGCCCGACGGGACTGGAAGACGCGTCTCCGGGACATCGCGATTACCCCGGTCGCGCCATTGCTGGATGCGCTGCTCGCCATCCCGGGGCTGCTGAGTCGCAAACGGTCCGAGGCGGGACCTCGCGGGATCTGGCTGGATCTGCATCTGGCCCTGTTCGCCGATGCCGTGCGCAAGGCGCAGCGCGCCGAGCACGACGACCATTATGCCGCCGCGCTCGTCAACCTGGCCTTGGCCCGGCGACGCTTCATTGCCATGGGCGAGCCCTGCCAGGATGCGCGCGACGCCGTCCGCGCGATCCTCGCACAACGCGCCGCTGCGGCGGAGAGCACCTTGGCGGATCTGATCGCCGCGAACTCGAAGCTGAGTCCGGACACGGCACGTGAGCTGTCTGCCCTGACCGCGCTCTTGGGCGAGGAGGTCATGCGCACCGGCTCGGCGCGCTCGGCGTATCTGATCCTGCGCGACCTGGAACGGGTTCTGCTCGAGAGCCGCACCACCTATTACCGCCTGCGTCCCTTTCACTGGGCCGCGAGCGGCGGGAAGGAGCGGCTAAGACAGATCCTGCCCTTTCAGGCCCGACTCAAGGGGCTGCGCGCAATCGCGGTCGCGTCGAGCCGGCTCGAGCAGATCGAGTGGCCGACCCGCGAGGTCGAGCGGTTCTCGGTACCCCTGAAGCGACTCTCGGAGCAGCTGTCCACGCGACTCGCCGGCCAGATCAGACCGCACCTTCGCGCTTCTCTCGAAGAGGCCGGCTTCAACCCGACCAACCATCGCGAGCGTGTCGCGGCCCACAAGATGCGCGAGGAGCTGCTCGACGTCATCCAGCACCGCCGGCATCTGAAGTTCACGGATGTCCGCGATATCGTCGCACGCAATATCTTGCGTCTGCCCGACCCGACGCTGGAGGAGATTCGCCACGGCGACCGCTTGGCACATTTCGATCGGATCGCCGCCAAGAACCTGCCCGGCGTCTACAAGCCGGGCGAATTCTATGTCAAGGGCTTGCAGCAGCTCGGCGCGCCTCTGTTCGGCACGCCGCGAGGGCGGTTGATCCTGCGCCATCTCATCCTGCCGACCGGCCTGGCGTATCTGGGACTCAAGACGCTCGACATCCTGTCCGGCCTGATCGCGCCCGAGGGAAGCGCCATCCATTTAGCTCCCCTCTGGCTGGTGCTGCTGCTCGCCCTGCTGATCAATGCGTTCGCCTACACCCGCGTCGGCCGGGCGATCGCCAAATCAATCTGGCGCGTCATCTCTTGGACGGTTCGGTTGCTGCTTTTCGACGGGATGCGCAAACTGCTGCGCTGGGCGCCGGTCGCGCGGCTCTTGTCGACGAGCCTGATCCGCGGACTGGATCGCAATCTCGTGCAGCCGCTATTCATCGGACTGCTGATCGTGCTCCCCTTCGTGGGACTCGGCCTGCTGATCGACGGGGTCGAGATCGACTACGGGCTGTCCTTGCTGATCCCGGCCTTCGCGATCGGCACGCTCGCGCGCAACACGCCGGCGGGTCGACGCATGCTCGACAATGCCGCAAGTGCTGCATGGCAGATGCTGCGTCGACTTAACCAGACCCTGGTGATTGGACTGGTTCGGGAGCTGCTGCATTTCTTCAAGGAGTTGACACGCCGCTTCGAGCAAGGGCTGCATCGGATCGAGGAGTTGCTGAGCCATCAGCTCGGGGAGTCACGGCTCGCGCTCGTCGTGAAGGCATTGTTTGCGCCTGTCTGGAATTTCACCGAGTCCGTCATCCAGTTTTACGTGACGGTGCTGGTGGAGCCGCAGGTCAATCCGATCAAGCATTTCCCCTTGGTCACCATCGCGCACAAGCTGATGCTGCCCTTCCTGCCGGCACTCACCGGGCTGTTGGTTGCACTTACCGAGCCCTTCCTGCCGAAGCTGATCGCCTACCCCTTCGTGACCGTCACCATCCTCTTGTTGCCGGGACTCGCCGGCTTCCTGGTCTGGGAGCTCAAGGAGAACCGGCGCATCTATGCGGCGAATCACGCGGGCGCGAACCCTGTCGGACATGACCCGGCCCGGATCGAGGCGGTGCGCCGATCCGATCTGGCGAGCACACCGATCGAGCCGGCCGTGATCGGCAGCCACGGCGAGACCATGCGCGGGATGCTCCGGCGGGGTTTTCACAGCGGAACACTGCCGAAGGCGTTCGACCGGCTCAGACGCGTGCTGCGCGAGGAGATCCGCGACGAGGTCCCCTACCCCCATCGCCTGCGAGAGGCGCAGCGTCGTCTCGCCGAGGTCGAACGCGCACTCTGTGTCTTCTGCGATCGGGAGTTGGGCTATGCCCTGCGCCGCCGGTGCGCAGAGCACAATTGCGGCCTGGTCCGTGTCGAGACCGGACGACCGCGCCTGTCGAGCAACGCCTTCGATCTGACCCTCGAGCTGTACGCCGCGGATACCGCGGACGATCGGCCGATCGAGCTGCGCCTCTGTGTCTATCTCGAGGAGCCCGATCTCTTCCTGAAGGTCGAGATCAGCGGGCCGAAAGAGGAGCTCGGCGCACCCTGTTGGGCGCTGGTTCGATCCGACCTCGAGGTATTCAGCGGTCGTGCGGGGGTCAAGCAGGCACCGTCGGCGGTTTAGGGGTTCCTCCCTCCCGCTTTCAGCTTTCAGAGCCGTAGGTTGGGCAAAGCGTAGCGTGCCCAACCTACGAACTCGGTTCAACGCCACGGTGGCAAGCCCTCCTGACGTCGGCGCACGATTGCGGCATTGGAGCGCGGGCTTTGCGCCTACATCGCCATTCCTTTTTCGGGTGCCGGCGGTGTTGGGCACGCTGCGCTTTGCCCAACCTACGGGGATCGGCGTGCGCTATCAGCTAGCAGCTTGCCGCTTGGAGATGCGCGCAGTCCGCCGCTGTCAGGCTAACGTCGATTGCGCACGCCCGTGCTCCGATTGGGCAGCTCTAGCAGGAAGCGCCCCGCATTTGCCAATTGCCTGCGCACCAACGACCAGTTCTCCTCGCGTTTGCGCGCGTCTTGGCAGCGCAGCAGACGAGACCTTTGGGCTGCGTCCAGCCGATCGAGGATGGCCGCCCAGAGGACGTCGTCGACGTTGTAGACCCGCCCTCCGGCGAGACAGACCGGGATGACGCTCGCGATCGGGACTGCAAGATCGGCCGACACAACCTCGACGGCAGCCAGGATGCTTTCGGCCTTCAGGCTCTTCGGCTCGGCCAAGTCATAGGGCGGTAGCCATTCGCGAACCGGGCGCAGCCGATCGATATGGCTGAGCACGACGAGCACCGGCGGCGGACGGCGGGTCAAGCGCTCGGCGAAGGCGGCGCGCAAGCTGTCCAGGGTCTCGCGATCGGCGTGACGATCCGGACGATCGGCGGCACTGACCCAGAGGATCATGTCGGCGTCGCCCGCCGCGGTGCGCAGGGTCTGCTCGTCCATCGCGTCGGATCCCGGCGTGTCGTAAATCAGGGCGAGATCGAGCCCTTCGCGTGCCAGCCGATAGGGCGTGAGCATCTTGGTGGTGTCGGGCAGCAGATCGGTCGCCACGCGCAGTTGGCCGAACAGGGCGTTGATCAGACTGGATTTGCCGGCGTTCGAGCGGCCCAGCACCAGGATTCGCAAAGGCTCGCCGGCCGGCTCGTCCGAGGATCCCGCCGCGCGCAGATCACGCTCGGATGTCGTGGTGGGCCGAGCCTCGGGAGACGCGTCCGACAGCAGCAGCCGCCCGCTGTAGAGCTCGATCGCATAGGCGCCGACCTTGCGCACGTACTCCTTGAGGATCCAGCCATAAAGCTCATCCTGAGCCAGGGCGTAGCCGCGACCGCGGAGTTGGGCCAACGCCTCGGTCAGGAAGGCATTGGCCGGATTCACGACCCACTGTCCGGCGCGATACAGCCCCAGCAGGCGATCCGCAAAGGGCTTCCAGCGGTAGGCGCGCATCAGCGAGCCCACCGTTAGCCGGTGACTGAAGGGGATGTGGTCCGTAATGGTCTCGCGCAGATCGCGGCATGCACGCTCGACGATCAGCAGGGTGTGCGGCACCGTCAGCTCCAACAAGGGCTCGTCGACGTCCGGATGGAAATGCCGGGCGACACGCTCGAGCGTCTGTTGGCCCAAGACCCCGAGCCGGTCGCCCTCCCCGATCGGCCAGTCCTCGGGTTTGGTCTGCGCGGCCAGGTCCTCGACCAGCGCCCAGGCGCCGTCGGCGGCAGGTGGCCAATCGGGATCCGGCTCGGTTTCCGCGGTGAGGAGCAACCGGCGCTCATGCCGATGCAGCCAAGCCTGCAGACCATACCCGGCCGCGCTGAAGAGAACGAGCGCGACCAGCCAGTAGCGCATCGCCTCCGCCTGCCACAGCCAGAGCAGACCCAGCGGCAAGAGCGGCGCGACGGGAACCGCCCACAGCACAAGTGCAAGGAGGCGCATGCGATCGATACGGCTCAGGAGTTTCTTCATGGCCGATCCGATTTCACCAGGTCTTTGAGCAGGGCAGCGCCGCTGTCGAACCCTTCGGCGAAGGTGCGGCGCATCCCCTCGGCGTCCGCGGGCAGACCCCGGCGGCGGCGATTGAAATGGAACCCGGCGGCCTTGCCGAGCGCATAGGTCGTCGCACCGCTGGCGGTCGCGCCCCAGATGGCTCCGGCCGTTTGACCCCACACCGGAATCAGCTTGACCACGGCCCGGCCGGCGCTGCGCGCGGCATAGGCCACACCGATGCCGGTCCCGAGCAGACCCAGAAACTCGAGGATGGCTCGGCGATCCCACTCCTGGCCGTAGAGCGCGGCGAGGCTTTGCAGCATCTTCGCCTGGATTGCCGGCACGCCGACCAGATCCACCAAGGGAATCGCACCGACACCGGCCGCCGCAATCGCATAGCCGACGATGTGCGGATGGGCGGATCGGGCATAGGCGTCGCGCACCCCTGCATCGCTGCGCAGCAGGGCTTGAAGGCGCAGCGAGGAGACCCCGTCGATCGCCTGCCACAAGGCATCCAGACCATAGTCGGACGGCTCGAATCCATCCTCGGGAAGCGT
>NZ_DATITZ010000143.1:0-10804 GCF_035467215.1 Thiocapsa sp. | reverse complement strand
TGACGTCGCCGCGGAGCTGCTCGATCTCCGTCTTGACGTCGCCGCGGAGCTGCTCGATCTCCGTCTTGACGTCGCCGCGGAGCTGCTCGATCTCCGTCTTGACCTCGCCGCGGAGCTGCTCGATCCGCACCACGAGATCGGCACGGACCTGCTCGATCTCTCTTTGAAGCCGCAGCTCGGTCTCCCGCAGCTGCTGATTGGTTACCAGGTCCGGCAAGTGCGGGTAACGCTCTTCCAACCGCTCGAAGGCGGACGCGATCACACGTGCACGCGCCCGATCGTCAGGCGCGCTGGCGAGTGCCTCGTAAAGTTCGACGACAGAGCCCATGCGATTCGTCACCCTGCTGGCGTCCGGTGCTGTAGCCACAGTTTATCCCAGAATATCCCAGTTTCGATGTCCCGGTCCCGACCGGCCTCGGACGTTCGGCGGCCGGAGGTCGAACGCCCGTCACCCGGTATTGCGCATCCCCGCCGCGATCGCATTGATCGAGCGCAGCAGCGGATCGAGCCACTCCTCGCGCTTGGCCTCGTCCTGCTCGGCACGGTAGCGTTCCAGCAGAGCGACCTGGATATGATTCAAGGGGTCCAGATAGATGTTGCGACGCGCCAGGGAGTGCTGAAGATCCGGGGTCTCCTCCATAAGACCGCGCAAACCGGCGACGTTCATCACCTGTGTGAGGGTGCGTCCATATTCGGCCTCGATGACGCCGTAGATCACCTGCGCCCGCTCCTGATTCTCGGCCAAGCGGGCGTAGGCACGCGCGATATGCATCTCGGCCTTGAAGAGCGACATCTGGGTGTTGGATAGGAGTGCACGGAAAAAGGGCCACTCCTGATACATCTTCTGGAGCTTCACGAGGCGATCCAGCTCGTTGCCGCGATAGCGCTCGATCGCATAGCCGATGCCGAACCAGGCAGGCAAGGTCTGGCGCGACTGCGCCCACCCAAAGACCCAAGGGATGGCACGGATGGACTTCAACGAGCGATCCGCCTTTTTGCGATGCGAGGGGCGCGAGCCGATGTTCAGCAGGGCGATCCCGTCGAGCGGCGTACACTCATAGAAATAGTCGAGGAAGCCCTCGGTGTCTTGCGTCAGTTGCCGATACGCCTCCTCGCCGTAGCGAGCGAGCTCGTCCATGATGCCGAGATAGTCCTTACGGTCCTCGGGCGGCGGCTCGATCAGACAGCGACTGGCCTTGATGAGCCCGCTGATGCCCAGGGTCAGCTCGTAGCGTGCGGTCTCAGGATTCGCATAGCGATACGACAGCACCTCGCCCTGCTCGGTGAGCTTGATCTGGCCATGCACCGTATCGGTCGGCTGGGCGAGGATCGCCTCGTGGGTCGGCCCGCCGCCGCGCCCGACCGTACCGCCG
Organism: Thiocapsa sp.; assembly: GCF_035467215.1. Lineage (GTDB taxonomy): Bacteria > Pseudomonadota > Gammaproteobacteria > Chromatiales > Chromatiaceae > Thiocapsa. Next base: position 9,431 of record NZ_DATITZ010000143.1, on the reverse strand, counting down.
CGCCCGTGGAAGAGGCGGCAGGAGACGCCCTGATCGTCGGCAAGCTGGATCACGCGGCGCTGCGCCTCGTAGAGACGCCAGCTCGAGGCGAGGATGCCGCCGTCCTTGCATGAATCCGAATACCCCAGCATCACCTCCTGCTGGTTGCCCGATGCCTTCAGCAATGCGCCGTAGGCGGGATCCCGGAACAACCGCCCCATCACCTCGCCGATGCGATTCAGGTCGTCGATGGTCTCGAACAAGGGCGAGATCTGGATCTTGCAGAACCAGCCCTGGCGATCCTTGCCGGCGAGTCCGGCGAGCCGCGCCAACAGCATGACCTCCATCACGTGACTGGCGTGATGGGTCATGGAGATGACGTACTGACCGAACAGGCTCTCGCTGATCTCCGCGCGCATGCGCGCCATCACCTCGAAGACCTCCAGTGTCTCTCGGGTCTCCGGGGTCAAGGTCGCCTTGTCGATCACGAAGGGGTGCGGATGGGCGATGGCCTCCGCCAAGGCCATCAGGCGCTGCTCTTCGTCGAAGGCCTGATAATAGGGCGCACCGGCCTGGCGCGCGAACAGCTCGGTCACGGCCTCCGTATGGCGAATCGATTCCTGACGGATGTCGAGATGGACCAGGTGAAAGCCGAAGGTCTCCGCGAGCCGGATCAGATCCTGCAGGGGGCCGGCAGCGGCGTTGGCATCGCCGTGGTGGTGCAAAGATTCGCGAATCAGATAGAGGTCGGCGAGAAAGTCGCGCTCGCTCGCATACCCGGCCGGTTGTGTCGGATCGTGCCGCCCCGACATGCGTGCGCGTATCCGCTGCAGGTTCGCATCGAGACGATGATCCATCATCGCAAGCTTGCGCCGATAGGGCTCGTGCACATAGCGACGCAGGCTCTGGCCCATGGTGTCGACCCAATAGTCCTCGTCGGAATCGAGGCTGTCCATAAAGGCGGGCGACGGCTGACAGATGGAGCTGGCATGACTGAGCATCCGGTGCAGCTTGCGGATGCGCTCGAGATACAGCTCCAAGACCAGCTCGCCATGCATGCGAACGGCAAGCTCGGTGGTCTCGGGCTTGACGAAGGGGTTGCCGTCGCGGTCCCCGCCGATCCAGGAGCCGAACCGGATGAAGCTCGGGACCCTGATCCCGCATTGCGCCCCGTAGACCCGGCGAACCGCCTTCTCCAGAAAGCGATAGACCTGAGGCACGGCATCGAAGAGCGATTCGCGGAAGAAATAGAGCCCTTGGCGCACCTCGTCGGTGACCTGCGGCTTGTGGATACGCACCTCGTCGGTCTTCCAGAGGATCTGGATCTGGGTGAGGATCTCCTGGAGTCGGTCCTCGAGCTCCTCGTCGTTAAGCTTGCTGCGGTGCAGCTCCTGACCGACCAAGAAGATCCGCCGGAAGGTCTCCAAGGTCGTGCGTCGCTTCGCCTCGGTGGGATGGGCGGTGAAGACCGGAAGATAGATCAGGTGCTCAAGCAGACTCTGGAAGTTTTCCGCGCTGACCCCGTCGTCCTTCAGCCCCCGCGCCATGTCGTCGAAGGAGCCGACCCAAAGCCGTTGCCCCGCCGAGATCAGATCCATCCGGGCGAGATAGGCGTTCAACTCCTCGGCGGTATTGACCAGGCCGAAATAGATGTTGAAGGCGCGGATGACCTCCGAAAGGGTCTGAGCATCCAATCCCTCGATCCGCTTCATCAACTTCTCGCGCAGCTCGGGGTCGTCGCCTTCGCGCAGCTGCATGAAGCCGTCGCGCAGACGCTCGACGATCACCAACACGCGTTTGCGGCTGTGCTCGCGCAGCACCTCCCCGAGCAGTGCGGTGAAGAGCTGGACATCGCGCTCCAGCGCCTGATCTTTCGGAACATCGTTCATCGGGCGTTACTCTTTGCGGACAGCCGCCATAGGGGCCGTCGCGAATAGGGTGCGAATCGAGACCCGGATACTACCCTGCCGAAGCCCGCCCGACAAAAGCCCTGCGTGCATCGTGGATATCCTGTCGGACATCCTCGCAGCCTCGCCACCGACTGCCCGAGCGAATTTCCCCGACTTGTCTATGGCATGTTTTTGACTTAGGTTCGTTTCGCCCTCGCCCGACGTCGGGCAAGAACGACTCGCCAGCGACCGGCAAAATCCCATCAAAATGAAGGAAGAGGAGCTCGACATGAACCAAATTGCGCTTATGACGCTGGCCGGCACATTGATCCTCGGCCCGGTCATGCCCTGCGCCCACGCCCAGACCGAAGGCGTCCCGGTCGCTGCAGGTGCCGTGACGAAGGAGGTCACCGGCACCGTCGTGGTGGTCAATCCGCAGACCCGCATGCTGACCATCCGTCAGCCCGACGGGATTTTTCAGGTGATTCACGTCCCGAGCGAGGTGCAGCGGCTCGACGAGATCCGCATCGACGACACCCTCACGATCGACTACCTGGAAGCCGTTGCGATCGATCTGCAGAAAGGCGATGCCGCAGCCGCCGCGCCAAGGGCGGTCGCCACACGAGAGGTCGATCGTGAAGGCGGGCGCCTGCCGGCAGGCGGCATCCAAGAAACCATCACCCTTGTCGGCATCGTCGAGACGGTCAATACCGCCGAGTCCAAGGTCACGGTCCGAGGCCCCGAGAACACAGTCACCGTCAACGTACGGGATCAAGCGCTGCTTGAGGAAGTGAGCGCCGGGGACAGCGTCACGCTCACCTACATCAGCGCGGTTGCGGCCAGCATCGAGCGTGCGAGTGCACCCAGACACACGCGACCCGGCTCGCAATGACCCTTGACCCATGAAGAACAGCTCGGCGCGGGCACCGCGCCGAGCTGTTCTTCATGGGCTGACGTCGCGGCGACGTCGGGCACCGACCCTCCGTCGACCGCATCGAGGCAGGTCGACGCAGTGACATCCACCCATCACGCAGAGAACAGGTCGCGTCCACAATCCCGCCCGCCGCACCGCCGGCTGTTCCGTCAAATCCGCGGTGAGTCACACCGGGAACTCGCGGCACCGCATTTCGCGGCACGCGATCAAGACGCCGCGTGTTCGCCCAGGACTCGCAGACAGTGCACACTGAAGAGCCCCTGCTTATCCGTCCAGAACTGCTCGGCGACGAAGCCGGCGTCACCGGCGAGTCGATGGAAGGGGTCGATCCCGTACTTGTACGAATTCTCGGTATGAATCGTCTCGCCGGCACGAAAATCGAAGGTGCTTCCCGCAACCTCCACGCGCTGTTCAACCCGGCTCACCAGGTGCATCTCCACGCGACTCAAGTCGGTATCGAAGAAGGCTCGATGCGTGAAGGCATCCAAATCGAAGTTACCCTCCAGCTCGCGATTGATGCGCGTCAGCAGATTGAGATTGAAGGCCGCGGTCACGCCTTGGGCATCGTCGTAGGCCGCATTGAGGATCGCCGGATCCTTGGGTAAGTCGACACCGATCAGAAGCCGTCCGCCGGTGCCGAGCAGGTCCGCCACCCGACCGAGCAAGAGACGCGCGTCGTCGGGGTCGAAGTTCCCGATGCTCGAACCCGGAAAGAAGGCGGCCAGGTCGGTCCAGTCCGGCTCCATGGGGAGTTTGAAAGGGGCCGAGTAATCCGCGCAGGCGGCGCGGATCGACAGACCCGGGAAACGCTCGGCGAGGGCATGGGCAGACGCCAACAGGTGCTCTTTGGAGATATCCACGGGCATGTAGACGCTCGGCTGCAGCGCGGCGAGCAGGGTTTGGATCTTGAGACTGCTGCCGCTCCCGAGCTCGATCAGGACATTGTCCCGGCCGAGCAGGTCGGCCATCTCGGATCCGTACTCGCGCAAGATCCCGATCTCGGTCCGCGTCGGGTAATACTCGGGCAGCTCGGTGATGGCATCGAAGAGCTGCGAGCCGCGCTGGTCGTAGAAGAGTTTGGGCGACAGACGCTTAGCCGGTCGTCCCAGCCCTTCCAAGACCTCGGCGCGCACGTCCGCCGGGGTCGGACGGTAATCGAAGAACCGGATCGTCCCCGGGGTCTGCAGCGGGCGGCGTGCGCTTGGGGTTTCTCGGTCCTTTGTTTCCGGCGTAAACAGCTCCGTCTCGGAGCGTTGCAAGGCGCTGAATTGGGTCATGGTGTCGTCTCCGCGAGTCGAAATCCCTTGAACTGCCAGCGCTCTTGGGGATAGAAGAAGTTGCGATAGGTCGCCCGTACGTGGTCCTGCGAGCTGGCACAGGAGCCGCCCCGAAGCACCATTTGATTGCACATGAACTTGCCGTTGTATTCGCCCAGCGCACCCGGCGCCGCGCGATAACCCGGATAGGGCAGATAGGCGGACGCCGTCCACTCCCAAACATCGCCGAAAAGCTGTTTGAGCCCGCCCACCCGACCCGCTGTGCCGTGCGGGGCAGGACGCGGATGGAGGTATCCCTCGCCGACGAAATTGCCCGTGATGTCGACACCCTTCGCGGCATGCTCCCACTCGGCCTCGGTCGGGAGCCGCTTACCGGCCCAGGTCGCGAAGGCATCGGCCTCGTAATAGCTGACGTGACAGACCGGCTCGGCCGGATTCAGCGGGCGCATCCCGCCGAGCGTCATGATTTGCCATTCCCCGTCGACCTCCTCCCAATAGAGCGGGGCCTGCCAGCCCTCCTTGCGGACGGTCGCCCAACCATCGGACAACCAAAGGGCCGGATCACGGTAGCCGCCGTCGTCGATGAATTGCCGGAATTCGCCGTTGGTCACGGGTCGATCGGCGAGGGAAAAGGGTGCGAGAAAGACCCGATGGCGGGGACCTTCGTTGTCGTAGGCAAACCCCTGCGAGTCGGCGCCGATCTCGACCAGCCCGCCCTCGAAACCGACCCAGCGCAGCGGATCCGGATCACTCGGCGGGGCGTGCGACAAGTCATCGCGGTAGGTGGGCCGCAAGGGGTTGTAGGCAAAATTACCCTTGATGTCGGTGACCAGGAGCTCTTGATGCTGCTGCTCATGATGCAGGCCGATACTCAGACGTCGGGCGACGGTCGGCCAGTGGGCCGATGGACAGTCCTCGATGAGCCGGAGCATCGCCTCGTCGACATGATGACGATAGTCGTAGACCTCCGCGACCGTCGGCCTGGACAGGAGACCTCGCTCGGGACGGGGCCAGAAGCCCGTTCCGGTCTGCTCGTAATAGCTATTGAAGAGGTACTCGAAGCGCGGGTGGAAGACCCGGTAGCCGGGTAGGAAGGGCCGCATCAAGAAGGTCTCGTAGAACCAGGAGACATGGGCCAGATGCCACTTCGGCGGACTCGTCTCGATCCGGGTCTGGAGCATGTAGTCTTCGGTCGCAAGCGGCTTGCATAGCTGCTCGGTCAAGGCGCGGACGCGCCGGAAGTCGCCCGACAGATCCGCTCGCACGGCATCGTCCTGGTGGATCCTTGCGGGTTGAAGGGGCATGTGAGTCTCGCTCTCGGTTGTTGACGGATCGGGTTCCATGGACACGTGCAGCCGAAGCGGCGACTCGACGGGGCTCGGAGACAACCGAATCCTACGCCGCCTCACCGCCGAGCTCGGGAGATCGTGGAAGTGCCGCGCACCGTCGTGCGATGGCTCTCCAGCGTTGATCATCGCTCGCCGGCTCGCTCGCAATGGTGCGTCCAGGTCGCCGGATTTCCAGCGTGGCGACGAAAGAATGGCGAATGCCTTGGGTTAATCCGCAACGAACGCTAGGGATGCGCTGCGGACACCCCATCTACCCCGAAGATAGTGCAAACGTTCAACCGCATCGCCGGGACCTCTCGCGGGTTCGGGCGCTGGAGCAGCCGATGACCCGCACCCCGTTCTTTCCGAAATTCTCCGACCTGCCCGCCGAGCTCCCGATTTTCCCCCTGCCCGGCGCAGTCGTGATGCCGGGAGTCCAGTTACCGCTCAACATCTTCGAGCCGCGCTACATTAAGATGGTAGCCGATGCGTTGGGATCGAATCACTTGATCGGCATGATTCAGCCGACCAGCGAGACGATGACCGATGAGGTCCCGGAGATTCACCGCATCGGCTGCGCCGGTCGAATCACCTCCTACAGCGAGACGACAGACGGCCGAATCGTCCTGGTCCTCACCGGCGTGTGCCGCTTTCAGGTGATCAGCGAGATCGCCGAGGAGCACGGTTATCGGCGGGTCCGCGCGGACTGGGAGCGCTTCGCGGCGGACTTCCAGGAGAGCGACTCCCCGATCGCGGATCGCAAGGGATTCTTGACCTCGCTGAAGGCCTACTGTGCACTGCGCGGCGTCGAGGTCCCCTGGGAGGACGTCGAGCAGATGGCCGACAAGGACCTGACCAACCTGTTGTGCGCACATCTCCCGCTGAGTCCCGAGGACAAACAGGCCCTGATCGAAACACTTCCGACGGGCGACCGGGCCGCGCTCATGCGGGGGCTGCTGGATATGGCCGCTGCGGCGAGCATGGATACCGCAGAGCACCGCCACTGATCCGCGTCTGCAGAAACATCAACCTTCGGTGATCGTGTCGGGGCCGCCCGGGCGATGTCGGTTTCCGCAGTGTGCGGGCTTGAAAAACGGCCCGAAGGGCTCAGTTTTAAGCGCTGAGAGTCGTCAACGAGCGAAGGGTTAACCCAATGGCAGTCATACTCACCGAAGCCGCCGCCAATCATGTCGCCGGCATGCTCAGCAAGCGTGGACACGGACTTGGACTCCGGGTCGGTACGCGCAAGAGCGGCTGTACCGGCTTCGCCTACGATGTCGATTACGCGGACGCTGTGGATCCGACCGACCAGGTCTTCGAAAGCCACGGCGTGAAGGTCATCGTCGACGAAGATAGCCTCGGCCGCATCGACGGGATGGAGATCGATTTCGTACGTTCCAGCCTGCTCAACCAAGGCTTCGAGTTCCGCAACCCCAAGGTCAAGGACACCTGCGGCTGCGGGGAGTCCTTCAGCGTCTGAATCGCGTCCGGGACGACACGGGATGCCTTCGCGTTGTCTTGGATCGGCGATCTTCCCACTGACGCGGCGTCGACGCGATTCAGAATCTCGAGGATCGCGAGATCAACGCACCGGCGGCAGCCTGGGGCCGATGCGTTTCGGAGGGTCGATGTCGAGCAGCCTGTCTCGTTCGGAGCCCCCTTTTGAACCCTTCAGTCTCAACCTGGAATGATCCGCACCCATGCTCAACGACGAAATGACCGAGATCCTCGAGAACTTCGAGCTTCTCGGCGATTGGGACGAGCGCTATCAATACCTGGTCGAGATCGGCGAGCGCATGCCCCCGATGTCGATCGAGGACAAGACCGACGGTAACCGTGTCATCGAGTGCATGAGTCTGGTTCACACCGCAGCGCATCCGATGCCGGACCAACCCGGCCATCTCGCCTTCAGTGGCGATTGCGACACCGCGATCATCAAGGGCGTCGTCGCCCTGCTGGTCGGGCTCTTCTCCGGAAAACGGCCCGAGGAGATCGAGGCACTGGATGTCGAGGAACTGTTCGAGGCGCTCCGGCTCCAAGAGCACCTGAGCCCCAATCGACATGTCGGTGTTTACGCGATCGTCAATAAGATGAAAGGCCAGGCCAAAGCCGCAACCGGTTGAGATCCCGGCGCCCTCGGCTCGAGTGCCGAGCAGACACCCCACGCTTCAGGGTTCGTCGTCTCTCCGTGGCCACGTTGCATGCCCGTCACGCCGGATCCCGGGCGAATCGCCGCACGGCGCGCCGGAATGGGTGCATGGAGCCGCCGAGGGCACGTCTGCCCGACAACATGGATTCGATGCATGTCCTCATTACAACCCTTTACCCGTTGGTTGATGTCCGTCCCACTCGTCATAGCCGCGACCTTGACGGCGCCGAGCTCCGCCTCGGCCGTCGCCGTCAAGGTCGCGGAGGTCAGGTCAATGCCATGGGCCGAACGGGTCGAAGCCCTCGGGACACTGAACGCGAACGAATCGGTCAACATCACCGCAAACGTCACCGAGACCATCTCGGCGATTCATTTCGACGACGGCCAGCGGGTCAAGGAGGGCGACATCCTGGTCGAGCTCACCAGCGTCGAGCAGCACGCATTGCTCGACGAGGCACAGGTGCGGGTCGGCGAGGCGGATCGGCAATACGAGCGGGTAAAGGCACTGGTCGCACAAGGTGCTGCATCCGAGTCGCTTCTCGACGAGCGCAAGCGTGACCTCGACACGGCCCGCGCCGTCTTGGTGGCCATCGAGTCGCGCCTGTCCGACCGGCTCATCAAGGCGCCGTTCGACGGCGTACTGGGTCTGCGCAACGTCAGCCGCGGGACCCTGGTCGAGCCGGCCGATACGATCACCACACTTGACGACGACAGCTTCATGAAGCTGGATTTCACGGTCCCGAGCGTCTTCATGAACGCGCTTGCGCCGGGGCTGAGAATCGAGGCACGCGCCGCAGCCTACGGCGATCGTACTTTCGAGGGTGTGGTGCGGGGTGTCGACAGTCGGGTCGACCCGGTCACCCGCTCCATTCAGGTCCGCGCACTCATCCCCAACCCGGAGCGCACGCTCAAACCCGGCCTGCTGATGCGGGTCGAGCTCTTGGTGGACCCGCGCGACGCTCTGGTCGTACCCGAGGCCGCGATTCTGCACCAAGGTCAGGATCACTTCGTTCAACTCGTCGTCGAGGGCGAGGAGGGTCTAACCTCGGAGCGGCGTCAAGTCAGGATCGGCGCACGCAAGCCGGGTCTGGTCGAGGTGCGCGAAGGGCTCGCGGAAGGCGATCGCGTCATCGAGGACGGCCATCTAAAGGCTCGGCCGGGACAGCCTATCGAGATCGCGAGCAGGGATGAGGCCTCGGTCGATCCGCAGGCAGCGAGGAACCCGACCCCATGATCCTGTCCGACATCTCGGTCACTCGCCCGGTTCTTGCTACCGTCCTCTCGCTCCTGCTGGTCGCCTTCGGTCTGGTTGCCTTCGATCGGCTTGCGCTGCGCGAGTATCCGGACATCGACCCGCCGGTCGTCTCGATCGAGACCGTCTATCCGGGTGCCGCGGCCAACGTCGTCGAGACGCGGATCACCCAGCTGATCGAGGACCGCATCGCGGGTGTGGAGGGCATCCGCACGGTCGAATCCGTCAGCGAGGACGGACGCTCGGCCATCACCATCGAGTTCAACATCGATCGCGACATCGACGGTGCGGCCAACGACATCCGTGACCGTGTCTCGGCCGTGCTTGATCAACTCCCGACCGAGGCCGATCCGCCGGAAATACAGAAGGTCGACAGCAACGAAGACGTGATCATGTGGCTGAACCTGGTCAGCGATCGCATGAGCGTCCCGGAGCTGACCGACTACGCCAGACGGTATCTCGTCGATCGGTTCTCGGTCATCGACGGTGTCGCCCGCATCCAGGTCGGCGGCAGTCAGGTCTACGCGATGCGCGTCTGGCTCGACCGCAACGAGCTGGCCGCGCGCGGCTTGACGGTGGCCGATCTCGAGTCGGCACTGCGTGCCGAGAACCTGGAGCTCCCC
>NZ_DATITZ010000142.1:0-3181 GCF_035467215.1 Thiocapsa sp. | reverse complement strand
GAAGTTCCGAAGTAAGGCAGTACAGGATCGTGCCGGTTGCATTCTGGCCGGGGCGTCCTGCAGGCAAGGCCGACGTGGTGAAATTGGTAGACACGCTATCTTGAGGGGGTAGTGGCGTAAGCCGTGCCAGTTCGAGTCTGGCCGTCGGCACCATCCGCAGTAAAAGCAAACGGCATGCCGCTCTCGCGACATGCCGTTTTTTTTGCGCAAATGCGCGCACAAAGGTTTGAAAAACTTAATGATTTGAATTTATCCTCGGGTTGACACTGCCGTAACCGCTGCACTAGACTCTTCGTCCGGCTCGACGTCAGAGAATAAGTAAATTCGGGAGGACTGATGCTCGACAATTATCTGCCGATCCTGATCTTTATCATCGTCGGGATCTTGGTTGGCGTCGGCCCGCTCGTGTTGGGTTACTTTTTAGGACCTCGCCGCCCGGACGCGGAGAAAGACTCCCCCTATGAATGTGGGTTTGCGGCCTTCGAGAGTGCGCGTTTAAAGTTCGACGTGCGCTACTACCTGGTGGCGATCCTCTTCATCGTCTTCGATCTGGAGATCGCCTTCCTCTTTCCCTGGGCGGTGGTGCTCGAAGAACTCGGCATGTACGGCTTTTGGGCCATGTTCGTCTTCCTGGGGATCCTGGTGGTCGGCTTCATCTACGAGTGGAAGAAGGGGGCGCTGGAATGGGAATAGAGGGCATCCTCGAAGAAGGCGTCGTCACGACCACGGCCGACAAGCTCATCAACTGGGCACGGACGGGTTCATTGTGGCCCATGACCTTCGGCTTGGCCTGCTGCGCGATCGAGATGATGCACGCGGGCGCCGCACGCTATGACCTGGATCGCTTCGGGATCGTCTTTCGGCCGAGCCCCCGCCAATCCGACGTCATGATCGTCGCGGGTACCCTGGTCAACAAGATGGCCCCCGCGCTGCGCAAGGTCTATGACCAGATGGCCGAGCCGCGCTGGGTGATCTCGATGGGGTCGTGCGCGAACGGCGGCGGTTATTACCACTACTCTTATGCGGTGGTGCGGGGTTGTGATCGGATTGTCCCGGTCGATATTTACGTTCCGGGATGCCCGCCGACTGCCGAAGCCCTGCTTTACGGCATCCTGCAGTTGCAGAACAAGATTCGCCGTACCAATACCATCGCTCGCTGAGTCGTATCCAATTCCAATGGCAAAAGACATCCTGTCCAACCCCGTCAGGCTGACCGCGCTCGTCGATGCACTCGGCGAGGCGCTGGCCGGCCAGGGGTGCGAGACCGTCACGGAGCTCGGCGAGGTCACCTTGATCGTGCCGTCGGAGCGTTTGACCGACGTGGCCTGGGTCCTTCGTGATCATCCGCAATTGCGATTCGAGCAGCTGATCGACCTCTGCGGCGTCGACTATGCCGCGTACGGCAAGTCCGAGTGGACGACCGAAGAGGCATCCACGACGGGTTTCGGCCGCGGTGTCGACCGCGATCAGGAGCTGGCCGTCGATGACCCCAAGCGGTTCGCCGTCGTCTATCATCTCCTGTCGCTGGTCCACAATCGGCGCGTTCGCCTGCGGGTCTACGCAGGGAGCAGTCAGCCGATGGTCGACTCGGTCGTTCCGGTGTGGGCATCTGCCAATTGGTTCGAGCGCGAGGCATTCGACCTGTTCGGGATCCTCTTTCGGGGCCATCCGGATCTTCGCCGGATCCTCACCGACTATGGTTTCGTCGGGCATCCCTTCCGAAAGGACTTTCCGCTCTCCGGTCACGTCGAGATGCGCTATGACCCGGAGCAGGGCCGCGTCATTTACGAGCCGGTTTCGATTCCGCCGCGTGTCCTGGTGCCGCGCGTCATTCGAGCCGACAGCCGATACGTAAAGACCGGTGCAAGCTCGGAGTCCGCCGATGCCTGAGATTCGCAACTACACCCTGAACTTCGGACCTCAGCATCCGTCGGCCCACGGCGTCCTGCGCCTGGTGCTTGAGATGGACGGCGAGGTGATCGAGCGGGCCGATCCGCACATCGGTCTGCTGCATCGTGCGACCGAGAAGCTCGCCGAGTCCAAGCCGTTCAACCAGAGCATCGGCTACATGGACCGGCTCGATTATGTGTCCATGATGTGCAACGAGCATGGCTATGTGCGGGCGATCGAGAAGCTGCTCGGGGTCGAGGCCCCGGAACGCGCTCAGTACATCCGCACCATGTTCGACGAGATCACCCGCATCCTGAACCATCTGATGTGGCTCGCCGCGCATGGGTTGGATATCGGGGCCATGACGGTTTTCCTCTATTGCTTCCGCGAGCGCGAAGACCTGCTCGACTGTTACGAGGCCGTCTCGGGTGCGCGGATGCACGCGACCTACTATCGCCCCGGCGGTGTCTACCGTGATCTGCCCGAACGGATGCCGCAGTACTCGGGAAGCTCCAAATGGCACAGCGCCAAGACCATCGCAAAACGCAACGGACCGCGTCAGGGTTCGCTGCTCGACTTCATCGAGGATTTTGCCGATCGCTTTCCGAGTCATGTCGACGAATACGAGACCCTGCTGACGGATAATCGGATCTGGAAGCAGCGCACCGTCGGCATCGGTGTCGTCTCGCCCGAGCGCGCGCTTCAATTGGGCTTTACGGGTCCGATGCTGCGTGGATCCGGTGTCGAATGGGATCTGCGCAAGAAGCAGCCTTATGCCGCCTACGACAAGGTGGAGTTCGACATCCCGATCGGGGTCAACGGCGATTGCTATGACCGCTATCTGGTCCGCATGGAGGAGATGCGCCAGTCCAATCGGATCATCAAGCAGTGCGTGCAATGGCTGCGCGAGAATCCCGGTCCGGTCGCGATCGAGGATCACAAGGTGATGCCGCCGTCGCGCGCCGACATGAAGGACGACATGGAAGCCTTGATCCACCATTTTAAACTCTTTACCGAGGGCTATTGTCCGCCGCCCGGCGAGGTCTATGCCGCGGTCGAGGCACCCAAGGGCGAGTTCGGCTGTTATATCGTGTCGGACGGCGCCAATAAGCCCTATCGTTTGAAGGTCCGTGCGCCGGGTTTCCCGCATCTCGCCGCATTGGACGAGATGTCCCAAGGCCACATGCTCGCCGACGTCGTGGCGATCATCGGGACGCTGGATGTCGTATTCGGGGAGATCGATCGCTGATGAGCTTTCGCAACGCACCGCTTGCGGTCATTAACGATCGCG
>NZ_DATITZ010000141.1:0-15489 GCF_035467215.1 Thiocapsa sp. | reverse complement strand
CAACCCTGGCCCGGATCAACGCATCCGCACACTGATCATCAACGGGGCCGAGTGCGAGCCCTACATTACCTGCGACGATCTGCTGATGCGCGAGCGCGCCGGCGACATCCTCGCGGGTGTGCGGATCATGCATCACCTGCTCGGCGATCCGCGGATCCTGATCGGGATCGAGGACAACAAGCCCGAGGCAATCGAGGCCATGCGCTTCGCCCTCGCCGAGACGGACATGCGCGGCTACACCGAGATCCGCTCCGTCCCGACCCTCTACCCGAGCGGCGGGGAGAAGCAGTTGATCCGCATCCTGACCGGCGAAGAGGTCCCGACGCACGCCATTCCGGCGCGGATCGGCATCGTCTGCCAGAACGTCGGGTCTGCGGCTGCGGTGGCCGACGCGGTTCTGGAGGGGCGCCCGCTGATCTCGCGTATCGTCACCGTCACCGGACGGGCGATCGCCGAGCCGCGCAACCTCGAGGTACGCATCGGCACGCCCGTGTCGGACCTGATCGCGCATTGTGGCGGCTATCGCGAGCGACCGCGCAAGCTCGTCTGCGGCGGACCCATGATGGGCTTCGAGATCGCGCATCCCGAGATCCCGGTCACCAAGCCGGCCAACTGCGTGCTGGCCTTGACCGAGGCGGAGGCGCCCGACCCGGGGTCCGCGCTCGCCTGTATCCGCTGCGGGCGCTGTGCCGAGGTCTGCCCGGCCAAGCTCCTGCCGCAGCAGCTCTATTGGCATGCGCGCGCGAAGGATCTCGACCGGGTCCAGGACTACAACCTTTTCGACTGCATCGAGTGCGGATGCTGCGCACAGGTCTGTCCGAGCCACATCCCGCTCGTTCAATACTACCGATATGCCAAGAACGAGGTCTGGGCACGCGAAGAGGAGAAGCGCAAGGCGGAGCTAGCGCGCGCGCGTCACGAGGCCAAGCAGGCTCGGATCGAACGCCAGGAGCGCGAGCGCAAGGCCCGGCTGCGCCAGAAAAAGGAATCGCTCGAAGCGAGCCCCGGCAAGAGCCAAACCGATCAGGACGCGAAGAAGGCCGCGATCGAGGCGGCCAAGCAACGCGCGGCGGCCAAGAAGGCCGCAGCCGCCAAGGCGGAGGAAACCGATGACGCCTGAGACACGCCGGTACACCAGCCGCAAGACCACGCCCGGAACAGCGCGGCAGGGACAGGCATGAGCGCGACGCTCGTCTCCTCGCCCCACGGGTCACGGCCGAACCGCGTCGACCGGGTGATGCAGGAGGTCCTGCTCGCGCTGGTACCGGGCGTGGCGGCGATGGTCTGGTTCTTCGGCTGGGGCGTGCTCATCAACATCGCGCTTGCCGTGACGGTGGCCGTGGCCGCCGAGGCGGCGGTCATGCGGGTGCGCCGACGCCCGATCGCTCCGGCGATCGGCGACTACAGCGCCGTCGTCACGGCCGTGCTCTTCGCCATCTCGGTCCCGCCGACCTTGCCCTGGTGGATGACCCTGCTCGGCATGCTCTTCGCCATCGTCCTGGTCAAGCAGCTGTACGGAGGCATCGGCTACAACCCCTTCAACCCGGCGATGGCCGCTTACGTCTTTCTGCTCGTGTCCTACCCGGTCGCCATGACCACCTGGCTGGCGCCTGACATGTTGGCCGAGCACGCGGTCTCCTTCACGGAGTCGCTGCAACTCATCTTCGGCGGCGCCTTGCCGAGCGGTGTCGAGTGGGACGCCATCTCCGCCGCGACACCGCTCGACGAGATGCGCGGCAAGCTCGATCAAGGAATGCCCATCGCCGAGATTCGACTCAGTCCGCTGTGGGGCGACTTCGGCGGACGCGGCTGGGAATGGGTAGCGAACGGGTTCCTGCTCGGCGGGGTTTACCTCCTGTGGCGGCGCATTATCACGTGGCACATCCCGGTCTCCATGCTGGCGGCGCTGGCCGCCGCGGCAGGTGCATTCTGGCTGCTCGATCCGACGACCCACCCTTTCCCGGCCTTCCATCTGTTCAGCGGAGCGGCCATCTTAGGGGCCTTTTTCATCGCGACTGATCCGGTGAGCGCCTGTACGACCAAGACCGGGCAGCTCATCTTCGGCGCGTCGATCGGGTTGCTGGTGTACGTCATCCGCACCTGGGGCGGCTATCCGGATGCCGTCGCCTTCGCGGTCTTGTTGATGAACATCGCCGCCCCGACGATCGACCACTACACCCAGCCCAGGGTCTTCGGGCACACCGGAAACCGAGCAAACCCATGAAGAAAGCACCGATCATTCTGGCCGCCGTCGTGCTGAGCGCCTTCTCCGTCACCGGCGTCGCACTCGTGGCCGTCACCCATCACCTGATGGACGGGCGCATCGCCGAGAACCAGCGGATCGCGATGCAGAGCAAGCTCGAATCCATCATCCCGGACGGACAATTCGACAACGAGCCGCTCGAGGATCTGATCCAGGTCAGTGCGCGCGATCTTCTCGGCGCCGAGAACACACGCGTTTATCGCGTGCGTAAAGCAGGCGAACCCACCGCAGTGATCCTCGACCCGGTCGTCCCGGACGGTTATGCCGGTCCGATTCAACTCTTGGTCTCCGTCCTGCGCGACGGCAGCGTCGGCGGGGTACGGGTGCTCTACCATCACGAAACCCCCGGCCTGGGCGACAAGATCGAGGAGCGCAAATCCGACTGGGTGTTGAGCTTCGACGGCAAGTCGCTCTCCAACCCGACGCCCGAGGGCTGGGCGGTGAAGCGCGACGGCGGCGAGTTCGATCAGTTCACCGGTGCAACCATCACGCCGCGCGCCATCGTCCAGGCGGTGAAGAACACGCTCATCTACGTCCAACAGCAGGGCGACGCGCTCTTCGAGCCCGTCGAAGGCGTGACAACCGCGGCGAAGGGAGCGGGCTGATGGCGGCACCCCAACCCTACGGCAGCATCATCGGCGACGGCTTCTGGAACAACAACCAAGCCCTCGTCGCGCTGCTGGGTCTCTGCCCTCTGCTCGCGACCACCACCAGCGCGACGAACGGCCTGGGTATGGGCCTGGCCACGACGGCCGTGCTCATCCTCTCCAACGTGACTGTCTCGCTGATCCGCGATCTGGTGCGTCCCGAGGTCCGCTTGCCCGTCTTCGTACTGGTGATCGCAGCCTTCGTCACGGCGGTCGAGTTGAGCATCCAAGCCTATTTCTACGAGCTCTACCTGGTGCTGGGGCTCTTCATCCCGCTGATCGTGACCAACTGCGCCATCATCGGCCGGGCCGAGGCGTTCGCCTCCAAGAATCGCGTCGACCGCGCACTCCTCGATGCGATCGCCATGGGGCTCGGTTTTACGCTGGTGCTGGTCACCCTGGGAGGGATGCGCGAATTCGTCGGCCAAGGCACACTCTTCTACCAGGCCAACCTGCTGCTCGGGGAAGCCGCGACCGGCCTCAGTGTCAACCTGGGTGAAGGATTCCAAGGCGCGCTCATCGCGATCCTCCCGCCCGGCGCCTTCATCGGGCTCGGCCTCTTGATCGCGCTCAAAAACGTGATCGACAAGCGCGTCAAACGGCGCGCGACCGTGCGAGCGGCCAAGGCCGTCCCCGCTCCGACATCCTCGGGCGGCGCGGCGGCACCGGCGGTGGGCTGAGGAACCGGCGTCCAGCGTCAGGATCGATGACCGGCGTCGGCGCCTTCAAATCGATCGGCCGGTGGCTGGAGGCTGGTGGCCGGAAGCTCCCGGAGCGCTTCTTCAAGCACCCTCCGCAGCTCTGCAGGCTTGACCGGTTTGGACAGAAGGTCATCCATCCCCGCCGATAAGCAATCGCGCTTGACGTCCTCGGAGGCGTTAGCAGTCAAGGCGACGATCGGGATCGGTCGATCCGGCGCTTGCTCGCGGTAGCGCCGGGCGAAACCGATCCCGTCCAGCTTGGGCATCCGTAGATCCACAATCGTGATCCCGTAGTCGCCGCTCAGCGCTTCGGTCAAGGCCGCCTCCCCGTCGGCCACGCGGGTGAGCTCGAAACCCATCTTGGCCAAAAAGCGCGTGATCACCTTGGCTGCGATCTCGTTGTCCTCGGCGACCAGGACACGCATCCGCGCCGCATCGGCAATCGGCTCCAAACCGAATGACGGCGAAGACACCGCGGCTCGCAGCGCTCCATCCGTCGCGACGTCGGCGCGCCCCAAAAGCGACTCGGCCGCAGCGATCAGATCCTCAGACAGATAGGGCTTCGTCAGACAGACATCCGTCGTCTCCTCGAGCGCGGGGCGTCGTCCGGGGTAAACCAGAAAGAGACAGGGCACCGACTCGCCGAGGGCCGTCTTAACCTCCGTCCGAGCCGCATTCAGATCCCGACCCTGCGGATGGTCGGCGATAACGAGGAGATCGAACCGCTGCCCCCGGATCTGCGCCGAGCCGACATCGCCAGGCTCGGCGGTCGCCTCGCAGACCGCGCCCTCGCGACCTAGGGCGGCAGAAGCCAACGCGCGATAGGCGGCGTTCGGCTCCAGAATCAGGATCCGCAAGCCGCGGAGCCGATCGCCCGGCGCGCTCGGCTCCGCCGCGAGATCCTCGATCAAGGGCAGACGGATCCAGAAGCGGCTCCCGCGCCCCTCCTCGCTCTCGACGCCGATCTCCCCGCCCATCAAGAGGGCCAGCTCGCGCGAGATGGTCGTGCCGAGACCGGTTCCGCCGAAGCGACGCGTGGTCGACTCGTCGGCCTGGCGGAAGCGCTCGAAGAGTCGCGGGAGCTTCTCCGGCGGGATGCCGATCCCGGTGTCGACGACCTCGAAGAGCAGGTGCGGGCCGCTCTGATCGGCCTCGGTCGGCCGAACGCTCAGGTGTACCCGGACCTCGCCCGTCGGCGTGAACTTCACGGCATTCCCCATCAGGTTGAAGATGATCTGACGCAATCGCAGCGGGTCGCCGATCAACCCACGGGGGACGTCCGGATCGACATCGGCGATGAGCTCGAGTCCGGCGGAATGCGCGCGCATCGCGAGTGCATCGGAAACGTCGCGCACCAGAGCGCGCGGATCGAAGGGGATACGCTCGAGGACGATCCGACGCGCATCGATCTTCGATAGATCCAGGATGTCGCCGATCAGCGCACCGAGGATATCCGCCGAGTTGGCGATGGCCTGGACATAATCGCGCTGCTCGTCATCCAATCGGGTCCCGCGCAAGAGTTCGGTCATCCCGACGACGCCGGTCAGCGGGGTGCGCAGCTCGTGCGTCATGAAGGCCAGAAAATCGCCTCTCGCTTGATTGGCCCGCTCGGCCTCGGCGCGCGCATCCTGGACCTTGCGCAGCAAGGAGTATTGATACAAGGGCAACAGCACCAGGAGCGCCAGGAAAAAGGTCGCCTCGAAGGTGTGGAGACGCCATTCGTCGAGCGCGATCAGAACGACGTTGTAGCCGAAGACGGCGGCCAGCGAGGCCACCACGAGATGCTGCTTGCCGAATCGCGTTCCGGCGGAGATGAAGACCAGGATATAGAGCAGGTAAAAGGGGCTGATCGCCTCGCGGGTGATGAAGATCGCCAGGCTGATGGCGACGACGTCCAGACAGATCCCGAGATAGACCCGCGCCGGCCACTCGGGGCGCAGGGCGATACTGACCAGAAACCCGAGGTTCGAGACCAGATAGATGCCGAAGAGCGTGAGGTAGTAGGGAACGTCGACCCGGTAGTAGTGCGTCAGGGCGCCGACGGCGATGTAAAGCGCGCCCAACAGACAGGCGGTAATCCGCACCAAGGCCGATTGAAACTCGGGATTCCCGGTCAGTCCATCCGGCACGCCGAAACGCCCGATAAGTCCATTCATCCCCTTCCCTCCGAGGCGCATTTCCGCAATCGCTGTCGTGCGGATTGATCATGGTATATTAGCGTATCGTTTCGCGCATTTCGGCAGGTTGCCGATCGCGAGCCGCGGAACGCGATCGACCGGCCCGCGCGCATCCATTCCGATTCCGGGCTCGATCCCCGGACTGATCGTAAACCCGAACGCAGCCCGATCAAAGCCGGCCGCGACGAGGCACTCAGCTCAAGAGAACGAGGAGAAGACAATGTCCAAGAAGCATCCGATCGTTGCGGTAACCGGTTCCTCGGGTGCCGGTACGACGACCGTCAAACGCGCCTTCGAGCACATCTTTTATCGCGACGGCATCAAGGCCGCCGTAATCGAGGGCGACAGTTTCCACCGCTACGACCGCGTCGAGATGAAGGCCGAGATGGCGCGTGCGGCCGAGACCCACCGCAACCTCAGCCATTTCGGTCCCGAGGCCAATCGGTTCGACCTCCTCGAGGAGCTCTTTCGCAATTACGGCGAGAGCGGCACCGGCAAGCAGCGCTACTACATCCACAGCGACTCGGAGGCCGATCACCACAACGCACGCCTGGGCACGCAGCTGAAGGCCGGCCAGTTCACCCCGTGGGAAGATCTTCCCGAGGGCACGGACGTGCTCTTCTACGAGGGTCTACACGGACTCGTGGTGACCGAGGAGGACAATGTCGCTCAGCATGTCGATCTCGGCGTCGGCGTGGTCCCGATCATCAACCTGGAGTGGATCCAGAAGATCTTCCGCGACAATGCCGAGCGCGGCTATTCGGCCGAGGCGATCGTCGACACCATCATGCGCCGCATGCCGGACTACATCCGCCACGTCACGCCGCAGTTCTCGCTTACGGACATCAACTTCCAGCGTGTGGCGACGGTCGACACCTCCAACCCCTTCATTGCCCGCGACATCCCGACACCGGACGAGAGCTTCGTCATCATCCGATTCAAGGACCCCGAGCGTCTCCAGATCGATTTCCCGTATCTCTTGTCGATGATCCACGACTCCTTCATGTCGCGGCGCAACACCATGGTCGTGCCGGGAGGCAAGATGGGGATGGCGATGGAGGTCGTCCTCCAGCCCATCATCGAACGCATGATGGACGCGCGCAGGGTCTAATCGCGCGCGAAAATCCGCCTTGCGGGTAGACGCACCCGCGAGGCGGCTCATCGGCGCGGCGTGGTCGTGTTGCTCGGCGCATGCCGGACGCTGCTTCGATTGCGCCCGCCGCATCGAAGACAATGAATCCGAGAGGAGCACCGGCCTGTTAAGCTACCTTCACGGCTTCCACGCCGGCAATCACGCTGACGTCTTCAAGCATGCGGTTCTCACCCTCTTGCTCGAAGCACTCCTGGCCAAACCCAAACCGCTGGTCTACGTTGAATCGCACGCCGGCGCCGGTCGGTACGACCTCCGCGCCGAGCAGGCGCTCAAGACCGCAGAGTTCCGGCACGGGATCGAGCGGCTCTGGGAGCGGCGCGATGCCTTTCCGGAGCTGTCGGCCTACCTCGGTGCAATCTCCGCGCTGAATCCGGACGGCGGATTCGCAACCTATCCTGGCTCACCCGCCCTCGCCGCGCACCTGCTGCGCGCCGAGGATCGGCTGATCCTGATGGAGCTGCATCCGACCGAGTCGCAGGCGCTGCGTCGTCATCTCAGCGGCGATCCCCGGATCGGCATCCACCGTCGCGACGGTCTCGAAGGGCTGACCGCACTCTTGCCGCCGAAGCCCGCACGTGGGCTGGTTCTGATCGACCCGCCATTCGAGCAGGTCTCCGAGTACCGGCGTGTTGCAGACACACTCGTCGCCGCACATGCCCGCTGGCCGACCGGCGTCTACGCACTCTGGTTCCCGCGTCTGGGGCTGCAGCGCGATCGTTCCGCTGACCTGATCGGTCAAGTCAGGCGAACCGTCCCGGACGGGCTTCTGTGCGAGTTGAGGGTGCGGCGGCAGGTCGACGACTTCGGAATGCACGGCTCCGGGATGCTGATTCTCAACCCGCCTTGGCGCCTGGAAGAGCGGCTCGCGGACCTGCTGCCGCGTCTCGCCGAGGTGCTCGCGATCGAGGCGGCGGGCGAATCGGTACCGGCATGGACGATCGGTCGACTCTAGCGAAGGGCTCAAAACACGTTGACAAATCGACGAGAGAGCACCTGTGCCGGGATTCTCGTTGTTGTTGTTGTCGTTCTCGATTACGACAACGACAACGATTCGGTGCACAACTTATTGCTGATACGTCACAAGGCTGCCGCAGCGCTCAACGCGGGCGCGCTCCCTGGATACCGACTTGATCGACCCATCCGCCACGGCAGTCGGGGCTCCGCTTGGGCGCGGCAAGGATCAACGCGCCCAGCTCGGCGGTATCGTCGACAACACCCTTCAGACCGATCCGCAGCTCCTCGATCAGCCCCTCGGAACAGCTCAAGCGGACCCGTTCCCCCGCCCCCTCGCCGAAGGCGTCGTCGAAGGCGGCCCGCACCCGGGTCGCGCTCAGACGCTTGCCGATGTTCTCCTCGAACAGTGCACGAACACCGGAGGCGTTGAGCTGCTCGAGCAGCAACATGGAGTGACGGAAATAGGTATCCGCATCCGTGCCGTAACAGGTCCCATGCTTGACCCACTGGTGCCGCTGCAGATCGGACAGGGTTCCCGGCATCAATGCGTCCAAGCGCGCGCGGGTCGCCGCATCGAGATCGAGCGCCGGCAGAAGGTGCCACCGACCCGATTTCGAGAGTTCCCGCTCCCGCTCGCCGACACCGCAATAGCTGTTGCCGATGGGCTGAGGCCAGAGACCGTGGAGCGAGAAGCGTCGCGCATCCGCAAGCTCCGGCGTCTGTTCACGACATTCCGGACGCGTTTCGCGCAACTCGCAGAAGGCGGGCTGCCAACTGGCCGCCAGCACGAGTTGACTCTCCATCGCGCCCGCAGGCGATGACGGCGGAGGTGGCGGGGGCGACGACGGGCGCGCGTTCATACCCGCTGTGGTCGCTGCTTCGTCGGCAAGTCGACCGCATCGAATCTCGACCCAGCGCTCCTTCGGGTTCGCGTCTTCGAACCTGAGTCGATAGTGGCTCGGATCCGCCCGATTGGTCCCGACAACCGGATAGTCTCGGCCGGGGACGAGATGAATAGAACCGGGATTGTCGGGACGCTTGATCGAGACCGTCGCAGGGCAAGGTTGCTCGGCGATCAGAACAGCGTCCAGGCGCTCGGCGGAGGGAGCAGCCGACCACAGCAGCATGAGAGCGGACAGCAGTGATCGACGCACGTGTGAGTGCTTCAGTTCCATTGGCTCCAATCTCCAGCTTTCCGCTTCAGGTTGGTCGCGCGGCGTCCTCCGAGACAACGGGTGCGTCTTCGGTGAAATCCAACGCCTCTACACTCACGAGGTGGACACGTCGGCTGTCCGCACGCATTACGGTGAAGCGGAACCGGCCGAGCTCGACCGACTCGCCTTTCTTGGGCAGATGCCCGAGTGCGTTGACGACCAGTCCGCCGATGGTGTCGAACTCCTCGTCCGAGAAGTCGCTGCCGAAATACGCGTTGAAGTCTTCGACGGTCGTGCGCGCCTTGGCGCTGAACTCGTTCTTGCCGCGCCGGAAGATCCCGGGGCCTTCGTCGTAGTCGTGCTCGTCGTCGATCTCGCCGACGATCTGCTCGAGCACGTCCTCGATGGTCACGAGTCCGCCGGCACTGCCGTACTCGTCGATCACGATCGCCATGTGATTGCGGCTGGAACGAAACTCCTTGAGCAGGACATTGAGGCGCTTGCTCTCGGGCACAAAGACCGCGGAACGCAACAGATCGCGGATGTTGAAGGCACGCCCGCCATGTTCTCGGCAGAAGGACAGCAGGTCCTTGGCGAGCAGGATGCCGACGACCTCTCCTTTGTCGTCGCCGGTGACGGGGAAACGGGAATGTGCCGATTTGACGGCAATCTCGAGGATCTTTTCCAGCGGGTCGTCGCGCCTGAGAGAGACCATCTCGGCACGTGGAATCATGATGTCGCGCACACGCAGATCGGAGACCTGCAACACGCCTTCGATCATGCTCAAGGCATCGGTATCGAGCAGCTCGCGCTCCTTCGCATCCTTGAGCACCTCCAAGAGCTGCTCCTTGTCCTGTGGCTCGCCCCCGAGCATCTGGCCGATCCGTTCGAACCAGTTGCGTGAACGCGAGCCCTCGGTAGATCGATCGCTGGCCATCGTGTGTTATTGATCCTCGTAAGGTGAAGGAAAGCCCAACGCGCCGAGGATACCCGATTCCAGGGTTTCCATCTCCTCGGCATCGCTCTCTGTAAGGTGATCGTAATCAAGCAGATGCAGGACGCCGTGCACCACCATGTGGGCCCAGTGGGCCTGTGCGGTCTTGCACTGTTCCCGTGCTTGGCGCTGCACCACGTCGGCGCAAATCACGAGATCGCCGAGCAGATCGGCGATCGGATCCTGCGCGTCGAGACCGAGCGCCAGCTCGGGCGGAAGGTCGAACGGAAAGGAGAGAACATTGGTCGGCCCTTCGCGTTCCCGGTAGGTTCCGTTCAGGGCCGCGCCCTCCTCGACATCCACGAGGCGAATGGTCAGGGACGCACGCTCGCGCCGACCCGCCAAGGCTGCCGCCGCCCAGCGCTCGAAGTCGGCCGGAGCCGGGAGATCCGCTGCCTCGCAAGCGATCTGCAGATCCAGATCGAGCGTCACGGGCCGATCGCCGCTCATGCCTTCGGCGCCCGCCCCCGCAGAGGTACCGGCTGCTCGAAGGCATCGTAGGCACTGACGATGCGCTGAACCAGTGCATGACGCACCACGTCGCGGGCGTTGAAGAAGGTGAAACTGATGCCCTCGACGTCCTTGAGGATCTCGACCGCCTGGCGCAGACCCGAGGGCTGCCCGCGCGGCAGGTCGACCTGGGTCACGTCACCCGTGATCACCGCGGTCGAGCCGAAGCCGATGCGCGTCAGGAACATCTTCATCTGCTCGGGCGTCGTGTTTTGGGCCTCGTCCAGAATAATGAATGAGTCGTTGAGGGTGCGACCGCGCATATAGGCCAACGGGGCGACCTCGATGACGTTGCGCTCGAGCAGCTTGGTGACCTTCTCGAAGCCGAGCATCTCGAAGAGTGCGTCGTAGAGCGGACGCAGATAGGGATCGATCTTCTGGGCCAGATCGCCGGGCAGGAACCCCAGACGCTCGCCCGCCTCCACCGCCGGACGCACCAGCAAGAGCCGGCGCACGCTGTCGGATTCAAGTGCCTCGACCGCGCAGGCCACGGCGAGATAGGTCTTGCCCGTCCCGGCCGGGCCGACTCCGAAGTTGATGTCGTGCTTGAGGATGGCGTGGAGATAGCTCTGCTGATTCGGTCCGCGTGCCCGGATCAGGCCTCGCTTGGTCTTGATGACGACATCGGGCAAACGCTCCTCGGCCGACTCCAAAAGCGCGTCGGCGCCGGATTCCTGGAGCCAGAGATGAATGGTCTCGGGCGTGAGGACCTCGGACGGGGTCTCGGCGTAGAGATCTCGGAGCAGCTGCTCTCCGAGTCGCACGCCTTCCGGATCGCCGATCAGGCGGAAGTTGACGCCGCGATTGCTGATCTCGATGCCGAGTCGACGCTCCAACTGGCGCAGGTGCTGATCGAACTGGCCACAGAGATTGGCGAGCCGCACGTTGTCGGCGGGCTCGAGCTCCAGATCCAGTGTTTGCGGTTGGGCGGACAAGGGGGTAGTCGCGCTCAACCGCCGATTCCGCTCAACGCCGTCTGAATCGGTGCAGCGGTGACGAGACGGCCACGCAGCGAGTTGGGGAGCGCCTCGGTGATCTCGACCTCGACGAAATCGCCGATCAGCGCGGGCGCGCCGGAGAAATTGACGACGCGATTGTTCTCGGTCCGACCGGCAAGCTGGAACGGATCCTTGCGCGACGGCCGCTCGACCAAGATGCGCTGAAGGGTGCCGACCATCCCCTGGCTGTAATGCCGAGCGTTGTCGTTGATGCGCGCCTGAAGCCGCTCCAACCGAGACTTCTTGTCGGCAAGCGGCACGTCGTCCGGATAATCGGCTGCCGGCGTGCCGGGCCGCCGGCTATAGATGAAGCTGAAGCTCTGGTCGAACCCGATCTCCTCGACCAGATCCATGGTCGCGGCAAAGTCGCTCTCGGTCTCGCCGGGAAAGCCGACGATGACGTCGGTGGAGATGCCGATCCCGGGCCGGGCCTGGCGCAGCCGGCGGATCTTGGAGCGGTACTCGAGCGCCGTGTGCCCCCGCTTCATGGCGGCGAGGATGCGATCCGAGCCCGATTGCGCAGGCAGATGCACGAAGCTCACGAGCTCGGGCACATCCGCATAGACATCGATCAAACCGTCCGAAAACTCCACCGGATGGCTGGTGGTGAAGCGGATGCGATCGATCCCGTCGATCGCGGCGACATAGCGGATCAGAAGCGCAAGATCGGCGGTGTCGCCCTCGCCGGCCTCGTCGGCGAAAGCGCCCCGATAGGCATTCACGTTCTGCCCGAGCAGGGTGACCTCGCGGACGCCCTGCTCGGCCAGGGCGGCGACCTCCGCGATCACGTCGTCGAAGGGACGGCTGATTTCCTCCCCGCGCGTGTAGGGCACGACGCAGTAAGTGCAGTACTTGGAGCAACCCTCCATGACGGACACGAAGGCGGTCGGTCCCTCGGCCCGGGGTATCGGCAGGCAATCGAATTTCTCGATCTGCGGGAACGAGACATCCACCTGGGGCGCGTGTCGCTCCCCGAGGTTCTTGAGCATCTCGGGCAACCGGTGCAGCGTCTGGGGGCCGAATACGATGTCGACATAGGGTGCGCGCGCGCGAATCGCATCGCCCTCCTGACTCGCGACGCAACCACCCACACCGATGACCAGGTCCGGATTCTCGAGCTTCAACGCCCGCCAACGGCCGAGCTGCGAGAACACCTTCTCTTGTGCCTTCTCGCGGATCGAGCAGGTATTAAGCAGCAGGACATCGGCGTCCTCCGCCCGCTCCGTCAGCTCCAGACCTGCGGACGCATGCAGAACATCAGCCATGCGGGCCGAGTCGTATTCGTTCATCTGGCAGCCGTGGGTCTGGATAAAAAGCTTGCGGGGCATCGAAGGCATGAGAGCGAGGGGGGCGCGATCGCGCAATAGATCAGGTTGATGGGGTGAGGATAAGCCATCCACAACCCCCGGCCGTCGAGCGACCAGCCGTGCGGATCAGCATCGTCCGGCTTCGGTGCCCGGGTGTCAAGCAGCCGATCGTTCCGCAGGCACGCGACCGGAGCTGTCCGGAGCGCAACCGAAGAATGCATCCGGGTTGACCCCGATCAACTTCCCTTCAAACTCTCCAACACAGCATCTAGTTGGCGTTATAGTCCGCACCACAAGATATAGTGGCAACGCACAAGAGACGCCTCCATGGGACACCAGCACAACACCCTGTCGACCCTGCCCTTGCGGGTCCGCAAGCGCGACGGTGTCGAGGTGCGTTTCGATGCGGCCAAGATCGAATCGGCGATCCAGCGCGCGGGACAGGCAAGCGGTGAGTTCGGTACGCCCGAGGCGAGTCTGCTGACGGCGCAGGTCGTCAAGGTGCTGGCGCATCGCTACGGGGCGGAGCGCCTGCCCGATATCGAAGGCATTCAGGATGTCGTCGAGCAGACGCTGATCAGCGCCAACCATTTCGAGACCGCCCGCAGCTACATCGTCTATCGCGAGCAGCACAAGAAGCTGCGCGACGAGCATCGCACGCTGGTCGATGTCGGCGGCTCCATCAACGAGTATCTCGACCGCTCGGACTGGCGGGTCGCGGCCAATGCCAATCAGGGCTACTCGCTCGGCGGCCTGATCCTCAACACCTCGGGCAAGATGATCGCCAACTACTGGTTGAGCCACGTCTACCCGCCCGAGATCGGCCAGGCCCATCGTGACGGCGACATCCACATCCATGATCTGGACATGCTCTCGGGCTACTGCGCCGGCTGGTCGCTGCGCACCCTCCTCAACGAGGGCCTGAACGGTGTTCCGGGCAAGGTCGAGGCGGGGCCGCCCAAGCACATGTCATCGGCGATCGGCCAGATCGTCAACTTTCTCGGGACGCTCCAGAACGAGTGGGCCGGCGCACAGGCGTTTTCCAGCTTCGACACCTACATGGCGCCCTTCGTGCGCATCGACGGGCTGGATTATCCGCATGTCAAGCAGGCGATCCAGGAGCTGATCTACAACCTGAACGTGCCGTCGCGTTGGGGCTGTCAGTGTGTCGACGAAGAGACCGAGTGTCTGACCGAGAACGGCTGGAAGCGACACGACCAAATTGCCCCGGGCGAGAAGATCGCCACAATCGACTGGCGCACCAATCAGCTCGAATATCTGGAACCGCTGGCGATCACCGCCTACGACTTCGACGGCGACATGTACGTGCTGCGCAACCGCACGCAGGAGCAATGGGTCACGCCACGGCACAAGATCCTGCGCAAGGTCTTCAACAGCGACGACCGCTGGGTGCTGGAAGACATCGAAACCGTCGCCGAGCTGAAGTCCCCGGTGATCGTTCCCAATGCCTGGGAGACCACATCGACGCTCGAGGTCGACGATAAGCTGGTCATGCTGATGGCCTGGGTGGTGGCCGAGGGCAATTTCGACTTCAGCGACGGTCGCCGCCGGGTTGCCCTCTATCAGTCGACTGGAAACCCCGAAAACGCCGCCGAGATCGAGTGGCTGTTGCATGAGCTCGATCTGAGCTGGCATCGCTACGAGCACACCGGGACCTACGCCAATTATCCCGTTTGCCGCTATCGCCTGAACCGGGACGCGAGCGACTTCGTGCTCGGGTATCTCGAGCGCAAGTGTGTCCCCGGATTCATCCGCACCCTGTCGGTCCGGCAGATCCGACTCTTCCTGGACACCTATGTGAAGGGCGACGGCAGCGTCGAGGAGAGCGGACGCGTCCGGATCTACACCAATGACCGGGAGAATCTCGATGCCCTGCAGGAGTTGTGCACGTTGGCCGGCTACGGCAGCACGGTCTACACGCGCAAAGACTCAGGCGTGCATGTGCTCAATGTCATCCGTAACCGCGACACTTACATCCAGCTCATCGAGCGTAAGCCTTACAAGGGTCTGGTCTGGTGCCCGACCACCCGCAACGGCACCTTTGTCGCACGCCGTCGCGGCAAGACCTTCGTCACCGGCAACACGCCCTTTACCAATCTGACCTTCGACTGGGTCTGCCCCGAGGATCTGCGCGAGCAGGTGCCGGTGATCGCGGGCGTGGAGCAGCCCTTCACCTACGGCGATCTCCAGACCGAGATGGACCTGATCAATCGGGCCTATATCGAGGTGATGACCGAGGGCGATGCCAAGGGTCGGATCTTCACCTTCCCGATCCCGACCTACAACATCACCTCCGATTTCCCGTGGGACAGCGAGAACGCGGAGCATCTGTTCGAGATGACGGCGAAGTACGGCCTGCCCTACTTCCAGAACTTCCTGAACTCGGAGCTCTCCCCGAACATGGTGCGGTCCATGTGCTGCCGGCTTCAGCTGGATCTGCGCGAGTTGCTCAAGCGCGGCAACGGGCTTTTCGGCTCGGCCGAGCAGACCGGCTCGCTCGGCGTCGTGACCATCAACTGTGCGCGGCTCGGATACACCCATCGCGGCGACGAGGCCGGGCTTCTGGCAAGGCTCGACACACTACTGAATCTCGCGCGCAACAGTCTCGAG
>NZ_DATITZ010000140.1:0-3716 GCF_035467215.1 Thiocapsa sp. | reverse complement strand
ATCACCGATGGGGCTCACTCGCCGGGCTCAATCATCGGGCGTCTCCTCAAGGCCCCGAGCGGCACGTCGATGCAAGGGACTCGAGCGCGGAAAGTGGGCGCGCAGGAAGGCCATCTGATCCGCCAGGACATGGCGTCCCATCAGGAAGATGTACTCGGCGTGCGTCGGCGTGAAGGGCACGGCCAACAACTCCATGCCCGCCGCTTCGGGCGTACGTCCGGCCTTGAAATTGTTGCAACGCAGGCAGGCGGTCACGACGTTGTTCCAGACATCCTTGCCGCCGCGACTGGTGGGGCGCACGTGATCGCGCGACAGATGGCGCCCCGAGAAACGGCTGCCGCAATACATGCACATGTGGTCGTCGCGGTGAAACAGGGTGCGGTTCGACAGAGGTGGTGCATAATCGTCCTGAAGCTTGTTCAGGGCGTGATGCGTCCCGTAGGTCGCGATGATGGAGTGGATCTCCAAGCGGCTCTGTCGGTGGGTGCTCGAATTGATGCCGCCGCGCAGCTCGAACAAGGCATCTCCGCAGGCATAGGCCACCTGCCCGAGGAAATACAGCCGGGCGGCAACCCGGTAGTCCACCCATTCCATCGGCATACCCGCCAAATCCGTTCGCAGTACCTGTTGATTCAGTGACAACATAGCGGCGTTACGGCTCGGAATTTGCGAGCATGATACACAGTTGGCCTTCTCGCGCAACCCGGCGCCGTCAGGCGTTTCAGCGACCGGACCTTCGCGCCTCGACGCTCTAACCGGTTGATCACTCACAGCCGCCCCGAAACGCCGCGAAGGTGTCCGGCGCAGGCTTCCGGCGACCCGACGGCGCTGCGCACGCAATATCCAACAAATTGATTAAAAAGATGTTTTCAAGTTGGCCAAAAAGTTTCCAAACCAACAAAACCGTAACAACGGCGCCTGCTCGCATCCGCTTTACACCAGTCATCCCCAGACTTATCCACAGGAATTGTGAGTTTCTCGGGTTTCATGTTCCACGACAAGTGATTGCCGGTGTTTCCTAGGGAAGCGCGGACGTCACGCGTCTAATCGACGACTGCCGCCCGCCCTCGGAGCCCGCCCTCAGAGAAAGCGCTCAACCAACGTGTCGCCCGACCCACACCGAAAGCCCGGCTCGATCCTGCGTGTCGCCGTTGCCGCACCGCTGATGGATGCCTTCGATTATCTGCCGCCGGCTCCGGTATCGGAAGGCGGATCGACAGCGCCGTCGCTGTTGCCCGGTCAGCGTGTGCTGGTGCCCTTCGGACAAGGTCGGCGCGTAGGCATTTTGCTCGAGCTGCGCGACACCTCGGATCAGGATCCCGCGCGACTGAAGCCGATCGAGCGCCCTCTCGACCCGCACCCCGTCTTGGGCGCGGCCGACCTGACCCTGATCCGCTGGGCGGCGGACTATTATCGGCAACCGATCGGCGAGGCCCTCTTCAGTGCACTCCCCGCCCGTCTGCGTCAGGCCAAACCCATCATCGACGAGCAGGTCCCGGGCGTCTCGGCGACACCCGACGGCAGGGCTCTGGACCTCGAGACGCTGCGGCGAGCGCCGAAGCAGCGCGAGCTTCTCGCCCTGGTCAGGTCCGTACCCGAGGGAATTCCGGTTACCGATCTGAATGCATGCTTGGGTCCCTGCGCCGCGACGCTGCGCAGCCTGCGTGCACGCGGCCTGCTGGAGACCTGCCGTATCGTGCCGGCGGGACCGGTCGCGCACGCGCCCCGCGTCCAGCCCGCCCCCGGCCCGGGGCTCAATACCGATCAGGCCGAAGCGGTTGGTCGGGTCGCGGCCGGGCTCGGCGGTTTCAACCCTTTCCTACTCGACGGAGTGACCGGCAGCGGCAAGACGGAGGTCTATATCCGCCTGATCGAGGCCGCTGCCGCCCGCGGCGCCCAAACCCTTCTGATCGTCCCCGAGATCGGCCTGACCCCGCAGTTGCGCGAGCGTTTAACCTCGCGTCTGCCCGACCCGCCCGCCGTACTGCATTCCGGGCTGGCTGCAGGAGACCGCGAGCGGGCCTGGCACCGCGCCGCCTCCGGGCTTGCGGGCGTCGTGCTCGGGACGCGCTCGGCGGTGTTCGTGCCCCTGCCGCGGCTCGGGCTGATCCTGGTCGACGAGGAGCATGACGCCTCGCTCAAGCAGCAGGAGGGCTTCCGCTACTCGGCACGCGATGTCGCCGTGCGACGCGCTCAGCTGCTCGGTTGCCCGGTCGTGCTCGGCTCAGCGACACCCTCGCTCGAAACGCTCAACAACGCGCAGACCGCGCGCTACGGCTGGCTGCGCCTGCCGCAGCGCGCGGGTGCGGCCTGCACGCCGCGGACCTCGCTGCTGGACATCCGCAATCAGCCGCTCCAAGCCGGGCTCTCCGCCGTGCTGCGCGAGGAGATGCGTACCGAGATCGCCGCCGGCAACCAGGTGCTACTCTTCCTGAACCGCCGCGGCTATGCCCCGGTGCTCACCTGTCACGCCTGCGGTTGGGTCGGCGACTGCCCGCATTGCGACGCGCGCCTCACGCTCCACCTGGCGCGCCGACGCCTCTGGTGTCACCACTGCGGCTGGACACGGCCGTTGCCGAGTGCCTGTCCGGACTGCAAGGGGACCGACCTGCGCATGCTCGGGCGCGGCACCGAGCGGCTGGACGAGGAGCTGCGCGCCCTGTTTCCGGGCGTCGGAATCGCCCGACTCGACCGGGACACCACGCGACGTCGCGGCGAGCTGGCGCGCCTCCTCGACGAGGTCCGGCGAGGCGAGGTGCAGATCCTGCTCGGCACCCAGATGCTGGCCAAAGGACACGACTTCCCCGGCGTGACCCTGGTCGGCATCCTGGATCTCGACCAATCACTCTACGCAAGCGACTTCCGCGCACCGGAACGCACCGCCCAGCTGATCGTTCAGGTCACCGGACGGGCCGGGCGCGCCGAGCGCCCCGGACGGGTCGTCCTCCAGACCCGCCACCCCGAGCACCCGTTGCTCCAAAGCCTACTGCGCGACGGTTACACGGGCTTCGCGACCACGGCCCTTGCCGAGCGCCGCGAGGCCGAGCTTCCGCCGTTCAGCCATCTAGCGCTGCTGCGCGCCGAGGCACCGGCCGCCGAAACCGCAACGGCCTTCCTGAATCAGGCCCGATTGATTGCAGAAGGGCCTGACGAAGGCCGTGCCGAACCGCTCGCCGATTCCGGGGTGCACTGCTACGGCCCGGTCCCCGCCCCGATGGAGCGCCGCGGCGGACGCTACCGCGCGCAGCTTCTGATCCAATCCTCACAACGCCCGCAACTCCAGCGGTTTTTGGCCGGCTGGAGCCTCGCCCTACGCGCCTTGCCCAGAAGCAAAGGTCTGCGCTGGTCGCTGGACGTGGATCCGCAGGACATGTACTGATCTCCGAGCCGTTGCTGTTGCCGCGTGCCCGCAAAGCGCGTAGGGGCGTCCAGCGTAGGGACTCCGGTTACCCGGAGCCCCCGCCACAGACCCGGACGTGCGGGCTTCCTTCAGATCCCTTATTGGCTCCCCTCCGGTAGCGGCCTTGCCATCGCCCTCGTCCGTAAGGTGCAGGGGGGGTTCTTCGGGCACCCTTTATATGGTCCGCCCCGCGATGCAAGAGGGAAACCGCTGTTTTTGGCAGAAGGAAACGTTGCAGCCATATATCCGGCATCGAATGAGGGTCGTTGCCGATCCTCGTGCCCTGATGGAATTCGCGCGCCTTCCCGTCCTCATC
>NZ_DATITZ010000139.1:0-17797 GCF_035467215.1 Thiocapsa sp. | reverse complement strand
CCGTGATCCTCAACTTCGGGGCGACCTGGTGCCCGCCCTGTCGCGCCGAGATGCCCTCGATGCAGCGTGCCCACGAAACCGTCACCGACGAGGGCATCTCGGTGATCGCCGTCAACGTCGGCGAGGACGCCGAGACCATCGCAGGGTTCCTGAGCGAAACCGACATCGACTTCCCGATCCCGATGGACCTGGACTCCGAGGTCGTGCAGAGCTACCCGGTCAAGGGCCTGCCGACGACCTTCGTCATCGACCCGGAAGGCCGCCTTGTCTACAGCGCCACCGGCGAGCGTGAATGGGATGATCCCGCGCTGCTGGATCAGGTGCGGGCGCTCAAGACCGGGCCTTAGACCGCGGGCGAGCGATGCGGCCAATCATCGCCCCCCTGCCGAAGCCCCCAACCGGCGTTCACCGGCATCTAATCTCCAGGCCATGCGGCCGGCTCGGTGGTTCGAAGCCATGCCGCTGACCTGTCTGGGCTCGCCGGGACGCCGGGCTCCGTAATCGGTGACCGGCGTCGATGCTTCGGCAGACATGGCCTGTTGGAGCAGAGATCGCTAAGCTACGCCGAGACGCGAACGATTCAATGGAACCAGGGATGACACCGCAGCATGCAGCCCGTACAGAAACCAAACACGGACTGATCGATGTTTCTGGACAATAGGGCACAAGGCAAAATCGGTGACGTTCTGGCCGAGCATATCCGCAAGCGTGCCCGGCTCTCGATGCTGTCGAGCTGCTTCTCCATTTATGCTTACTCCCTGCTGAAGGATCAGCTCAAGAAGGTCGACTCGCTTCGTCTCCTGCTTCCCGCCGTCACAGCTTCGTCCGCTGCGTCAGGCGATGTCGTCTTCCGTGTCGCGGAGCTTGCGGGCGGGGAGACGACCGACCGGCGTCTTCGCAATCGGCTCGACATGGCGGCGATCGCCCGAGACTGCGCCGGGTGGGTTCAAGACAAGGCAGAGGTCCGGGCCGTCGCCTCGCCCACGCCGCAGAACCTGATCCACGTCGCCAACTCCGGAGGCGACGCACTCGCGATCAGCGGGAGCTCGCCGTTCACCTCATCGGGTTTGGGTTTCGCGGCGTCGCCGCGCTTCGATATGAATACCCTGTTTACAACCCCGGGCGAGACTGGCGGTCTGCTTGCCTGGTTCAACGGTATCTGGAACACCACCGATCTCGTGCGCGACGTCAAACCAGAGGTGTTGGCCGAGCTTGAGGCCATCTACCGCGATAAGGCGCCCGAGCTGACCTATTTCCTTATCCTTTACCACGTCTTCAACGCGCTGCGCGAGGACTTGGACGAGGAGCGGATCATCAAGACAGGTACCGGCATCAAGGACACCCTGGTCTGGAGCAGGCTCTACCGCTTTCAGCGCGACGGCGTGCTGGGCGCCATCGACAAGATCGAGCGCTACAACGGCTGCATCATTGCCGACAGCGTCGGCCTGGGTAAAACCTTCGAGGCCCTCGCCATCATCAAATACTACGAGCTGCGCAATGACCGCGTGCTCGTGCTCTGCCCCAAGAAGCTGCGCGAGAACTGGACCCTCTACACGATCAACGACCGCCGTAATCTGTTCGCAGCAGATCGATTCAACTACGACGTCCTGAACCATACCGATCTGACACGCGAGCAAGGCAAATCCGGTGAAATCGCCCTCGAATCGCTCAACTGGGGCAACTATGACCTGATCGTCATCGACGAGTCACACAACTTCCGCAACAACCCGCCGCGCAAGGACGGACTCACCCGTTACGGACGCCTGATGCGCGATGTCATTCAATCCGGCGTCAAGACCAAGGTCCTGATGCTCTCGGCGACCCCGGTCAACAACCGTATGAACGACCTGAAGAACCAGGTCGCGTTCATTACCGAGGGTTGTGATGACGCCTTACACGGTCATGGTATCGCCAGTATCGAGCAGACGCTGCGCGTAGCGCAGATCCGGTTCAATCAATGGTTGCGCCACGACGCCGACGACCGGACCACCGACAGCCTGCTCGACGCACTGAATTTCGATTATTTCAAGCTGCTGGATCTGTTGACCATTGCCCGATCTCGCAGACACATCGAGAAATATTACGATCTCGACGAGATCGGCCGTTTCCCGGAGCGGATCAGGCCGATCAATGTCAAGGCCGACATCGACGTCTGCGCCCGATTCCCCGAGCTTAAAGAGATCAACCGCGATATCCGGCGCCTCAACCTGAGCGCCTACGCGCCCCTCAAGTACGTCCTGCCCGCGAAGCTCCTAGAGTACAGCCGAAAATACGACCGCCAAGTTGCGGGTGGATCGGTCTTCAAGCAAATCGACCGCGAGGAGAGCCTCATCCACCTGATGCGGGTGAACCTGCTTAAGCGTATGGAGAGCTCGATCAACTCATTCGCGCTGACCGTCGAGCGCCTTTTGCACCAGGTCCAAGCGCTCGTTGTGCGCATCGATGCCCATGAAGACTCCGAGTTCGAGGAGCTTGGCATCGAGGATGTCGAGATCGAGGATGACGCCTTCGATCCCTACCTCGTCGGAACCAAGATCAAGGTTCTGCTAAAGGACGTAGACCGGGTGCGCTGGCGTCAGGAGTTGGAGGAAGACGAGATCCTGCTCGTCAAGCTCCTGCGCGAGGCCCGCGAGATCGATGAGGCACGTGATGCCAAGCTCGGGAGGCTCAAGGAGCTGATCGCCGAGAAATGCGCCGCGCCCATCAATCCGGGCAATCGCAAGATCATCATCTTTACGGCCTTTGCCGATACCGCTGACTACCTCTACCGAAACATTGCCGAATGGGCCCTTGAGAACCTTGGGATGCATTCGGCCCGGGTGACCGGCCATACCGGCGGCAACCGAACGACCCTGCCCAAAATCCGCCGTGATCTCGCCTCGATCCTCACCGCCTTCGCGCCGATTGCAAAGGAGCGCGCCATGATCGACGCGTCCGAGACCGCCGAGATCGACATCCTGATCGCCACCGACTGCATCTCGGAGGGCCAGAACCTTCAAGACTGCGACTACCTGGTGAATTACGACATCCATTGGAACCCGGTGCGCATCATTCAGCGCTTCGGCCGTATCGACCGTCTCGGCTCCCGCAACCAGGTCATCCAGCTCGTCAACTTCTGGCCGAACATGGAGCTGGACGAATACA
Source organism: Thiocapsa sp. (assembly GCF_035467215.1). Taxonomy (GTDB): domain Bacteria; phylum Pseudomonadota; class Gammaproteobacteria; order Chromatiales; family Chromatiaceae; genus Thiocapsa. The sequence goes on along the minus strand of NZ_DATITZ010000139.1, from coordinate 14,653 downwards.
TCAACCTGGAGGCCCGCGTCTCGGGGCGCATGGTCCTGCTCGACATCTCCGCGACCGGCGAGGAGAACATCATCGAAACCACGGGGACCGGCCAGATGAAGGACCTCGAATACCGGCGGCGCCAGCTCGAGCAGCTCCAAAAGAAGGTGGTGGACGTGGAAGACCTCGGTGGCGGCATCTCCATTACCGACATGACCCTGAACGACTTCCGCATGGATCTGGCCGACTACCTAAAGGCCAACGCCCAAGCGCTGGAGGCCACTCCCCCAGGCGCCTTCGCCGTGACCCGGCTCGACGACTTGTTCAAGAATCTGGTCGACGAGAGCGTCCTTGAGCCCGGCGTCATCTTCTGCCTGCGTTGCGACAACGCCAAGGTCCGCATCGACACGGCCGACACCCTCGCCCCCCACTATCTGGTCTATGTCTCCGACGACGGCGAGACCCGGCTCAACGTCACCAACCCCCGAAAAACCCTGGATCTGTTCAAGAAGCTGACCTTGGGTCGCTCCCACCCGGACCCGCGCGCGGTCGCCGCCTTCAACGCCCGCACCCGCAACGGCGCCGACATGCACCATTATCAGGGATTGCTCGCCAAGGCCGTCGCCGCGATCACCGGCAAGGCCGAGGAGAAAGGCATCGAGAGTCTGTTTCAGCGCGGCGGTACCGTGTTGACCAACAACAGCTTCCGCGGCATCGATGACTTCGAGGTCATCGCCTACTTGGTGATCTTGGATTCCTGATCACGAATCAACGCGTACAAATCTCCACATCGTGATCCAAGCGCTTTACGACAACCTGGGAATTCCCGACACCTGCCGTCTCGGCAAGCGGGTTTTCAAGAAGCTATTTGAAGAGAATGCGACTCTGGGGACCTCGGACCGCAAGGCTCTGCGCGAGGACCTGGACAGCGTGATCTGGGTTTACACCCTCAAGCCGTGTACCATTCGGATACAGCCTTATGAAGACACCGAGCGCGACTATCCGGAGATTGCCGTGCTCCAAGCGGACCTGCGAACGACAAAAGGCGTGGACCGGCTCGCCCGGATTATTCACCGCGCGATCCCGTACCCGGTGATCCTCGTCTTCAATCATCAAGCGCCGGTCAAGCATCATCAATGTCTCATCAGCCTGGCGCACAAGCGGTTTAGTCAGGCTGAAAAGGGCGCCATCGTCGCCGACGACTTTGTGGCGACTGGATGGATCGACTTAGCGGAGCCGAGCCCGCTCCAGCAGGCATTCCTCGCGAGCCTGCGCATTGCGGATCTGCCGCAGGTCCACTTCCATGCCGTCTACACCGCGATTGCCGACCGCATTGTTGCCCTCGGGTGCTCGGATCTGAGCGGCGAATATCGATTGGAGCCCGATCCCGGAAGGCGGGCGCAGAGGCGCGAGCGACTCACGGCCTGCCGAGCGCTGGAGAGCCGGATCGGCGCTCTCAAGGCCCGGATCAGGAAAGAGACACAGTTCAATCGGCAGGTGGAGCTCAACACCCAAATCAAGCAACTGGAACAGCAGCTTCTGGAAGACGCCAGGCGGCTTTGATTCGGGAACGAAAGGCCGGTCCGCACGCAGTACGCTCCATCCTTCTTTTCTTATCCATCACCAACAAGATCATCAATCGACAATGAAAAGGCTTGACCCGAAGACCGACGGCGCGTCAGCAGATGTCACCGCAGAGCATATCGACGCCCTCAAGGCGCTGTTTCCCGAATGCGTGACCGAGGGCAAGGTCGACTTCGATATCCTGCGCGAGCTGCTGGGTGACGAGATCGAGGAACGCCCCGAGCGCTACAGCTTCAACTGGAACGGCAAGAGCCGGGCGCGCCGTATTGCGCAAACGCCATCGACAGGAACCCTTCGGCCCTGTCCAGATGAATCGGTAAACTGGGATACGACCCAGAATATCTTCATTGAGGGCGACAACCTTGAAGTGCTGAAGCTCTTGCAGAAGAGTTATCACAAGAGAGTGAAGATGATTTTCATTGATCCTCCTTATAATAGGGGGAATGAGTTGATATACCCAGACAATTATAAAGACAATCTCGACACCTACCTGCGCTATACGGGGCAGATCGACAGCGAAGGATTGAGCCTGAGTACAAATTCCGAATCATCAGGGAGATATCATACTAACTGGCTTAATATGATCTACCCGCGTATTCGGTTGGCTCGAAACCTACTGAGAAACGACGGGGCGATTTTTGTAACAATTGACGACCATGAGATTTGCAACCTTCGCCGATTAATGGATGATATTTTTGGCGAAGAGAATTTTTTGGCTTGCTTTTTGTGGAAGAAAATGGATAGCCCTTCCCGCAACGATAAAACAAGAATAGTTTCCGAATATCATGACTATGTAGTTTCCTATAGGAGAACTGATTCAGTTTCGGGTCTTTCTCAGATGAAGAAGCCGGAGATCCTAGACGACTATCCGTTGGAGTTGCCCAACGGTATGCTCGCAAGAAGACGGCAACTTCGCAAGAACGGGAAGGGTGCTCGTAGGCAGGATCGACCCACTATGTGGTATCCATTGACTGCACCTGATGGCACTGAAGTTTGGCCGGTAGCTCCGCCGCCGGAGTCCTGGGAGGGACGATGGGTACTCAGCCTGGAGACATGGCGGGAACGTGAGGCAGCTGGCCTGGCGGAGTGGATCAAGAGAGACTACGGCTGGGTACCCTATTATATCGAAACCGCACCCGAGGATCCCGGAATTCCCTGGCCTACTTGGTGGGACGATCTTCATCAAAGTCGCCAGTCGAAAGCAGCGTTTACGGATCTGATGAAAGGAACACAATACGATTTTGATAACCCCAAGCCAATCAACCTAATTAGAAGGTTATTGGATATGGCTACGGGGCCTAGCGACATCGTTCTTGACTTTTTCGCAGGTTCAGCCACAACCGGGCATGCTGTAATGGAGCAGAACGACCACGATGGAGGCAATCGGCGCTTTATTCTTGTTCAGTTACCTGAAGCCGTGGACGAGCAAGATTTTAGCGTGGCGGATATTTCTAGGGAGCGTCTACGTACTGCGGTTGCACTTCTTCAGAATCAACATGACGAGAACTCCGTTCGCGGGTTAACCAGCAGTTTAGGGTTTAAAGCGTTCTCTCTTGCCTCCTCAAATATCGTTCCTTGGTCAGCGATTTGCGACGATCTCCATCCTACGCTATTGGATGCAATAGAAAACATCAAACCCGACCGCTCCGAGCTGGATATCCTCTACGAGCTTCTGCTCAAGTATGGCCTGGACCTCGCCGTTCCGGTCGAAGAGCGGACGATCGAGGGCAAGACGGTCTATGTCGTGGGCAGGGGTGCGCTGATCGTCTGCCTGGCGGATGAGATCACGCTCGAAGCGGTCGAGGGGATCGCGGCGCTGAAGCTGGAGCTTCAGCCCGAGATCACCCGCGTGGTCTTCAAGGATGCCGGCTTTCCCGACGACGTGGTCAAGACGAACACGGTCCAGATCCTATGTCAGGCCGGTATCGAAGACGTCAAGAGCCTTTAGGCGAGAGGGCTCGACATGACCGACCGGCTCGAAGGCGACCAAGACGACTCGGAGATCCCCTCGTCCCGCGGGGAGATCCTGTTTTTCCAAACGGAGGATGGCGGCACCCGGATCGAGTGTCGATTCGAAGAGGAGACGATCTGGCTCAGTCAGGCGTTGATCGCTGAGCTGTATCAAAAAGACGTTCGAACGGTCAACGAGCACCTGAGGAACATCTTCGAGGAGGGCGAGCTGGACCCCGAAGCAACGATCCGGAGATTCCGGATAGTTCGCGAAGAGGGCGACCGGCAGGTGGCTCGCGTGATCGACCACTATGCGCTGGACGCGATCCTGGCTGTCGGCTATCGCGTCCGCAGTCGGCGCGGCACGCAGTTCCGGCGCTGGGCGACAACGACCCTGCGCGGCTATCTGATCAAGGGTTTCGTCATGGACGACGAGCGCCTCAAAAACCCTCCGGTTCCGGGCTCCGGGGTGCCGGACTACTTCGACGAGCTGCTGGAGCGCATCCGCGATATCCGCGCCAGCGAGCGCCGGATGTACCTCCGCGTTCGGGATATCTTCGCGATGGCGGCCGACTACGAGCCGTCTTCGGCGGATACGTCCCGCTTCTTTCAGATCATCCAGAACAAGCTGCACTTTGCCGCGACCGGCATGACCGCTCCCGAGCTGATCCGCAGCCGCGCCGATCATCTGGCGCCGAACATGGGTCTGATGAGCTTCAAGTCAGGAGAGGTTCGAAAAGGGGACGTGACGATCGCCAAGAATTATCTCCATGAGCCGGAGATCGACGAGCTCAACAGGATCGTGGTCATGTGGCTCGACTATGCCGAGGACCAGGCGCGGCGCCGCAAGCAGGTCTTCATGAAGGACTGGGAAGAACGATTGGACGCCTTTCTCGCCTTCAACGAACGGCGCGTCCTGCCCGATGCCGGCAAGGTGACCCGCACATCGGCGGATGCCTTTGCCAAGGATGAGTACGCGCGTTTCGCGCAGCGCCGTCGCTTGTCCAAGGAGGCGGACGGCGAGCAGGAGGCCGTGCGCGCACTGGAACAACTGGCACGCGATCTCGACAAACGCGGCAAACCGGACGACGACGGGAGTAATGGGTCTTGAAGATTCAGTTCAGCGCAGACTTGGATTATCAGGCCGAGGCCATCGCCTCGATCGTCGATGTCTTCCAGGGGCAGGAGATCTGTCGGACGAACTTCACGGTCGCTGCGTCCACCGATCATCCGCAGATGGATCTCGCGTTGGACGGAGAGAACGGCGACCTGGGCATCGGGAACCGGCTGCGTCTGCTCCATGAGGACATCCTGGAGAATGTGCGAGCGGTCCAGTTGCGTAATGGGCTGGCGCCGTCCGCGGCCTTGGACGGCATGAACTTTACGGTGGAGATGGAGACCGGCACGGGTAAGACGTACGTCTACCTGCGCACCATCTTCGAGCTGCACCGGGCCTACGGCTTCACGAAGTTCATCATCGTGGTGCCGTCGGTGGCCATCAAGGAGGGCGTCTACAAGTCGCTCCAGATGACCGAGGAGCACTTCCGTGGACTCTACGAAAACGTCCAGCTCGACTACTTCGTGTACGATTCCCAGAAGCTCGGGCAGGTCCGGAGTTTCGCGACCAGCGACACCATTCAGGTCATGGTCATCAACATCGATGCCTTCCGAAAGAGCTTCGAGGACCCGTCCAAGGAGGACAAGGCCAACATCATCCATCGGCCACATGACCGCATGACGGGCAGCCGACCCATCGAGTTCCTCCAGGCGACCAATCCCATCGTGATCATCGACGAGCCCCAGAGCGTCGACACCACGCCCAAGAGCCGTCAGGCGATCGCCTCCCTGAATCCACTCTGCACCCTGCGCTACTCGGCGACCCATGTGGATAGGCACAACATGTTGTTCCGCTTGGATTCGGTCGACGCCTACGAGCGCAAGCTCGTGAAACAAATCGAGGTGGCCGGCATCGAGGTCGAGGACGGTTACAACCGAGCCTACGTAAAGCTGCTGGCGGTGGACAACCGCCACGGCGGGGTGCGCGCGCGCATCGGGCTGGATCGACTGCAAAAAGGCGGCAGCGTCGCGCGCACTGCCAAATGGGTCCGCAGCGGCGACGACCTGCTGGATCTCTCGGGCGGACGCTCGGTCTACGACGGCTACATCATCGAGGAGATCTACTGCGGCGAGGGCAGCGAGTACATCAGCTTTACCAGCAAGCCCGAGGTCGTCCGCCTGCACCAGGCGATCGGAGAGGTCGACGACGATCATTACAAGCGGTTGCAGATCCGAAAGACGGTGCAAACCCACCTGCAGAAGGAGTTGTTGCTGCGTCCGAAGGGGATCAAGGTGCTGAGCCTCTTCTTCCTTGACCGGGTGGCGAACTATCGCGAGTACGACGAGGAGGGCAACCCGCAGCCGGGCAAGTACGCACGGATGTTCGAGGAGGAGTACGCCGCGGAGATCAAGAAACCCAAGTACGACAGCCTGTTCGCCGAGATCGACCGGGAGACCGCCGTCGAAGGTCTCCACGACGGCTATTTTGCCGCCGACAAGAAGAAGGTCGGCGGGAGGTCCGTGACCCTGTTCAAGGAGTCGAGAGGGGCGGGAACCACGGCCGCGGACGAGGATGCTTATGCGCTGATCATGCGCGACAAGGAGCGGCTGCTGAGCTTCGACTCCAAGCTCAAGTTCATCTTCTCCCATTCCGCCCTGCGCGAGGGCTGGGACAACCCGAACGTGTTTCAGATCTGTACCCTGAACGAAACGGGATCCGTGATGAAGAAGCGTCAGGAGATCGGGCGCGGACTGCGCATCGCGGTCAACCAGGCCGGCGAGCGCGTTCATGGGTTCGAGGTCAACCGCCTCACCGTGATGGCCAACGAGTCCTATCAGCGATTTGCCGAGCAGCTTCAGCGGGAGATCGAAGCGGATACCGGCATCCGTTTCGGACTGGTGGAGGCCCATCTGTTCGCGAACATTCCGGTGACGGACGCGCATGGCGAGACGGCGTATCTGGGGATGGACGCATCCCGGACGCTCTGGGGTCATTTGCAGGACAAGGGTTATATCGACAGCAAGGGCAATGTTCAGGATGCGCTCAAGAGCGCACTCAAGCAGAACGCCGTGGAGCTGCCCGCGGAATTCACGGACCAGGCCGAGCAAATCCAGGCCATTTTGCGCAAGGTGGCCGGTAACCTAAATGTCCGAAACGCGGATGACCGCCGGGCGGTCAAGCTCAACAAGGCAGTCTTCCTCGGGGATGACTTCAAACAGCTCTGGGAGCGGATCAAATATCGCACGACCTTTCGGGTGGAGTTCGACCCGGAGCAGCTCATCGAGACCTGCGCCGCCGAGATCCGCGACAACCTCAAGGTCGGCAAGGCGCGTTTCGTGACCCGCACCGCCCGGATCGACATCGACCGCGGGGGTGTCGCCGCCGAGGAGATTCAGGAATCGGTTGCCGTGCTCGATGGGCGAGACTGGGAATTACCCGACGTCGTCGGGTATCTGCAAAACGAGACCAACCTCACCCGGCGCTCGATCGTCGAGATCATGATCCGCAGCGGTCGTCTGACCGACTTCAAGGACAACCCGCAGAAGTACATCGAACAGATTGCGGCCGTCATCAAGCGTCAGATGCGGCTGTTCATCGTGGACGGCATCCAGTATCGGCGCATCGGCGATCAGGACTGCTACGCTCAGGAGCTGTTCGAGCAAAACGCGCTGTTCGGCTATCTCAGCAAGAACATGATCGCGAGCGCCAAGTCGGTTTACGACCACGTTGTCTACGACTCGGAGGTGGAGGAGGCATTCGCCCGCTCGTTCGAGCAGAGCGAGGAGGTGAAGGTCTTCGCCAAGCTGCCGGGCTGGTTCAAGATCGACACCCCGCTCGGAAGCTACAACCCGGATTGGGCTGTGCTGGTGGACCTGGATGGTCAGGAGCGTCTGTTTTTTGTCGTCGAGTCGAAAGGCAGCCTGTTCAGCGACGCCCTGCGGCCAATCGAGCAAGGCAAGATCGATTGCGGTAAGGCGCACTTTGCGGCGCTCGGGACCGATGTGGCGTTCACCGTGGCCAACAACTATTCGTCCTTCAGCAGCGAGTTGACTGCGTCGGGCTAGACGTCTGCGGAGTGCTCCGCATCAGCCCGGATTCTTGAAGCGGCATCGTCTCCGTTGGCCCCGCGCTCCGGAATCGTCAGCCCGTGATGGCTCTTTTCGGCTCGCAACAGCGGGCTTAGGCGATTTCCGGAAATCACCTTAGTTCGACGTCCGGCCGAACTCCGCTGCTGCTTGCTCAACGAGGGTTTCTTTCCTTACGCAGTCGCACGCAAAGGCAAAGACTGCCTGCAAGTCGTCCGGGGTAACAAGAGGATAGCTGTCCAGTATCTCTGCCGCGCTCCACCCGTCGGCGAGCCGATCCAGCACAAACCCCACGCCGATGCGGGTGCCTCGAATGCGGGGCTTACCTAAGAGGGTGTCGGGATCGCAGACGATTCGATCTTTCCAATCGGTCATGATGGCCTCTTTAATGAGCACCCGGAGAGTCGAGCGGACGGAGCGATAGCGCCGATGTCCTGCGACCGGGTTTTCATTGACCCGACGGGTGATCGGCGGACGTTTTCCCATATCCTGGACCGGGACTTCCGGAAAAGTCCACGAAATCAAACCGGCTCCAAGCGCGTTGATGCGGTCCCTCCCGACTGGGTGGGGAACGGCAGTCCGCGCCGGCGTTCGACTCTGTCGAGGATCCCGACCCGGATCCCGAATCCGATCTGTTTTTCCGAATCGGCGTGACGCCGGCAGACCGGTAGACTATCCGGCCGGCATCCCCTGCCGCCATCGTCGAATCCCGATCAGGACACCCGTGGATCCCAGCTTCGTCCATCTGCATCTGCATTCCGAGTATTCGCTGGTCGACGGACTGGTGCGGATCAAGCCGTTGGTGAAGCGTGTCGCCGAGCTGGGGATGCCGGCGGTCGCCATCACGGACCAATGCAACTTCTTCGCCCTGGTGCGCTTCTACAAGGCCGCGGTCGCGGCCGGACTCAAGCCGATCGCCGGGGCCGACCTCCTCGTGCGCAACCCGGAGGACGCGAACAAACCGCACCGTTTGGTGCTGCTCGTCCAGGATGCGATCGGCTACCGCAACCTCACGCGGCTCATCTCGCGCGCCTATGTCGAGGGGCAGCACCTCGGGGTGCCGCACGTGGAGCGCGACTGGATCGCGTCCGCCGCCGAGGGTCTGATTGCGCTCTCGGGCGGTCCGCAGGGCGATGTCGCCCAACTGCTCCTGAACGGGCATCGCGAGGCCGCCGAGCGACGTCTCGCGGAGTGGCTCGCGGTCTTCGGCGACCGCTATTACCTGGAGCTGATGCGCACCGGGCGTGAGCAGGAGGAGGCGCTGGTGGAGGCCAGCGTCGATCTGGCCATCCGTTTGGGTGTGCCGGTGGTGGCGACTAACGACGTGCGCTTCCTGCATCCCGAGGATTTCGAGGCCCACGAGGTGCGGGTCTGTATTCATGAAGGGCGCACCCTGGACGATCCGCGCCGTCCGCGCCGCTACAGCGCCGAGCAGTCGCTGCGCAGCCCCGCGGAGATGGCCGAGCTCTTCGCCGATCTGCCCGAGGCGCTGGAGAACTCGGTCGAGATCGCCAAGCGCTGCAACCTGGAGCTGACCCTCGGGAAGAACTTCCTGCCCGATTTCCCGGTGCCGGCCGGAATGACGATGGACAGCTACTTCGCCGAGGCATCGCGAGTCGGGCTCGACGAGCGCCTGCAGCGAATTCTGAATGCGGAGGCGCCGGACCTCGCCGAGCAGCGCCGGCCCTATATCGAGCGGCTCGACCTCGAGCTGTCCGTCATCACCCAGATGGGCTTCACCGGCTACTTCCTCATCGTCGCGGATTTCATCCAGTGGGCCAAGGCACAGGGCATTCCGGTCGGTCCGGGCCGCGGCTCGGGCGCCGGCTCCCTGGTCGCCTATGCGCTCAAGATCACGGATCTGGACCCGATCGAGCATGATCTGCTGTTCGAGCGCTTCCTGAATCCCGAGCGCGTCTCCATGCCCGACTTCGACGTCGACTTCTGCATGGAGGGCCGTGACCGGGTCATCGACTATGTCGCCGGGAAGTACGGCCGCGAGGCGGTCTCTCAGATCATCACCTTCGGCACCATGGCGGCCAAGGCGGTGGTGCGCGATGTCGGACGCGTCATGGGCCATCCATACGGGTTCGTCGACCGGGTCGCCAAGATGGTGCCCTTCGAGCTGGGGATGACCTTGGAGAAGGCGCTCGCCGAGAGCGACGACCTGAAGGCCGCCTACGAGGACGACCAAGAGATTCGGGCGCTGATCGACATGGCCCGCAAGCTCGAAGGCCTAACCCGCAACGCCGGCAAGCATGCCGGCGGCGTGGTGATCGCGCCGACCAAGCTGACCGACTTTGCCCCGCTCTACTGCGAGCAGGGCGGCGAGAATCTGGTCACCCAGTTCGACAAGGACGACGTGGAGCAGGTCGGACTGGTCAAGTTCGACTTCCTGGGTCTGCGCACCCTGACCATCATCGATTGGGCGCTCAAGACGGTGAACGCGCTGCGTCGCGAGGCCGGCGAGGCGCCGATCGATATCGAGCGGATCGAGCCGCAGGATGCCGAGGCCTTCGCGCTGCTCAAACGCTGCGAGACCACGGCGGTCTTCCAGCTGGAGTCGCGCGGCATGAAGGAGCTGATCAAGAAGCTCCAGCCCGACAGCTTCGGCGACATCACCGCGCTGGTGGCGCTCTTTCGTCCCGGCCCGCTACAGTCCGGGATGGTCGACGACTTCATCAACCGCAAGCACGGCCGCGCCGATGTCGCCTATCCGCACCCGGATCTGGAGCCCGTTCTCAAACCGACCTACGGCATCATCCTCTACCAGGAACAGGTGATGCAGATCGCCCAGGTGCTCGCCGGCTATTCGCTCGGCGGTGCCGACCTGCTGCGCCGGGCGATGGGCAAGAAGAAGCAGTCGGAGATGGACAAGCAGCGCGCCATCTTCGAGGAAGGGGCGGTCGCGCGCGGGGTCGACCGGGCGGTCGCGACCTATATTTTTGATTTGATGGATAAGTTTGCGGGCTATGGATTCAATAAATCGCATTCGGCCGCCTACGCCCTGGTCAGCTATCAGACCCTCTGGCTGAAGACGCACTACACGGCGGCCTTTATGGCGGCGGTGCTGAGTGCGGACATGGACAACACCGACAAGGTGGTGACCCTGATCGAGGAGTGTCGCGCGCTGCGCCTGCGGGTCGAGCCGCCCGCGGTGAATCGCTCCGCCTATCGCTTCACCGTCGCCGATCCGCGCACCGTCATCTACGGCATGGGCGCCATCAAGGGGGTCGGCGAGGGTGCGATCGAGGCGATCATCGCGGCACGCACGGCCGACGGTCCCTTCCGCGATCTCTGGGACTTCTGTCGACGGATCGATCTGCACAAGGCCAACCGGCGTGTCCTCGAGGCCCTAGTCCGCGCCGGTGCACTCGACGAGCTGGGTCCGAACCGCGCGACCCTGATGGCCGAGCTGCCCTTGGCGCTCAAGCTCGCCGAGCAGCACCATGCGACCCGAGAAGCCGGTCAGGCCGATCTCTTCGGCGCATTGGAACCGGTCGCCTCGCCCGAGCCCGATCCTCAACTGGCGACCGAGGTCCGCGCCGACTGGGAAGACGAGCAGCGCCTGGCTGGCGAAAAGGAGACACTCGGGCTCTATCTGACAGGCCATCCGATCGATCGCTACGAGTCGGAGCTTCGGGCGATGGCGGTCAGTCGGATCGCCAAGCTCCTGGAGACCGATCGCGAGCTGGGGCGGCGCGACCGGCGCGATCGCGAGAAGCGCAGCGTCGCCGGCCTGGTGGTGTCGGTGCGGCACGGCAAGACACCGCGCGGGCGCATGGGCTCGGTGGTGCTCGACGATCGCACCGGGCGCATCGAAATCACGGTCTTCTCCGAGCTCTACGAGCAGTTGCGTCATCTGCTGGTGCCGGATCAGATCCTGCAGGTCTCCGGGGCTCTCAATTTCGATGAGTACCGCGACAGCTGGTCCTTGCGCGCGGACGACGTGCGGACCTTCGAGCAGGCGCGGGCGAGCATGGCCGATCATCTGCGGCTGATCCTGGATCTTTCGGATCCCGCGACCCATGCTGATGGCCTCGCCCGGCTCGATGCCTTGCGCGCCGCGTTGGCGGCCTTTCGCGACGGGGATCTTCCGGTCCGTCTGCGCTATCGTCGCCCCGGTGCCGCCGGCGAGCTGGTGCTCGGCGACGCCTGGCGTGTCGAGCCGACCGATGCCCTGTTGAAACGTCTGCGACAACTCTTGGGGAGCGACGCCGTGACCGTTGTCTACGAACGCTCGCCGCTGCCGGCAGTGCAGACCGAGACGCAACGCCCGCGTCTGGCGGCGGTGGGCTGATGCAGACCGGACGCCTCGTTCGACAGATCCTCGCCCTCGCCCTGTTGATCGGGGCGGGCTGGTTGATGGTCGGGCTGATCGGCGATCTGAATCGCGTGAAGATCCTGAAGACGGATCTCGCCGAGATCCACCATGTCCGCTACGGTCTGCTGGATGCCGACGTCTGGGTCGCGCGGATCGGGGAGATCCTGGAGAAGCGCGTCGACGAGCTGGATCTCACGCAGGCCAGTCGGGAGCAGGTGACCGAGGCGGTGACCCAGTTGCTGGATACCCTGATCCGCGAGATCGAGCGCAATCTCGCTCAGCGGCGTCCCGACCCTGGAGGAAGCTGGCTGGACCAGCTCCAGGGCGCACTTCAGCAGGGCTTGCAGGACCTGCTGCTGGATGTGGCGCGTCTGCGCGACCGGGTGCCCGAGTACGCCGATGCCTTCGTCGAGCAACTCTCCGTGCCCGGCGTGAAGGAGCAGATCAAGGCGCGGTTGCGGGTGCTGCTTCGCGATGCCGTCGCCTCGAGCGGTGCCGGGACCGATCGGCGCCCGTTGGAGGCCGTCTTGTTGCGCCACGGCTGTGCGGATGTCGATGCCTGCTCGCGCTTGATCGAGACCGAAATCGGCGCTGTTCAGCCGCGGATCCAACAACAGCTCGGGGCCGTGATCGGGCTGGCGGCCTTGGTCTTCATGGTCTCGCTCATCGGCGGTGCCCCGCGGGGGCAAGGCTCAGACAGGACGACCGATCGGCTCGCCCCGGTCATGCTCTTCGCACTCGTCGGCGCGACCTTCCTCCTGCTCGTCGGCGGACTCGCCACGCCCATGATCGAGGTCGATGCGCGTATCGGCGAGCTGGCCTTTGCGCTCCTCGGCGAGCCGGTCGTCCTTTCCGATCAGGTGCTCTATTTCCAGACCAAGAGCATCTTCGACGTGATGCGGATCCTGTTCGAGTCCGGTCAGGCCGACATGCTCCTGGTCGCCGTGCTCCTGACCCTTTTCAGCGTCGTCTTTCCTGCGCTCAAATTGCTGGCGACCTACGCCTATTACTACGATGCCGGCGGGTCGCGCGGATCGGGGATCGTGCGATTCTTCGCACTCAAGTCCGGCAAATGGTCGATGGCCGACGTCATGGTCGTCGCCATCTTCATGGCCTACATCGGCTTCGATGCGCTGGTCGGCAACCAGCTCGGCAGCCTGCGGGGTACGAGCGATGCGGTCGCGGTTCTGACCACCAACGGCACCTCCTTGGAGCCCGGCTTCTATCTCTTCCTCGGCTTCGTCCTTGCCGGGCTCGTCCTGTCCGCTGCACTGGAAAACCGTCTCGACCGTGAGCGATAGGGCGCGGGAACGAACGCAAATGGCCTGTTCTATGCTTAAGGTCTCCGGGTGCGTTTTGAATCTGAACCGGAGTCCCTCGCGATGACCACCAGAGAATTCGACAGCATCGTCGTCGGGACCGGACCCGCCGGGGAAGGTGCGGCGATGAAGCTCGCCAAGGCCGGGCATCGGATCGCCGTGATCGAGGCCCACAATGCCGTGGGCGGAGGCTGCACCCATTGGGGCACCATCCCCAGCAAGGCGCTGCGCCACTCGATCCAGATGCTTGCGGACTATCGACGCAACCCGCTGTTCCAGCACACCCACCATCAGATCGAGGCGGCGTTTCCGGATCTGCTGCGTGCTGCGGACGGCGTCATCAACGACCAGGTCCGCACCCGGTATCGCTATTACCAGCGCAATCGGGTCGAGGTCGTCTTCGGGCGCGCGCGCTTCCTGGGCGAGGACCGGATCGAGGTCCAACGCCCGGGCAGCATCACCGAAGAGCTACGTGCACGGCACATCGTCATCGCCACGGGCTCGCGCCCCTACCATCCGCCGGATGTGGATTTTACGCACCCGCGCATCCACGACAGCGACTCGGTGCTCGGACTGAAGCACACGCCGCGATCCATGACCATCTATGGTGCAGGTGTCATCGGCTGCGAGTACGCCTCGATCATGGGCGCGCTGGATGTGAAGGTGAATCTGGTCGATACACGCGACCGGCTCCTGTCCTTTCTGGACGACGAGATCACGGACGCGCTCGGCTATCACCTGCGCCAGCAGGGCGTGGTGATTCTACACAACGAGACCTACGAACACGTCGAGGCCGGCGACGACGGGGTCGTGCTGCACTGCAAGTCAGGCAAGAAGTTCAAGACGGACATCCTGCTCTGGGCCAACGGGCGAACCGGCAACACCCACGACCTGGGGCTCGAGACCATCGGGCTGACGCCCAATCAGCGCGGACAGCTCGAGGTCAACAAGAGCTACCAGACCGCCTTGCCGCACATCTATGCCGTCGGCGACGTGGTCGGTCAGCCCGCGTTGGCCAGTGCCAGCTACGACCAGGGGCGATTCGTCGGCGCACACATCGCCGACGGCGCCTGCGACTGGTCGCTGATCGAGGAATTCCCGACCGGGATCTATACCGTTCCGGAGATCAGCTCCGTGGGGCGGACCGAACGCGAGCTCACCGCACAGCAGATCCCCTACGAGGTGGCCCAGGCGGATTTTAAGAGCATCGCCCGCGCCCAGATCACCGGGCACACCGTCGGCATGCTCAAGCTCCTGTTCCACCGCGAGACCTTGGAGATCTTGGGGATCCACTGCTTCGGCGAGCAGGCCGCCGAGATCGTCCACATCGGCCAGGCGATCATGTCCCAGCGCG
>NZ_DATITZ010000138.1:0-19240 GCF_035467215.1 Thiocapsa sp. | reverse complement strand
CCACGTCGGCCTCGTAGGTGATGCTCGCGCCGAGCGATTCGGCCAGCCGCGCCAGGGCGACGGCCGTCTGGTGCATGCCGCCCTCGACCGACCAGACGCCTTGCCGCTCCACATGGGCGATCAGCATTAGGGTGGCGGGTGCGAGGAAGGGCGAGGAGCCGCAATAAGTCGAGTAGCGCCCGAAGAGTTGGCGCAGACGTTGATCCTTGAAGTGCTCGCCGAGTGACTGCCATAGGCTGTCGAATGGCTTGATGCGGCGCAGTCCCGGAAAGCCGCTGATCCCGCAGCGACTCACCAGACTCAGGGGGTTCGGACGCGAGGAGCGGATGAAGGGGGCGTCGAGCGTTTCGAAGATGGTGCGCGCGTGCTCGCAAAAGCCGCGGTAGCGTTTCGCCTCGGCCGCACCGGCGAAATCGCCGATCGCCTCGATGGTGCGCTCCTCGTCGGCATAGAGGTCGAAGCGCTCATGCTCGCTCCAAGCATGGCGTGCTAAGATCTCGAACGGTTCGAGTGTCAGATAGTCGGTCAGGCATGCGCCCGCCTCGGCAAAGATCTCCTCGAAGATCCAGCGCATCGTGAAAACCGTCGGTCCGGCGTCGATGCGTTGATCGCCGACCACGACCTCCCGCATCTTTCCGCCGGGGGCCGCAGCCCGTTCGAGGACATGCACCTCGAGGCCGCGCGAGGCCAGTTGAACCGCGGTGACGAGTCCGCCGATGCCGGCGCCGACGACGATCACTTTCTCTGTGGGCATCCGATGATGGCCTCTCTTTCGATTTGTATTTGACGCCGTTGGCGTCCGTGTCTATTGTACATGACGCTTGTGAGTGTCAACTAATATTTACAGATCGGCGGCGACCGGGGGAGCGGCGATGGATCCAACCACGCGAATCGAGCAGGCATTGGCAGCGGCCTTGGGATCGGTCACGACGTCGGCCTGCCCGCCGCGGCTTGCTGAGGCGGTTCGCCATGCCGTCTTCCCGGGCGGTGCGCGCGTGCGACCGAGGCTCTGTCTGGCGGTCGCTGCGGCGTGCGGAAGCCGCGATGTCGAGGCGGCGGATGCCGCGGGTGCCTCCATCGAGCTGCTCCACTGCGCGTCGCTGGTCCACGACGACCTTCCCTGTTTCGACGACTCCCCCATGCGCCGGGGTCTACCCTCGGTCCATCGGGCCTACGGCGAACCCTTGGCCGTGCTGGCCGGCGATGCCTTGATCGTCCTCGCCTTCGAGAATCTCGCCCGTGTCTTGGGCAACAGCCCCGAGCGTTTGGCGCCGCTGCTGATGACCGTCAGCCGAGCCGTCGGGATGCCGTCCGGCATCGTCGCCGGTCAGGCGTGGGAGTGCGAGCCCAAGGTCTCGGTCGCAGATTATCACCGTGCGAAGACGGGCGCGCTCTTTGCCGCCGCCACCGCTGCCGGCGCTCAAGTGGCCGGCGCCGATGCCGATGCCTGGCGAGTGGTCGGCGATAAGATCGGCGAAGCCTACCAGGTCGCGGACGATCTGCGCGACGTCGCCGCCAGCGCGCAAGAGGTCGGCAAGCCGGTCGGTCGCGATGCCGTGCTCAACCGCCCGAGCGCTGCCGGCGAGCTCGGGGTGGACGGCGCGGTCGCGCTGCTCCGCGGCCTGGTCAAGGATGCCATCGATGCGATTCCGCCGTGTCCAGGGTCCGCGCAGCTTGCCGGGGTCCTGATGTCGGAGTCGCGCCATATCATGCCGAAGGGTCTCGCCGATCGCGCTTAAACCGCGCCCGTTGGGATATGCGAAGGTCGTCGGATTGGCTTGGCCGCGCCAGCTCCGACGACTGTCGGAGCCGGCACGGTTTAAGTCGCGTCGGTTCGCACGTCAACCAACCGCTTTCGGCCGTTCGCGCCTGTGGTGTGCCCCCTATCGTGTGTCGTCGGACGACGCCGCTCGGACGGGACGCGATGTTTAGCGCTGGTTTTCGTCGACGGGGACGCGCTCCGTAAGTCCTCGCGCCCGATTTCGCCTTTAGCCTTTGCCCTTTAACCTTTTTCTCATTTCGTCGAGGTTGTTGACGTGTCGATCTTTGATTCCTGGTTGGGTGTACGCAACCGTCTGCTGGCAAGCCCGGCTTTCCAGCGCTGGGCCTCGGCCTTCCCCTTGACACGCCCGATCGCGCAGAAACGCGCGCGCGAGTTGTTCGACATCGTCGCCGGGTTCGTTTACTCGCAGATCTTGTTCGCGTGCGTGCGTTTGAAACTGTTCGAGATCCTCGCCGAGGGACCGCAGAGCGCGGATGCGTTGGCCAAGCGGATGGCGCTTCCGCCCGAAGGCGCGATTCGCCTGCTGCGCGCCGCGGTCAGTCTGCGCCTGGTCGCCCTGTGCGAGGACAAGCGCTACGCCTTGGGCGAACTGGGCGCGGCCATGATCGGAAACCCCGGTATCGCCGCCATGGTCGAGCATCACGCGATGGTCTATGCGGATCTCGCCGATCCGGTCGCCCTACTGCGTGGCGAGGTCGAGCGCACGGCATTGTCGAATTATTGGTCCTACGCGGCCAACACCGACGCGGCGAACGTGGACGAGCAATCGATCGACGGCTACACGGCGCTCATGTCCGACAGCCAGTCCCTGATCGCCGGCGATGTGCTGGATGCCTACTCCTTGAAGGACTGCAAATGTCTCTTGGACGTCGGCGGCGGCGACGGTACCTTCCTGGTGACGGCCGCCAAGCGTTGGCCGCACCTGAAGGTCATCCTGTTCGATCTGCCCGCGGTCGCCGAGCGCGCGAAAGCCCGCTTCCAGCGCGAAGGGCTCGCCGATCGGGCCACCGCGGTCGGCGGCGACGTGTTGCGCGATCCGCTGCCGGAGGGCGCGGATGTCGTCTCGCTGGTCCGGGTGCTGCACGATCACGACGACGAGGAAGCGCTTGCGATCATCAAGGCCGCGCGGCGCGTCCTGCCGACCGGCGGAACCCTTCTGGTCGCCGAGCCGATGTCCGGCACGCCCGGCGCCCAGCCGATCGGCGATGCCTATTTCGGTTTCTATCTCCTCGCCATGGGCAGCGGACGTCCGCGGACCCCGGTGGAGATCGAGAACATGCTGCGGCTCAACGTCTTCGATCCGGTGCGTCTGGTGCCGACGGTGCGTCCGATCCTGACGCGCCTGTTGGCCGCGACACGGATGGCGTGAGGTCGGTTCGATGGAAAAGTCCGGCAGCTTCTGCCGGATGCGCTTGAGTTGGGTTAAACTCCAATGCGTTTGATTGTCACTGCCACTATCAGGGTCGAACATTGAACCTCGATACCCTCGCCGTTGTCCTCGATCAGCCTGAATCCCTTGCGCTCAAACCGCTCACGCTCACCCCGCCGGGCGACGCGGATGTCATGGTCGCGATCGAATGGAGCGGAATCAGCACGGGCACCGAGCGTCTGCTCTGGTCCGGGCGTATGCCGAGCTTTCCCGGCATGGGCTATCCCTTGGTACCCGGCTACGAGTCGGTCGGTCGCGTGACCTGGGCCGGCGATCGGTCGGGGCTCAAGGTCGGCCAGCGCGTCTTCGTGCCCGGAGCGCGCTGCTACAACGAGGCGCGCGGTCTGTTCGGCGGAGCGGCCTCCCGCATCGTGCTCCCCGGCGAGCGTGCCGTGCCGGTCAGCGATGCGCTCGGGGAGGATGCCGTGCTGCTCGCGCTGGCGGCGACGGCGTATCACGCGATCGGCGGTCTGAGTTCCGGCCCCGTCGACCTCGTCATCGGCCACGGCGTGCTGGGTCGACTGGTGGCGCGGATCGCGGCCTTGGCCGAGGGCGCTCGCCCGACGGTCTGGGAGACGAACCCGGAGCGCGCGCACGGTGCGGAAGGTCACGGCTACCAGGTCGTCGCGCCGGATCAGGAT
Source organism: Thiocapsa sp. (assembly GCF_035467215.1). Taxonomy (GTDB): domain Bacteria; phylum Pseudomonadota; class Gammaproteobacteria; order Chromatiales; family Chromatiaceae; genus Thiocapsa. The sequence goes on along the minus strand of NZ_DATITZ010000138.1, from coordinate 15,387 downwards.
CATCGCACGGACTATCGGCGCATCTGCGACGTCAGCGGCGACTCGGGGATCCTCGACACCCTGATCGCACGCATGGCGCCGGGCGGGGAGGTGATCCTCGCCGGTTTCTACAGCCAACCCCTCTCATTCTCGTTCCCGCCGGCTTTCATGCGCGAGACGCGCATCCAGGTCGCCGCCGAATGGCGTCCGCCGGATATCGTCGCGGTCAAGGAGCTCCTCGATTCGGGACGTCTGTCGCTCGACGGGCTCATCACCCATCGCGAGCCCGCGACCCGTGCCGATGCGGCCTATCGCACCGCGTTCGGCGACCCCAACTGTCTGAAAATGATCCTGGAGTGGAGATCGATCTCGTGAGTGTATCCGTCAAGAGTCCCGCATTGGTGCCCGGGCGCCAATCGACCAAGGATCCGGTCGGAGCACCCTCGATCGCCACGCCCTCCATCAAGGAGACCCAGATCATCGCGATCTACGGCAAGGGCGGCATCGGCAAGAGCTTCACGCTCGCCAACCTCTCTTACATGATGGCGCAGCAGGGCAAGAAGGTCCTGTTGATCGGCTGCGACCCCAAGAGCGACACCACGACCCTGCTTTTCGGCGGGCGTGCCTGTCCGACCATCCTGGGGACCTCGGGCGAGAAGAAACGTGCCGGCGACAAGGTCGGCATCGGCGACGTTTGCTTCAAGCGCGACGGTGTCTTCGCGATGGAGCTGGGCGGTCCGGACGTGGGTCGGGGCTGCGGCGGTCGCGGCATCATCCACGGCTTCGAGCTGCTCGAAGGCATGGGTTTCCATGAATGGGACTTCGACTATGTCCTGCTGGATTTCCTGGGCGACGTGGTCTGCGGCGGCTTCGGTCTGCCGATCGCGCGCGACCTCTGTCAAAAGGTGATCGTCGTCGGTTCGAACGACCTGCAATCCCTCTATGTCGCCAACAACGTCTGCTCTGCGGTCGAATATTTCCGCGGACTCGGCGGCAACGTCGGCGTGGCGGGAATGGTGATCAACAAGGACGACGGCACCGGCGAGGCCCAAGCCTTTGCCAAGGCGTTGGAGATCCCGATCCTGGCGACCATCCCGGCACACGAGGAGATCCGCCGCAAGAGCGCCAACTACGAGATCATCGGCCGACCGGGCGATCGCTGGGGTCCGCTGTTCGAGGAGTTGGCGACCAATGTGGGCCTGGCGCCGCCGATCCATCCCAAACCGCTGGATCAGGACGGGCTTCTCGGACTCTTCACGGGCGACGTGGTCGGTCGTCATGTGGTGCTCGAGCCGGCGACACCCGAGGACATGTGCAGCGCCGCGACCCTCAATAAGCCCTCGCTCGAGGTGATCTACGACGATGTCTGAGCCATACGAGCGCGAAGGGCCGATCGGTGATCGCACGGTCGATGCGGGGGAGGGCGGCGGCTGTCACGGCGGCGCCGAGACCTTGCACGCCGCCGCGGTTGCGTCCGGAAACCGCGACTTGTTGGCGCGCTACGCCGAGGACTATCCGAAGGGTCCACACGATCAGCCCCAGACCATGTGTCCCGCGTTCGGCGCTTTGCGGGTCGGGCTGCGGATGCGGCGTACGGCCATGGTGCTCGTCGGCTCGGGCTGTTGTGTCTACGGCCTGACCTTCACCTCGCATTTCTACGGCGCGCGACGCTCGGTCGGCTATGTGCCCTTCGACTCGGAGACCTTGGTCTCGGGCGCGCTCTTCGAGGATGCGCGCGAGGCGGTGCTCAAGCTCGCCGATCCGGATCACTACGATACCGTCGTTGTGATCAATCTCTGTGTGCCGACCGCCTCCGGCGTGCCGCTGCGCCTCTTGCCCAAAGAGCTCAACGGCGTGCGTATTCTCGGCATCGACGTGCCCGGATTCGGGGTGCCGACCCATGCCGAAGCGAAGGACGTGCTCGCCGGCGCCATGCTGCAGTATGCGCGCACCGAGGCAGAGCAAGGCCCGGTGCAGGCGCCGCGCGGCGGTCGCAGCGAGCGGCCGACCGTGACCCTGCTCGGGGAGATGTTCCCGGCCGACCCGGTCGGGATCGGGATGATGCTCGAGCCGATGGGGCTGGCCCCCGGCCCGGTCGTGCCGACACGCGAATGGCGCGAGCTGTACGGTGCGCTCGATTGTCAGGTTGCTGCGGCGATTCATCCTCAATACACCGCAAGCGCGCGCGAGTTTGCTCTGGCGGGTCGTCCCATCGTCGGCTCGGCACCGGTCGGGTGCGAAGGTACCGCGAGCTGGCTCGACGCGATCGGAGCGGCCTGCGGGATCGCCCGGGCGAAGGTCGATCTGGCCAAGAACAAGATCCTGCCGGCCATCGCCGGCGCCCTGTCGGGCAGTCCGATCAAAGGGCGGGTGACGGTCTCCGGGTACGAGGGGTCCGAGCTTCTGGTCGCGCGTCTGCTGATCGAGTCCGGCGCGGATGTGCCCTATGTCGGCACCGCCTGCGGTCGTACCGCCTGGTCGGAGGCCGATCTGGCCTGGCTGGAATCTCGCGGGGTGCCTGTTCAGTTCCGTGCGTCCCTGGAGCAGGACATCGCAGCCGTGACGGCGCTGGAGCCGGATCTCGCGATCGGGACCACGCCGGTCGTACAGGCGGCCAAGGAGATGAGCATCCCGGCGCTTTATTTCACCAATCTCATCTCGGCGCGTCCGCTGATGGGTCCCGCGGGTGCCGGTTCGTTGGCGCAGGTCATCAATACGGCGCTGGCCAATCGGCATCGATTCACCGCCATGCGCAGCTTCTTCGAGGGCGTCGGCACAGGCGATACCTGCGGGATCTGGGATCAGCCGCCCGTGTCGGTCGCCGCGCCCGCCCCATCCCCAGTCGTCAAGCCGCTATGAGACCGGTCACGAGGACGCTTTACCCATGTTGATCAACGACCTCGACCGCGCCGGCGGTTATTGGGGCTCCGTCTACGTCTTCGCGGCCATCAAGGGCCTGCAGGTCATCATCGACGGCCCGGTCGGCTGCGAGAACCTCCCGGTGACCGCCGTTCTTCACTATACGGACGGGTTGCCGCCGCATGAGCTGCCGGTAGTCGTCACCGGTCTGGGCGAGGAGGAGCTGGGCCAGAAGGGGACCGAGGAGGCGATGCGTCGCGCCTACGCGACCCTGGACCCCAAGCGTCCCGCCGTGGTGGTCACCGGCTCGATCGCCGAGATGATCGGCGGCGGCGTGACGCCCGAAGGGACCAACATCCATCGTTTTCTGCCGCGCACCATCGACGAGGATCAATGGCAGAGCGCCAATCGCGCCATGTACTGGCTGTGGAGTCAGTACGGCCTGAAGAAGGGCGGGATGCCCAAGGCCAAGCCGCGCAAGCCGGGCGAGCCCCCGCGCGTGAACATCATCGGACCCATGTACGGGACCTTCAACACCCCGTCCGATCTCGCCGAAATCAGGCGCCTGGTGGAAGGGATCGGCGCGAAGGTCAATCAGGTCTTCCCGCTGGGAAGCCATCTCGATCGAGTGCCCGAGCTGGCGAATGCAGAGGTCAACATCTGCATGTACCGCGAGTTCGGGCGCAGCCTCTGCGAGGCGCTCGAGCGGCCCTTTATCCAGGCCCCGATCGGTCTGCACAGCACGACCAAGTTCCTGCGGACCCTCGGTGAGCTGCTCGAGCTGGATCCCGAGCCCTTCATCGAGCAGGAAAAGCACACGACCATCAAGCCCATTTGGGACCTCTGGCGGTCGGTGACGCAGGATTTCTTCGGCACGGCCAGCTTCGGCGTCGTGGCTACCGACACCTATGCCCGGGGCCTGCGTCATTTTCTCGAAGACGAGCTGGGTCTGCCCTGCAATTTCGCCTTCTCGCGCAAGGCCGGCGTGAAGTCGGACAACGATGCCGTGCGCGAGGCGGTGCATCAAAAGACGCCGCTGATCGTCTTCGGCAGCTACAACGAGCGTATGTATCTGGCCGAGATCGGGGCCCGCGCGACCTATATCCCGGCGTCGTTTCCGGGCACCGTGATCCGTCGTCACACGGGAACGCCTTTCATGGGCTACTCGGGTGCGACCTATATCGTCCAGGAGGTGTGCAATGCCCTCTTCGACGCGCTTTTCAACATCATTCCGCTCGGGACCGATCTCGACAAGGTCGATGCCACTCCCGCGCGACTCCACCGGGAGCTGCCCTGGGACGAGGACGCACTCACGGCATTCGATCGGATCGTCGACTCCCAGCCCGTGTTGGTGCGGATCTCGGCCGCCAAGCGCCTGCGCGATGCGGCCGAGCGCGCTTCCCGCAATGCAGGGGATGAGCGGGTGAGTCTCGATCGCGTGGTCGAGGCCCAGCGCTCGGTCTAGTTGCCGAGCCTCCTTTTCCGCGCAAGCTACTGTCCCCGCGTGGGAACGCGCGGGGCGTTCGTGGCCGTGCGTATCCCCGATTCAGCTCTCGCCTAGTCGACCGGCGACGTCTTGTCGCCTTTCCCGTGACGCGACCGCGCTGCGTCAGTCTGACGATGCCCGCTGCCTCGACAGGCGCTCCACGACACCTTCCGCACCTGTTTTCGCAGCCGTTTCAACGGCAGCCCCACGCCCCCGAGGCAGGGGTAACCCCTGTTGATTGTCCGGGCGCAGGTGCGACGTAAAAGAGGTGTAAATGTAGATTGACATCTACGTCAGTCAAGCTAGACTGACACCTAATCCAGTCACCCTGCAAGGCTTTAGTACCGGACCCGTGAGACCCGACCTGAACAATCCGCGATTCGACGCTCCGAGCTTTTCGCCGGTTGCGTCGCGCAAGACTCCTTCGGAGGTCGAGGTCCACGGGCGAGGTATTTCGCCGGGCGCTGGCGAGTTGCGCTTGTCGAGCGGAGCGGCCGCCCCGCTCGACATGAGTTGCCTGTCCCTTTATTCGGGACGACGGAGTCGAGAGGCTGGTCGGGCGTTTCGAGCAGTTTCTCCGTTGCGGTCCGTTGGTCCGCGACGAAACCCCCGCCGCACGGGGTCGGTGCGGCGTCACTTAGGTTCATCTCCTACTGGAGGATCGATCAATGGCTGAAAACACCAGCATGTCCGGCATGACCGAAGAAGAAGCGAAAGAGTTCCACGGGATCTTCGTGCAGAGCATGACCACGTTCTTCGGAATCGTGATCGTTGCTCACATCCTCGCATGGCTGTGGCGCCCCTGGCTGTAGCAAAACCCAATTCAGCGCTGGCGCCCGAGGGTGCCGGTCGCAAGGTCATCTAACTCGTCCTGATTCCAGGAGAAAAGAATATGTTCTCGACCGAAAGCTTGTGGAAAATCTGGCTGATCATGGATCCGCGTCGCATCCTGATCGCCCTCTTTGCATTCCTGATCATCCTTGGTCTTGCCATTCACATGATTCTGCTCAGCACTGCAGATTTCAACTGGCTCGAAGACGGCGTCCCCGCCAAGTCCGCAGTCAGTCAGATGCAAGTGACGCCCGTTGTGCCGCAAAGGCAATAGCGTCCTTTACGGGGGTGGCAGGGGAGGCTGGACCCATTGGCCAGGCCCCACCTACCGCCGACAGTGCTAAGTGGAGGCAGCCGGATCGGATGCCTCCCCAGCAGAGGATTTTACGATGGCCATGCTCAGTTTTGAGAAAAAATACCGCGTCCGTGGCGGGACGCTGATAGGGGGAGACCTATTCGACTTCTGGGTGGGGCCGTTCTATGTCGGCTTCTTCGGAGTCTCGGCGTTCTTCTTCGCATTGTTAGGTACGCTCTTGATCGTCTGGGGCGCCACCCTCGGTCCGACGCCTGAGCTGCAGACATTCAACATCTGGCAGATCAGCATCGCTCCCCCGGATCTCAGCTACGGCCTAGGAATGGCTCCGCTCGATCAGGGCGGTCTTTGGCAGTTCATTACACTCTGCGCGATCGGGGCATTCGTCTCCTGGGCGTTGAGGCAGGTCGAGATTTCCCGCAAGCTCGGAATCGGTTTCCACGTCCCCTTCGCCTTCAGTTTCGCGATCGGTGCCTTTGTGACGCTCGTGGTGATTCGTCCCATCTTGATGGGCGCGTGGGGTCATGGCTTCCCGTACGGAATCATGAGCCACTTAGACTGGGTTTCGAATGTGGGTTACCAATACCTGCACTTCCATTACAACCCGGCCCATATGCTCGCGATCACTTTCTTCTTCACCACATGTCTGGCGCTGGCGATGCACGGCTCCCTGATCCTGTCGGTGACCAATCCCGCGAAGGGCGAACCGGTCAAGACCGGCGAGCATGAGAACACCTTCTTCCGGGATCTGATCGGCTACTCCGTCGGCGCACTCGGTATCCATCGCCTGGGCTTGTTCCTGGCGCTGAGCGCAGTCTTCTGGAGCGCCGTCTGCATCGTGATCAGCGGACCCTTCTGGACGCGCGGCTGGCCGGAATGGTGGAACTGGTGGCTTGAGCTTCCGCTCTGGTAGGGTCTAGGAGACAACAATGGCTGAATATCAGAACATTTTTACAAGCGTGCAGGTGCGCTCTCCGGCTTATCCCGGAACGCCGATGCCGAAAGGCAATCTGCCGCGCATCGGCAAGCCGATCTTCTCCTACTGGGCTGGCAAGATCGGTGATGCTCAGATTGGTCCTATCTACCTCGGATTCACCGGTGTTGCATCCTTGCTCTTCGGCTTCATCGCCATCGAGATCATCGGCTTCAACATGGCGGCTTCCGTAAATTGGAGCCCGATCGAATTTCTGAAGAACTTCTTCTGGTTGGCGCTTGAGCCACCACCACCGTCCTACGGCCTCAGCATCCCTCCTTTGGGTGACGGCGGCTGGTGGTTGATCGCCGGGTTCTTTCTGACTACCTCCATCATCCTTTGGTGGATCCGGACCTACAAGCGTGCAGCGGATCTGGGTTTGAGTCAGTGGCTGTCGTGGGCGTTCGCAGCGGCGATCTTCTTCTATCTGAGCCTGGGTTTCATTCGCCCGGTTCTCATGGGGAGTTGGGCGGAGGCAGTGCCTTTCGGTATCTTCCCTCACCTTGACTGGACGGCGGCCTTCTCGATTCGGTACGGGAACCTCTATTACAACCCGTTCCACATGCTCTCGATTGCGTTCCTGTATGGCTCGGCCCTGCTGTTTGCCATGCATGGTGCGACCATCCTCGCCGTCAGCCGGTTCGGCGGCGATCGCGAGATCGACCAGATTACGGATCGCGGTACGGCAGCCGAGCGCGCAGCTCTCTTCTGGCGCTGGACGATGGGCTTCAATGCCACGATGGAATCGATTCATCGCTGGGCTTGGTGGTTCGCGGTCTTGACCGTCATCACTGCAGGGATCGGGATTCTCCTGACCGGCACCGTGGTCGACAACTGGTATCTGTGGGCCGTGAAGCATGGTGTCGCTCCCGTCTATCCGCTTGACGGCGCTGTGGATCCGACGCTGTTGCAGGGGGTTTCGCAATGAAGATGGCTAATTACACGTCGCTCCCGCTGGCCGCTGTTGTCGCTTCGGTTTTTGTTGCCGGCTGTGAAGCGCCGCCTCCCGAGACGGTGCAATTGGGTTACCGCGGCCTGGCAATGGAGCATGTCCAAAACCCCGGCGATCTGGCTCGCAGCTATAAGGCGAACCAGCCTCCGGAGGTGATTCCGGCGGCACCGCCGGGCGGGCCGAAGGTCTCCGAGGTCTATGAGAATGTCCAGGTCCTGAGCGATCTCACCGTTGCGGATTTCACCCGCCTGATGGTGGCCGTCACGACGTGGGTTGCTCCGGAGCAGGGTTGTAACTATTGCCACGTCCCCGGCAACTGGGCTTCCGACGACATCTATACGAAGGTCGTATCCCGTCGGATGTTTCAGATGACGCAGCAGGCCAATTCCGCATGGAAGGACCATGTCGCGGCTACGGGCGTCACCTGCTATACCTGTCATCGCGGTAAGCCGGTACCGGAGTACGTCTGGACGACCGATCCCGGTCCGGATCTGCCGTCCGGCGTGTCGCCGACGGGGCAGAACATCGCGTCGTCGACGGTTGCCTATGCGTCTTTGCCGTTCGATCCCTTCACGCCGTTCCTTGATCAGGCCAACGAGATCCGGGTGATCGGCGATGCGGCCCTGCCGAGCGGCAACTTGGCTTCGATCAAGCAAGCGGAGTGGACCTATGGCTTGATGATGCAGATCTCCGACGCGCTCGGCGTCAACTGCACCTTCTGCCACAACAGTCGGTCGTTCTTTGCCTGGGATCAGAGTACCCCGCAGCGCACGACCGCTTGGTATGCGATCCGGCATGTGCGTGAGATCAACCAGGAATACATCTGGCCGTTGAACGAGGTGTTGCCCGAAACGCGTAAGGGTCCGCTGGGCGATCCCTACCGGGTGAGCTGTGCGACCTGCCATCAGGGCGCTTATAAGCCGCTTTACGGTGCTCAGATGCTCAAGGACTACCCCGCACTTGCAGGTCCGACCCTGATTGCGGCGCCCGAGGAAGCGGCTCCGGTCGAGCCCGCGGCAGATACAGCGCCCGCGGCCCAGCCGAAGCAGTTGTAAGCAAGTCGGCCGGCTTGGCTGGCCGGTAAGGCACGGAGGCCAAAGGCAGCGCCGGATTCCGGTCCGGCGCACGTCGGGTGAGATGGTTCAGCAGGCCGTGCCCTTGAGCTGCGCCCTAACCTGCCGCGAGGCAGATCAGGTCGAGCGCATCACGTCGGTGGTCGGGGTGCCGGTCAAGGTGAGGAAATATCGATGGCCGAGCGGCTAAGCACGACAACGGGTCTGACGGACAGCGAGGCGGAAGAGTTTCATGGCATCTTCGTGTCGAGCCTAGTCACCTTTACGTCGATCGTCGTCGTCGCGCACGTGCTGGTTTGGTTATGGCGCCCTTGGCTCTGATCGGCCAGCAGGGCAACGATTGAAGGCCCACCGGGCGTTTGCTGATACAGCAGCACCCATCTGATAGTCACTGGAGTACACAGATGCATAAAATTTGGCAGATCTTCGATCCGCGCAGAACACTCGTAGGCTTGTTCGGATTCCTGCTCGTCCTGGCTTTGTTGATCCATTTCATCCTGCTCAGCAGTCCGGGCTTCAACTGGCTCGGGGGCGTTTAGTCCGGTGTTCGCATCGGGAGCGTCCGGGTCGCCGGAAATGGCGCACGGACGGTCCGATCCACTGTGGTCCCCGCCGCGGGGAAGATCGCGGTAACGGCCAACTGGCCAAAACATGACAAGTGAGGGTAATTCCATGGCTGAAGTGAAAAGCACGTCCGGTCTGACCGAAGAAGAGGCGAAGGAATTTCACGGTATCTTCGTGCAGAGCATGACCGGGTTCTTCGGCGTCGTCATTGTCGCTCACATCCTTGCATGGCTCTGGCGCCCCTGGCTGTAGTCGAGCGCCTTAGACTCGCGATGGATTCAGACGGGAGGAGCGCAGCGATCTGCACCGTCCCGCTTTACGTCTTTAGGAGATAAACTCATGCACAAAATTTGGCAGATCTTCGATCCGCGCAGAACGCTGGTTGCTTTGTTCGGTTTCCTGTTGGTGCTCGGGCTGTTGATCCACTTCATCCTGCTCAGCACGGCCGACTTCAACTGGCTGTCCGACGGCGCACCTGCATCCGGTAAGGCTGCCGCTGTGACGCCTGCCGCACAGATGGCTCCCCTGCCTGCCGGCCGTTAGATCAGGCCGCGAGTTGCGGTCTCGGGCGGGCGGCGTGCAAAGCCGGCACCGCCCGCGATCGCAGCGTCCGAAGCTCAAAGTATGTTCTTTCCTTGTGAAACGATCGTCCTGCGTACGGCCGCACCGATCGAAATCATCGATGTCACGGCAATTGTCCGAACAGCCTTCCAAAAGAGTGGCCTCGTTCAGGGACAGGTGACCCTATTCTCGCCTCACACGACCGCATTCGTGTGTTTGAACGAGAAAGAGCAGATGTTGCAGCGCGACATGCTCGATTTCCTCCACCGCCTCGTGCCGGCCGGTACGGATTTTCGTCATAATCGCGACCCCGTCGACGGTCGCCTCAACGCGCATTCCCATTTGCTCGGGCTCTTTATGAACGCCTCGGAGACCATCCCGGTTGCCGACGGACGTCTGCTCCTCGGTGGGTGGCAATCGATCTTTTTCATTGAATTGGATGGCCCGCGCGACGAGCGTCGGCTTCTGATGCAGATCAGCGGAGAGCAATAGCGGATGACGGCAGCCGATCTCGAAGGGTTTTTCGCGGATGCGGATACCCTGGATCCCGACGCCTATCTGCGTCTCGACTACTACATCGAGTGCCGGGGAGACCCGCGCATCGCAGCTGCACATTTCTGCTCGGAGCAGTCGACCGCCCAGTGGCGCCGGGTCGGCTCGGGCGAGGACTTGCGCGGGGAATTCGGTGCGAAGGTCGTCCATCTCGCCGTCGATGCGACCCTGCCGGACTTCAGCTACGGGCTGAAGGCGCCTGGTGAGGGCAAGATTCATGCGTGTCGTGTCCGCATCGCCCATCCCCACGGCAACTTCGGTCCTCGTATCCCGAACCTCCTGAGTGCGGTCTGCGGCGAGGGCACCTTCTTTTCGCCGGGCGCCCCTGTCGTGAAGTTGCTCGACATTCATTTCCCGGACGCCTATTTGAGCCGTTTCGACGGGCCGCGCTTCGGTGTCGAGGGTTTCCGTGACCTGCTCGGGGTCTACGACCGCCCGATCTTCTTCGGGGTCATCAAGCCCAATATCGGATTGCCGCCGGAGGATATGGCCGAGCTCGGTCTCCAGGGATGGCTGGGCGGACTGGATGTCGCCAAAGACGACGAGATGCTTTGCGATACGGACTGGTGTAGCCTCGAGCGACGCTCCGCGTTGTTGGGTGCCGCGCGCCGTAGCGCGGAAGCGCAGACCGGCACGCCGAAGATCTATCTCGCCAACGTGACCGACGAGGTGGATCGGTTGAGCGATCTGCACGATACGGCCGTCGGCAATGGTGCCAATGCCTTGCTCGTAAATGCACTGCCGGTCGGTTTGAGCGCCGTTCGGATGCTGGCGCAACATACCCGGGTGCCCTTGGTGGCACATTTCCCGATGCTTGCGGCGTTGAGTCGGTTGGAGCATTTCGGCATCAGCTCGCTGGTCATGACCAAGCTGCAGCGACTTGCCGGATTCGATGTCGTCATCATGCCGGGCTTCGGCGGGCGAATGTTCATGTCGGATGCGGAGGTGTGTCGCAACGCCGCCGCCTGCCTCGAGCCGATGGGTGCTCTGCGCCCGAGTCTGCCGGTGCCCGGCGGAAGCGATTGGGCGGGGACGCTGAAGCGGGTTCACGACACGCTCGGAACGCGTGATTTCGGCTTCGTGCCGGGACGCGGGGTCTTCGGGCACCCGATGGGGCCGCGCGGCGGTGCCGCCAGCATCCGTCAGGCGTGGGACGCCATCGCTGCCGGCATCCCGATCGAGGATCACGCCCGGCATCATGCCGAGCTGCGTGCCGCGATCGACACCTTCGGTTGCAGTGCCCGAGTCGGCTGACGGCGACGTCCCGATGAGATGTTTCGTTGGAGGTCATCCTTGAGTGCCCGAATCGTACCGCCGCTTGCAGCCGACGCCCTGGAGCGCGCAGCGCAGCGCGACGCCTGCGAGCAGGTCATCCTGGTCGACGACCGTGACTGCACCCTCGGTAGCGCCGGCAAGATCGACGTGCATCTCGACGGTCAACTGCACCGTGCCTTCTCGATACTGGTCTTCGATGCGGCCGACCGGCTCCTGCTGCAGCGACGCGCCGATGCCAAGTATCACTTCGCGACGCGTTGGTCCAACACCTGCTGCGGTCATCCCAGGCCGGATGAGCCGACGATGCAGGCCGCGGGCCGTCGCCTGAAGGAAGAGTTCGGAATCCGGGTGCCGCTCGTCGAGCGCACCCAGCTCGTCTATCGTGCCGAGGATCAGGCCTCGGGTCTGATCGAGCATGAGTATCTCCACGTCTTCTTCGGCGTCTACGCCGGGGATCCGCGACCTGATCCGTCCGAGATCGGGGCTTGGCGCTGGATGTCGGTCCCGGCGATCCATCGCGCTCTCGCGCGCCGGCCCGAGTGGTTTACGCCCTGGTTCGGGCTGTTGATGAATCGCCTGTTTCCGCGTTGATGCAGCGGCCGACAGGTTCGTTCGCCGAATGAGGCACTCGGACAGGCGACCTTGACCGAGACCGGCCTGGTGATCGGCCGAGCAAGTCCCCAACCTCCCCGTAACTGCGGTAAACGACCATCGGTCGCACCGGGATTCGGTCGGCTCAAGCGCCCGACCGACAGTCGCGTGTGACAGCGCACCCCGCAGACGTTTCGTCCGCCCGCCTCGCGTGCGTATCATGTCGCTTGTTATCTTGAGCCTTCCCGATATCAGCCATGCCTCCCGAACAACCGCTCGACGCCCCTTCGCGGACGACACCCGAAACCCACCAGCGCGGACACGACAAGGTTTCGCGTATCCCGCTCAAGATCGAGCCCGCGACCGAGATCCTTCGTAAACCCGCGTGGATCCGGGCCAAGGCGCCTGTCGGAGCGGGCGTCAGTCGGATCAAGAGTCTGTTGCGCAAGGGCAAGCTGGCGACCGTCTGCGAAGAGGCGATGTGTCCGAATCTGGGCGAGTGCTTCAATCACGGCACCGCGACCTTCATGATCCTGGGCGACATCTGCACGCGGCGCTGCCCCTTCTGCGATGTCGCGCACGGTCGTCCGCAGCCTGTCGATCCGGACGAGCCGCGACATCTGGCCGAGTCGATTGCGGCCATGGGCCTTCGCTATGTGGTGATCACATCGGTGGATCGCGACGATCTTCGCGACGGCGGAGCCGCGCATTTCGCGGCCTGTCTGGCCGCGGTTCGGGAGCGCAGTCCGGCAATCAAGCTTGAGGTCTTGGTGCCTGATTTCCGGGGACGCGAGGCGCTCGCGCTTGCTCAATTCGTGGGAGCCGGGGTGCCGGATGTCTTCAACCACAATCTCGAGACGGTTCCGCGGCTCTATCGAGAGGCGCGCCCCGGTGCGGATTATGCGGGTTCGTTGCGGTTGCTCGCCGCCTTCAGGGCGGCGCATCCCGGCGTGCCGACCAAGTCGGGGTTGATGCTTGGGCTCGGGGAGACACGCGAGGAGGTCGAGGAGACCCTGCGGGATCTGCGCACGCACGGTTGCGACATGCTCACCTTGGGCCAGTATCTTCAGCCCAGTCGCGATCACCTTCCCGTGAAGCGCTATTGGACCCCGGACGAGTTCGAAGACCTCGGGCGCTTCGCCGAGTCGATCGGGTTCTCCAACGTCGCGAGCGCTCCCATGGTGCGCTCCTCTTACCACGCCGATCGTCAGGCAAGCGAGATTCTAGAAGTCGCGATGTCGGGAGAGGGCTGACGGCGCGCCGCGGCGACCTCGGGACCTCGGGACGGATGGCGCCCCGGCACCGGGGCGTCGAGTCAACCTCAGTCCTCGGTCGGCAGATGGTCGGCGTAGCGTTCCATCAGATAACAGAGACAATCCTGGCGGATGACCACCTGGTTGCTCGTCAGCATCGAGGGCATCACGGGCTGGTGTAGCCGCAGCTCATGGTCTTCGACGTGGAAATAGCGCTCGCCGACATCTCGGTCGCGCTCGTCGCGTACGTCCAGACCGATCCCCAAGCCCGGAGCGATGCGACCAAACGCCGTACCTCGGGGCAGCTCACAGAAGTTGAGATGCTCCAAGGCAGGATTGAGCTGAAGGTCGGCCTCCTCCGGAGAGAATCCGAACCCGACATCCTCGCGGATCTTCACCTGGGCAACCGTGTGGAAGAGATCGATATCCTGCGGCGCGACCGGATGAGGCGAGATGCGAGCGAGATGCAACGCGGCCTCGATGAAGTCGCGGGCATGCTCGATCCCCTGCTGTTCTCCGACCTTGCCGCATTCCACCGTCACGGACGGGCACAGCTGCGCCATGGCGAGCGACTGCACACCGGCCGGTCGGGTGAAATAGACGACGATGCGCCCGAACAGATTCGCGAGGTTCAAAAACCGGTTGTCGATCCGATTCACGCAAGCGTAGTGGGGGTTGGAGCCCGTGTTGTTGTGGATGTCCAGACTGGCGAAGAGTCCGCGTTCGGCCATGATGCGCACGACCTCCGCCATGAGATCGTGCTCGGGGGTATGAGCGCGATCGGTGCCGGGCCAGACTCGGTTGTAGTCCGGTTGTCCGGGCAGATGGCGCACCCCTGATGCCGCCGCGCTCACGTTGCCGATGAAGATGCTCAGCGCACGCGGTAAGCGCAGCTCGCCGAAGCGCTCGAGCCGTTCGCGCAGCAGAGTGCGGATCGCCTCCCACCCGACCGTCTCGTTGCCGTGCATGAGCACCGACACGAAGAGCGTGGGCTCGCGAGCGCCGGGCAGATGGATCAAGGTCGGCGCACCGAGCAGCCGATCCAGCTCATGGCTTTCGGCCTCGAGGAGGCCTTCCGGAAGATCATCGAGCTCTTGGAGCATGGCGTCTTGGTCGTCGCTTCGCGAGTTGGTTGAACCTAAACCGCGCCCGGTGCGGTATGCGTCGTTTGTTGGATTGGCTCGGCCGCGCCAGCTCCGACAACTCTCCGACCTGGCGCGGGCCGAGGGTTCGGCGCGATCCGGTCAGCCGAGCAAGGTCCACTCGTCTACCGGCCGCCCCGAGTCCTGCTGTTCGAGGTAGGCGGCGGTCAGGCCGGCCATGTCGGGGCCATGACGCGCGACCCAGGCGCGTTGCCAACGGGCGCCGGTTCGACCCGTTTCGAGCCGCCGCTCGATGATGCCGAGCCAATGCGCGATCTCTGGCGGGTCAATGCCCGCTGCCTCGAGCCCGCGCCGCGCTCGGGGCAAGAGATCCTCTCGGAGGATGCGGGTGACCGGCAGGATAGCGCCGTCGAGCCACTGAATCTCGGCATCGAGCCCTTCGCGCGCACAGGCATAAAAGGCCGCGCGGGTGTGCAGGAAGGGGATCCGCGATTCAGGCGGCTCGGGTTGGCCGGCCAGATCGCGTACGGCACCGAGATACAAGGCCGCATTGGCGATCATGTCCGACACCGTCGGGCCGGCCGGAACGACACGGTGCTCGATGCGCAGATGCGGTCGCCCTGTCGCATCGAAGCCGATCAGAGCGCGGTTCCAACGCCAAATGGTACCATTGTGAAGACGCAGATGGGCCAGCGCCTGCGGCTCCTCCTCCATGAGGTGCGGGAGCAGGACCGGATAGCGGTCGAGGTTCGCGCGAAAGGTCTCCATGATGGAGCGCTCGGCATACCGGAAACCGAAGCTCACGCGTTCCTGCAGGATGGGGCCGCCCGGTGAGACCGCCTGCTCGAACAGCGGGATCCGCGTCTCGTCCCAGAGTTCGTGTCCGAAAAGGTAGGGCGAGTTGGCCGAGATGGCGACCATGGGCCCGCTGATGATCTTCGAGGCGTTGTAGACGCGCGCCGCTTCCTTCGGGGTTACCTTGAGATGGATCTGAAACGAGGTCGCGGCGGCCTCCAACATGA
>NZ_DATITZ010000137.1:0-3710 GCF_035467215.1 Thiocapsa sp. | reverse complement strand
CGCCGCGCCTTCGTGGCCGAGCCGGGAAACCGTCTGCTCGCCGCCGACTACTCCCAGATCGAGCTGCGGATCATGGCCCATCTCTCGGGCGACGAACGTCTGCTCGCGGCATTCGCGAGCGGGCTCGACATCCATCGCGCGACCGCCGCCGAGATCCTTGGACTCGCCCCCGAGGCGGTCACCGGGGAGCAGCGCCGCTCGGCCAAGGCGATCAACTTCGGACTCATCTACGGCATGTCCGCCTTCGGGCTCGCCAAGCAGCTCGGCATCGAGCGGGGTGCGGCACAGGAATACGTGGATCGTTATTTTCAGCGCTATCCCGGGGTCAAGGACTTCATGGAGCGCACCCGCGTCCAAGCGCGCGAGGACCGCTATGTCGAGACCCTGTTCGGCCGGCGGCTCTATCTCGCCGAGATCGGGCACAGCAACCAGAGCCGGCGCGCCGCCGCCGAGCGGACCGCCATCAACGCACCCATGCAGGGCACGGCGGCCGACATCATCAAACGTGCCATGATCGCGACGGATCATTGGATCCAGTCCGAGCGGCCGCCGGTGCGGATGATCATGCAGGTGCACGACGAGCTGGTGTTCGAGATCGCCGACGATGCGGTCGAGGCGGCCGCCAAGCGCATTCGCTCGGCGATGGAATCCGCTGCGGAGCTGGCGGTTCCGCTCGTCGTCGATATCGGGGTGGGAGAGAACTGGGACGAGGCCCATTAATCGAAATCGCGCCCGGGGTTATATGTGTCGGTCGGGGATACGCGAAGGCTCGGCTCTGCACTGGACGAGCGGCGATGCGCGATTTAGATTAAATTTTAGTATTTTAAACCGCGCCGGCTCCAGCGATTGTCAAGTCTGCCGGGGCCGGTCCCATCCAAAAACATCACATACCACGCTGGGCGCGGTTTAAACATCCGAGGAACTTACTCAAGTGCACCCGGTCGTATTTGCCGAGCGCATCGGGGTTGCCCATCCCCCCTGAGGGCAGCCCCAAATCCCGGCATCCCCAAGCCGGGGAAGCGATTACCCCGGAGCCCTTACCCCAGGACTTCGGGGGTTCTTTTTCCGGATTTCCGGACCGACATCCCCGCAAGTCCAATTGGGCTCGCTCTCGGCCGCGTTCCGGATTCCAGGTCGGGCGTACCGCGTCATCAGGTTGACATGACTCCGCCTTAAACTCGCTCAACGGCTATTTTGCCGCGCGAGACGGGATGAACGGGAATGCTTCCGGCCGATATCACACTGATCCTTCCGACGCGCGACGAGGCCCACAATATCCGGCAATTCCTGGCGTCCGTTCCCGCGCAGATCCGGCTCATCGTGGTGGATGCGAGCCGGGACGAGACACCGGACCTGATCGAGACACTGCGCCCCGAGCGCACGCTCGTCATGCGCGAGCCCGGATCCGTCACGCAAGCGAGACAGCGGGGCGCCGATCTTGCCCGGACCGAATGGCTGCTGTTCAGCGATGCCGATATCCTCTTTCCGCCGGGTTATTTCGAGATGCTCGCGGGTCTTTCCGAGAGTTCGGTGTATTACGGACCGAAGCTCTCCACAGACCGCTTTCGCGCCTATTACAACCGCATCGCCCGCGCCCAGGCGCTCAGCCATTCCTGCGGAATACCGGCTGCATCGGGCTCCAATCTATTGATCCGGCGGGATGCACTCGCGTGCGTAGGCGGTTTCGACCTGAGATTGACCTGCAACGAGGACTCGGAGGTCGTCTGGCGTCTTCGGCGGGCGGGTTTTCGGGTCTCGTTTCGGAAGGATCTCGCCGTTCACGCAACCGATCATCGGCGCATCCAGAGCAGCCGATGGCGCAAGACGCTGCATTCCATCACGCGCTGCATCCTGCTCTATACGAACCTGATGCCCGTGAAATATCGCACCTACGATTGGGGCTATTGGCAACATCGCGACGGCTGACCAAGACGGCTCCATCCTCGGCAAGATTCATCGTTTCGTCACGCAACATCAACCGATTCGTCAAGTCGAGTCTCTACTATCGCGCGAAGCCAATGATCAGGGGAGAGACCGTCCAATGACCATCGAACGCCGCTATTGCGCCCGACACCCGATCGACCTTCAGGTGTCCATCCGCTACCGCAAACGCCGCTTCATCTGCGCCCGCGCCTGCAACCTGTCCGACCAGGGGATGTTCCTCGAGGTCAGCAACCTTACCCTGCCGACCGGTATTCTGGTCGAGCTCGAGCTTGAGTGTCTCGGCAAGGATTGGCTGATCCCGGCCATCGTCGTCCACCATCGCGGGTCCGGCATCGGCGTCATGTTCCGGGATCCTCAGCCGGTCCTTTACCGCGGACTGACACGAGACATGACCCGACGGCCGCCGCCACCGCAGGCCACCGACGCGACCGGCCGTCAATCGAGCGCACGCTGAGCCGGACCACACCGGCACCGATCAGGCGTCTCGAAGACGGCTCAAGATGCGTAGACCAAACCGGGAAGCCAGGTCGCCAGCGCGGGCCAGATCGCGAGAAGGCCGAGTACAATCAGCTGAATCAGGATAAAGGGCACGACGCCCTTATAGATGTGGACCGTCGTAATCCCGGGCGGAGCCACCCCGCGCAGGTAGAAGAGCGAGAAGCCGAACGGCGGCGTGAGGAAGGATGTCTGGAGGTTGATCGCCATCATCACGCCGAGCCAGACCGGATCCAGCCCCATCGCAAGCAAGACGGGACCTACGATCGGGACCACCACGAAGGTGATCTCGATGAAGTCCAGGATGAATCCGAGCAGGAACATCACCAGCATCACGAGCGCCACGGCGCCCACGACCCCGCCGGGCAAGCCGGTGAGAAACTCGGTGACCAGGTCGTCGCCCCCGAAACCGCGGAAGACCAAGGAGAAGATCGCGGCACCGATGAAGATCAAGAACACCATGCTGGTCACCATGGTGGTCTGAAGCACCACCTCGCGCAGGGTCGAGACCGTCAGCCGACCACGCGCGGCGGCCAGGATCAGCGCACCGACCGCGCCCACCGAAGCTGCCTCCGTCGGTGTCGCAAACCCGCCCAGGATCGACCCCAAGACCGCCACCACGAGAAAGAGCGGCGGGATCAGCACCGAGATCACCCGCCAGGCCAGCGCCGCACCGTCGACCAGGCGATCCTCGCGCGGCATTGCCGGCACCGCCTCGGGTCGAAACACCGCAACACCGACGATGTAGAGGATGTAAAAGCCGACCAGCATCAGCCCGGGCACCAGGGCGCCGACGAAGAGATCGCCGACCGACACGGTCTCCGGCGACCAGACACCCATCTCCAATTGCGCCTGCTGATAGGCCGATGAAAGCACATCCCCGAGCAACACCAGCACGATCGAGGGCGGGATGATCTGACCCAGCGTACCGGACGCACAGATGGTCCCGGCCGCCAAGCTCGGCGAATAACCGCGGCGCATCATGATCGGCAGGGACAAGAGCCCCATGGTCACGACGGTCGCCCCGACGATGCCGGTGCTCGCCGCCAGCAGCATGCCGACGAGTGTTACCGAGATCCCGAGCCCGCCGCGCAGAGGTCCGAACAGCATCGCCATGGTGTCGAGCAGGCTTTCGGCGACCCGCGAGCGCTCCAGCATCACGCCCATGAAAACAAACAGCGGCACCGCGATCAGCGTCTCGTTGGTCATGACACCGTAGAGCCGATTGGGCAACGCCTCGAGAAATGCCGGCTCGAATAGCCCGAAGACCT
>NZ_DATITZ010000136.1:0-8004 GCF_035467215.1 Thiocapsa sp. | reverse complement strand
GGAAGGCGAGACGGTCAAGCAAATCCAGTCCGTAGGCGCAGAACTCCTGCAGGTGTTCCTGCTCCAGGTGCGCCGCTCCGCTTTCCAAGGCCCCGGCGACCGGGAAGAAATCCGCCAAGGCCCGGGCGAGTTCCAGCGGGCCGGATTGGTCCTCCATGACCGCTCCGGCGTCCTCGCACCTGGCGAGCACCGCCTGCGTGACGTCCAACGCGAGGTCGGAGATCACATCGTTTTCGATCACAAGGGGCTTCATCGACAAGAGGGATCACCTGCTGGATTGAGTGGACCAAAATGCAGCGTCTGCGGCCCGTTGGACTGCGACAGTTCCAGGAAACAGTTTACTCAATTCCCGGGCGAAATCCGTCGGATCGGTGAGAAGGCGGAGCGCAGACTCATTGGCGCGGGCACCATTGGCAGGAGACTTTTCACGCGTTCGTGATGATGGAGGCCAACGGGGAGATTTTCTCTCCGGTGCGGCCGGATGACGGGTTCCGCTCGGCGGCGCACGAGCACCGGGCGCGCGAGATTTTTCGCCGTGTGCGAGGCGAAGACGAGCCACGTTCTCCTTGAGGTTGGAGTGGTCGTTGTTCTAACGGACGACGAGGTATCCGGGACGTCCGGAGCCTCGATTTTCGAGGTAGGACACGGACCGACGGCAATCGCCGGTCCGTGCGGGGCGGGGTCAGTCTTCCGCGCGCTGGTAGGCGTCGGCGAGCTGTTTCTGGATGTTTGCGGGCACCGTGTCGTAGTGGCTGAGCTCGATGCTGTAGGTGCCTTCACCGCCGGTCAGGGCCTTCAGGCGTGCATCGTAGCCGTCGAGCTCCGCGAGCGGGACCTCGCCTTCGATGACGATACGGCCTCGGCTCTTGCTGTCGCTGCCGTTGATGCGGCCGCGCCGGCTCGAGAGGTCGCCTGCGAGGTCGCCCATCGCGGTGCCTTGGGCGGTGATGCGGATCTTCACGATCGGTTCGAGCAGGACCGGGCGGGCCTTCTCGATCGCCTCGATGAATGCCTTGCGTCCTGCTGTCGAGAAGGCGATGTCTTTGGAGTCGACGGGGTGGAACTTGCCGTCGTAGACCGTCACGCGGACATCGTGCATCGGATAACCGGCGATGGCGCCTTCCTCGAGGACCTGCCGCACGCCTTTCTCGATCGAAGGGATGAAGTTGTTCGGGATCACGCCGCCGACGACGGCATCGACGAACTCGAAGCCTGCGCCGCGCTCCATGGGTTCGACGCGCAGATAGACCTCGCCGAACTGCCCGGCACCGCCGGTTTGCTTCTTGTGGCGATGATGTCCCTCGGCGGGGGCCGTGATGGTCTCGCGGTAGGGGATGCTCGGCGGATGGGTCTCGACCTCGACATGGTATTGATCCGCGAGTCGGCGCAAGAGCACGCGCAGATGCAGCTCGCCGAGTCCGCGCATGACCGTCTCGTTCGCGGCGGCGTTGTGCTCGACATGGAAGCAGGGGTCTTCGGATTCGAGCTTGTGCAGGGCATCGGTGAGCTTCTGCTCGTCGCCGCGTTTGGTCGGGTGGATCGCGAGGCCGAACAGCGGAACCGGGCACTCCAGGCTCGAGAGGTGGAAATGGTCCTCCTCGTGCGAGTCATGCAGGACGGCGTCGAAATGGATGTCGTCGATGCGCGAGACTGCCAGGATATCGCCGGGAACACCCTCGGGGACTTCGATCTGCTCGGCCCCGTGGAGGCGATACAGATGGTTGACCTTGAACGGCTTGCGCGCGTCGCCGATGTAGAGCTGACTTTGTGCCGTGATGCGTCCCTGATGGATACGGAAGATCCCGAGCTTGCCGCGGAAGGGGTCGTTGATGATCTTGAAGACATGCGCGATGGCGTGCTTGGCTGGATCGGGATCGACGCTCACCGGACTCATGGCTGCGCCTTCGCCCTTCAGGAAAGGCGGGGGATTGCCTTCCGAGGGATTCGGCATCAAGCGCGTGATGATCTCGATCAACTCGTTCACGCCGGCCCCGGTCGCCGCCGACACGTAACAGATCGGGATCAGGTGCGCCTCGCGCAGCGCCGCCTCGAACGGATCGTGCAGCTGCTCGGGCTTGAGCTCCTGGCCCTGCTCGAGATAGACCTCCATCAGGGCTTCGTCGACCTCGACCACCTGGTCGATGATCCGGCTGTGTGCCTCGGCGACGGATGAAAAGTCGGCACCTTCGCCGCTTGGCTGGAAGAAGCAGTCGATGACCCGCTTGCCGCCCTCGGCGGGCAGGTTGATCGGGAGGCATTCGGGGCCGAAGGTCTCGCGGATCTGATCCGTCAATTGAGCCAGATCGACGTCGGCTGCATCGATTTGATTCACGATGATCATGCGGCAGAGATTGCGGTTGTCGGCCGCCTTCATCATCCGCAGCGTCATCGGCTCGATGCCGGATTGCGCATTGATGACGATCGCGGCGGTCTCCACGGCCGGCAGGACCGAGATGGAGCGCCCCAGGAAATCCGGATAGCCGGGGGTATCGATCAGGTTGACGTGTTTGTCGTGCGCATCGAAGCTGGTGATGGAGGCGTCCAGCGAGTGGATTAGCTCCTTCTCCATCGGATCGAAGTCGCAGACCGTGGTCCCCTTGGTCACGCTGCCGGGGGTCGAGATCACTCCGGTCGCGGCGAGCAGCGCTTCGACCAGCGTGGTCTTGCCGGATCCGGCGTGACCGACCAGGGCAAGGTTGCGGACGTCCTCGGCATTGTAATCAGACATCGGTGATCCTGTAGTGGCGTTTGGGTGAGGTGCGGGGGCGTCGTCGTGCGGCTTCCCGTCGAGATTCGTTTACGGGCCGAAATTATACCGTAACTCGGGTGTGGCCCTGATCGGGGATCGATCGGAATTCGCGTCTTGGACTGTCGCGTATCAAGCCTGTCGCGGATCAAGTCAGCGCGGTGGCCCGGGGCTCGGTAGGCTCGTGGCGAAGGGGCGCGAGCGGGACCGTGTCCGTCCCCGATTCGCAGGCCAAAAAAAGCGGCCGATTGACCGCCGAAGGACGCACAGCTATGGAGAGGAAAAGCGCTATCGAGGCGATCTTGTCCGCATGTCCGGACGAATCGATCCCTGATCTCGAATGCCTGTATTCGCGTTATCCTTAAAGGGGATGCGGCAGCGCGGGATTGATCGGCACGGCCGCGATACCTCTGTTCGATGAAAACTCCGTGACCCGAATCGCTGTCGAACCGGGATAACGGGGCCTTGATGCCCCATAGCGTAGCACATCTCTGGAGACGTAAAGATGTCAATGGTTCTGAAATCGGACGCTTTTGTCGACGGTGCGCACATCCCGGTGCGCTACACCTGCGAGGGAGAAGACATCTCGCCGCCTCTGACGTGGGAGGGTCTTCCCGAGGGAACCGCGAGCCTGGTCTTGATCGTCGATGATCCGGATGCCCCCGATCCCGCCGCTCCCCGGATGGTTTGGGATCATTGGATCCTCTATAACCTTCCGCCCGAGGCGGTGCTCGCCGAAGGAATGACCTCCGATGGTCTACCGGTCGGGACCGGCGAGGGAATCAACAGCTGGGGACGCGTCGGTTACGGCGGCCCGTGCCCGCCGATCGGTTGCCACCGCTATTTCCATTGTCTCTATGCGCTCGATGTCCGCCTGCCGAGCGAGCTGGGTCAACCGACCAAGGACGAGCTCCTGATGGCCATGGAAGACCATATCCTCGGTCGCACCGAGCTGGTCGGCATCTACGAGAAGCGTTAAACCGCGTCTTGGAGCGACACGCGCGGATTTCAGGTGATGATGCGTCGCGGCGACACGCAAGGGGTGCAGCGGACGCGGTTTAGTCGGTTTAGGGCCTGATACGGTCGATGACGACGGCGACTTGAGTCTTTCCGGCGCTGTCGATCGGTCCGCTTTCGCCTTCGAGGTCGCCGGATTGCGGTGTCGCCTGGCCGCTCTTGGCGACGCGTGCCCCGATCATCACCTGCGGGAAGGCGGATAGGCTCATCTCGGGCATCATCGCCATACTGTCGTCGAGTGTGACGCGGGTCGGCAGGTCCTTGACCTGGACCCGTTGAACGGCGAGCGGCATCGGCGGGCCGGCGACGGCGCGTGCGAAGATGAACACGACGTCCTCCGGAGCGGCACCGGCCGAGAGGGCCTGATCCAGGCTCACGTCGGCGGTGACCGATGCCCCGGCGGCAGGCTGCTCGGGCGCGGCCGGCGATCCCGTCTGTGCCTGCTGTGCTGCGGCGGGTTCGGAAGGATCTGCGGTAGCGGGCGCGGAAGGGGCGGTTGCTGCGTTCGAGGGAGCACCTGCGCGCGTCTGCGCCTCGGTGATCATCTCGCGCATGTCGGCGGCGTCTTCGGACGCGGGGTCCATCTCGTCGAGGATGCGCTGCCAAGCCGTCGCCGCGGCGGTGTATTGCCCGCGCTGGTAATAGAGCATCCCCGACAGCCAGCGGGCGCTCACGTTGTCGGGCTCGGCCTTCAGGACCTGCTCGATCAGCGCGGCCGGCTCGCCTTCCAGGCTGTTGTTGCTGTTGGCGGCCAGGGCCTCCGCATAGGCGAGCATCACATCCGGACGCTCCGGTGCCAACGCATAGGCCTTCGAGACGGCGTCGAGTGCCTGACCCGGACGGCGCATCGTGAAATAGGTCCGGCCAATCATCAACCAGCCATCGACGTTGTTCGGATCCTCGGCGAGCCTCTCTTCGAGACGCTGAACCAGGACCTCGAGCGGCGGGAGCTCCTCGCCGTCGGGTCCGACCAGGGGCTGCTGCGTCTCGCCGCTCAGCGCGACGCCCTCGATGCGTTCGATGATCTCGCGGTGGCCGATCTCGTTGTAGATCAGCACCGCGCCTGTCGGAACCGCCACCGCGAGCACGATCGCCATCCAGCGCCCGCCGGAAGCGCCGCGACGCTTGGACGCCGCGAGCTCGCCCGGGATGTCGCGCAGCAGATCGCGTTCCAGGTCGCGCCTTGCCGCGGCGTACTGATCTTGTTCCAGAAAGCCACCGGCAAGGTCGGCATCCAGCTCCTGCAGACGCTGCTTGAAGACCGTGAGGTTCAGCTCGTCCTGCTCGGGTGCCTCGGTCGCCTTCTCGGGCTGCAGCAGCGGCAGGGCGACATAAAACAACGCCAGGCCCATAAGCCCGGCGGCCAAAATCCAGAAGATGATCATTTGATGGTTTCTTGTTTGTCGCCGCCGGTGGCGATCAGTCGTTGAAGACGGGCGCGTTCGGCCTCGGTGAGATCCTCCTCGGGCTCGTCCTTCTTGCGCCCGAGCGTGCGGAACAGCAGGTAGCCGCCCACGCCGAGGAAGATGAAGGGACCGAACCAGAGGATATAGGTCGATGGCTTGATCGGCGGCTCGTAGAGCACGAAGTCGCCGTAGCGATCCACGAGGAAGGTCACGATCTCCTCGTCGCTTTGACCCTCGAGCATCATGCGATAGACCTCTTCGCGCAGGTCCTGCGCCACCCCGGCCTGCGAGCCGGCGAGCGATTCGTTTTGGCAGACCAGGCAGCGCAGCTTGGCGATCAGGTCGCGAAACGCCTCGTGCTGGCCGGGTTGCTCGAACTTGAACTCTTCGAGCGTGTAGGCGGATGCATTGCCGAACGCCAGTGTACCGGCGATCAGCGCGAGGCTTAGAGACAGCTTGCGGACGCGATGAATCATGATGACTGAGGTCTGTACTGCTCGACGATCGGGCGGATCGTGGTCTCCCAGACGTTGCGGTCGACCGGCCCGATGTGCTTGTAACGAATAATGCCTTCTCCATCGACCACGAAGGTCTCGGGGGCGCCGTAGACGCCCCAATGTAGACCGTAGCGGTTGTCCGGATCGTAGGCGCTCACGACGTAGGGATTGCCGTAACGCCTGAGCATCTCGAGCGCCTCGGGACGCGTGTCTTTCCAGTTGAAGCCGACCACCTGGACATCGTTGTTGCGCGCGATCTGCATCAGCTCGCCATGCTCCTGACGGCATGACGGGCACCAAGAGGCCCAGACATTCACCAACGAGACCTTCCCCATGAGGATCTCGTTGGTCACCGTTCGGTTCGGGTCGTCCAGCGACTCGAGCTCGAACACGGGTGCAGGCTTATTCACAAGCGGCGAAGGGACCTTGCGGGGATCCAGTTGCAGCCCGTAGAACAACAGCGCGGCCAGCGCCATGAAGATAGCGAGCGGGATGAGCGCGCGCCTCTTCGCCTTTGTTGCTGCCTTTGTTGCCGCCGTTGTTGATGGGGGGGTGATCGCCGTCATGAGCGCGCCGCCAGTGCCCCGGCTGGGGCATCCGCTGTCCGCCGTACCGTGCGATAACGCCGATCGGCCATCGCCAAGAGACCACCGAGTGCCATCAGGATCGCGCCGAGCCAGATCCAGCGCACGAAGGGTTTGTAGTAGACCCGCAGCGCCCAGTCGCCGTCCGTTCCCACGGGCTCGCCGAGCGAGACGTAGAGGTCACGCAGGAAACCGGCGTTGATGGCCGCCTCGGTCATCGGCATGCCGCCCGAGAAGTAGGAGCGCTTCTCCGGGTAGAGCACGGCGATCTGTCGGTCGTCTTTGGTGACGATGAACTCGCCCTGCTGCGCCAGGTAGTTGGGTCCGGTGACCGCCTCTACGCCGTTGAACTGGAAGCGATAGCCCGAGTCCTCGTGCACGTCGCCCGGCGACATACGCACGTCGGTCTCCGAGCCGTGGATCGACACCATGGTCACGCCGACGATGAACATCGCGATCCCGACATGCGCGGTCCACATGCCGTAGTAGCTGAGATTGCGAGCGTTGAAGTCGGCCGCCAGCCCCCGGAAACCGCCTTTGTTCTTCAGGCGCTCGGCGAGGGCGATCAGATGGGTGCCGACCAGCCAGGCACTCATGCTCAGGCCGAAGGCCATCCCGAAACCGCCGTCCTCGAAGATCGGCTGCAGGGCCACGATGAAGACGGCGATGCCGAGCGCGAGCGCGATCCACAGCGAACGCACCAGGCGCATCGGCTCGTCGTGCTTCCAGCGCGTCAAGGGTCCAATCCCCATCGCCACAATGAGGAAGGGCGAGAGCGAGACGAACATCTTGTTGAACCAGGGGAAGCCGACCGAGATCTTGCCCCACCCGGCGGCCTCGTAGATCAGCGGGGCGAGGGTGCCGAACAAGACCAGGACCGTCAGTGTCGCAAACAGCAGGTTGTTCACGAGCAGAAAGCTCTCGCGCGAGAGGATGTCGAACCGACCTCCGCCGGCGATGGTCGGCGCACGCCAGGCATAAAGCGCCAGCGAGCCGCCGATCACGACGCAGAGGAAGATGAGGATGAAGGTGCCGCGCGCCGGGTCCGTGGCGAAGGCGTGGACCGAGGTCAAGACACCCGAGCGCACCAGGAAGGTCCCGAGCAGCGATAGGGAGAAGGCCGAGATGGCCAGCAGCACGGTCCAGCTCTTGAAGGCTGCACGCTTCTCGGTCACGGCGAGGGAATGGATCAGGGCCGTGCCCACCAGCCAAGGCATAAAGGAGGCATTCTCGACCGGATCCCAGAACCACCAGCCGCCCCAACCCAGCTCGTAGTAGGCCCACCAGGAGCCCAAGGCGATACCGATGGTGAGGAAGACCCAAGCCGCGGTCGTCCAGGGTCGCGACCAGCGCGCCCAGGCCGAGTCCAGCTTGCCGCCGATGAGTGCGGCGATCGCGAAGGCGAAGGCGACCGAGAAGCCGACGTACCCCATGTAGAGCATCGGCGGATGGATCGCCAGACCGAAGTCCTGCAGCAGCGGATTCAGGTCGCGGCCCTCGAGCGGTGCCGGGAAGAGCCGGTCGAAGGGATTGGAGGTCAGCAGCATGAACAGCAGGAAGCCGATCGCCACCATGCCGAGGACCGAGACGACGCGTGCCACCATCGGCAAGGGTAGATTCTTGCTGAAGGCCGCGACCGCCGCACCCCATCCGGCCAACATCAGGGCCCACAGCAGCAAGGATCCCTCATGACCGCCCCAGATTGCCGAGACCTTGTAGAGGAGCGGCATTAGGGTGTTGGAGTGACCCGCGAC
>NZ_DATITZ010000135.1:0-6771 GCF_035467215.1 Thiocapsa sp. | reverse complement strand
CCTTCCGGTTCCGGCACGTACTCGAGCAAGTCCCCCACCCCGCACTGCAGAACGCGGCAAAGCTGCTCCAAGGTCTCCAACTCGACCCGCACCGCGGTCTCTTGGTAGAGCCTCGTGATTGTTCCTCGGTTAGAACCTGTCAGTCGTGACACATCTGAGATTTTGAGCTTCCGCTCGCCCATCAGGCGCGAGAGGTGGACCTTCAGCATGATCTTCTCCTAAATATTTTGATCTTTAGAAGATCATTTTGTCTTGACAGGGGCCTTTTTTCGCCCATAATGATCTTCAGAAGAGCATATTGCGCTACCAGAAATGCTCTTTACCTAGTGTAGATCAACTCAGCCGAGGAGGCACCTAGCCATGAGCGAGCAGACCTATCTGACCACGGACGAACTTGCTGCACGCATCGAGTATGACGCTCGCACGATTCGGGACCGCCTCAAGGACTCCGTCCTGTTGGAAGGTATTCATTACATCCGTCCGTTCGGCGGCCGCAAGATTCTCTACCTTTGGGATGCCATCGAACGGGATATCGGCAGGTACTCGAAAGACAACGGCTTCGTCGTACCGATGGCAAACGGAGGTGTCTGCAATGGCTAGTGTTCGCGCACGCTCCGAGACAAACACCTTGTTCTTTGATTTCAGGTTCAAGGGGATACGGTGTCGCGAGCAAACCGCGTTGGCCGACACCCCGGCCAACAGGAAGAAGCTCGGCAAAATCCTGGAGAAGATCGAAGCGGAAATCTCGCTCGGCTGTTTCGAATACCGACGCTATTTCCCCAACAGCCCAACCGCCACCCAATTCGACGCGCCCGCCGCGTCGGCCGCGACACCGATCGTCGCGGTCGGCGTCGAAACGCCCCTGTTTCGCGACTTCGCCGAAACCTGGTACGGGGAGCGCGAGATCGAGTGGCGCCGCTCCTATCGAGAGACCATCCGCATCAGCCTGGACAAGCACCTGCTGCCGGTCTTCGGGGAGCAGCGGGTCGGCGCCATCGACAAAGCGGCGCTGATGGCCTTTCGTGCGGAGTTGGCCAAGCAGCCCGGCCAGGGCGGCGGGCGACTCTCGGCCTCCCGCGTCAACCATGTCATCAACCCGCTGCGGATGATTCTGGCCGAGGCCGCGCTGCGGTTCGGCTTTGCCGATCCGATGACGGGGGTGCGCTCGCTGAAGGTCCCGCGCACCGAGGTGCATCCCTTTACCCTCGAAGAGGTCCGGCTGATCCTCGCCCGGGTGCGCGCGGACTATCGCCCGTACTTCACCGTGCGGTTCTTCACCGGGATGCGCACCAGCGAGATCAACGGACTGCAATGGCAGTACGTCGACTTCGCCCGCGGCCAGATCCTGATCCGCGAGACCCTGGTGGCCGGTCATCGGGAGAAGACCAAGACGCCCGAATCGCGCCGCGAGATCGCCATCGCCCCTGTGGTGGAAGCGGCGCTGCGCGAGCAGGAGAAGCTCTCCGGCGGACGTTCGGCCTATGTGTTCTGTTCGCGCAACGGCGAGCCGCTACAGCACCAGAACGTCACCAACCGGATCTGGTATCCGCTGCTGCGCCATCTGGGTCTGAAGAAACGTCGCCCCTACCAGACCCGCCACACCGCGGCCACGCTCTGGCTCGCCGCCGGGGAGTCGCCCGAATGGATTGCGAACCAGATGGGGCACACCACCACGGAGATGCTGTTTCGCACCTACTCGCGCTTCGTGCCGAACCTCACCCGACAGGACGGCTCGGCGATGAGCCGCCTGTTGGCCGCCCATGGCTTCGGCGCGGTCGCCGAGCCGGAGACCGAGCAACAGAGGAATCAGGAGGTGGACGATGCCGATGCGAGCTGAGGACAGCGGCGATCGGCTGTCGCTGCCCCCTGCGCAGCTGTGTCGTCTCGCCGAGGTGCTGGGGCATGCGTGTCGGGTAAGCGAGGGCGCGGGTTTGGTCCGGGTGCTCGGTGCCGGGCAGGCCCGTGACAACCGCGAAGTCCTGATCGAGTGGGTACGCGCTCAGGTTGCGGAGTTGGATGCAGAGGTGGCGGGCGTGCTCTTGCCGGTCTTGCTCAAACGGCTGGAGCGACGGCTGCAGGCGTGGGAGGACGAATGACGAGGGAGCCGAGACGACAGGCACCGACTGCGGTGTTCACAGCGTTCGATCACGAAGCGGAGGCGGCAATGGCGGGACTGGCGATGTTGCAGGACGGACAACGGTTGGGAGCACGCTTTCAGGTGCGTCGTTCCTTCGCGGGTCAAGCACGCAACGGGGGACGTTTCATGTCCTGCGAGCTGTGGGACGGGCATGACGTGTTGAAGGCGTATGCCTGGGAGCAGGAGTGCCGCGGGTATCATGTCCCGCGCCGGGGCGAGTGGATCTATGCCGCAGGGCGAATCCGTCGGCGCACGGGGCGCTTGGAGCTGGTGTGTCGGGAGCTCAAGGTCGAGGATGCGGCGGAGCGCATCCGCTGGGCCCGCGAGCACCTGCGGGCGATTCTCCGGGATCTCCCGCCCGTGCTCTACGACCTGGTACGGCGCATCTTCACCGATCCGGCGATCGGGCCGGCCTTTCTGATCGCCCCGGCCAGTCTGAACCATCACCATGCCTTCTCAGGCGGCCTGTTGGTGCACAGCGCCGAGGTCGCCGGGGCGGTGTTTCGCTGGACCGCGGGGGAGTCGGTGCAGGGCCTCGCCACGGTTGCTGCGCTGCTGCACGACATCGGCAAGGTGCGCACGCTCGCCGGCAACATGACCCGTACCGTGCTCGGGCAGCAGGTGCGCCACGAGGCGTTGACGCTCGAGGTCGTGGCCGCGCATCTGGCTTGGTTCGATGGCGCCTGGCCCGAAGGGGC
This sequence comes from Thiocapsa sp., assembly GCF_035467215.1. Classification (GTDB taxonomy): domain Bacteria; phylum Pseudomonadota; class Gammaproteobacteria; order Chromatiales; family Chromatiaceae; genus Thiocapsa. The sequence continues at coordinate 3,936 of NZ_DATITZ010000135.1, read as the reverse complement.
GATCCTGCTGCGTCACCTCCTGACCGCCGAGGCGCGACGCGATCGCCCCTCGCCGGCGCTGGCGGCGTTGGAATTGGTGCATGCCGCCGACCGCATCAGTGCGGCCGATGCCTCGGCATTCACGACCATGCCGTAGTCTGTGTCGGGCGCCGGCGGAACCGTCCAACCGTTCCGCAGCGGTGCGGGCCACGCAGCCGAACCGTACCCCATCGACACCGCCGTTCGGCGGTGTTTCGGCGTCTGGAGTCCGTCGCCCGGGTGCCGCTCGTCGCGCGCCGCGGCTACACTGTCGGGCATCTCCCGCGACTCATTCCGAACTCCCCATGACCACACACGATCCCGCAGATCCGGATCTGCTCCGCATCTTCGTCGACAACTGGGCGGCACTGCACGCCGGCACCCTCGAGAAGGATCAACAGGCCCTGCTGGATCGCGAGCATCCGCACTGGCAATGCACGGCGGCGACACTGATCGCCGAGGGACTCCTCGCCTATGTGACGGTTGAAATGGTCGAGCCGGATCTGGCCCACGACCGGGGGGCCAATCCGCATGACACCCCGACGCCGCAGGAATACGCCGCACGACTCGGCGCGCACATGATGGACTTCGTGGATTACCGCGGCGATCTGGTGCGGGTGCGCCGATCCGGCGAACCCTGAGCAAGATCCTGCCGCGGGCCTGCACCAAGGTAGAATGCGGGGACGACCTGAACCGCGGAGCCTGCCTGCGATGATCGACGACGACCCGAACGAAGAGGATCTGATCCGCCTGCTGGTGGGTAGTTGGGTGGCCCTGCGTACCGGCACACTGGATTCGGAGCACCGCGCCCTTCTTGACCGGGAACGTCCGGACTGGCAGGCCGAGGCGGCGACCCTGATCGCCGAGGGCGTCCTGGCCTACGTCACGGTGGAGATGGTCGAACCGGATCTGGCCCACGACCGCACGGTCGATCCGACCGACGTGGTCAGCGCGGAAGACTTCACGATCCAAGTGACCGCCCATGTGCTGGACTTCCTCGACTACCGCAAAGATTTGCCGCGGGTGGCGCGGTTGACGACGCACTGATTCGACATCGCCGATCCGGTCAGCGCATCGGCTCGATGCAGAAATCCCGCATGTCCTCGCATCGCCGGGAAGGATCGCCGACGGCATGCAAGAGAGCCTTACCCGGTGATACCCTTACGCCGATCGAAAGCCACCGCCCCATCGGTCCGCGATGTTGTCAGGTCAATGACCTGCCGAAAAAGGCGTTCCGGAATCCACTTTTGATGCCTCTGCCGGGGCAGCGATGAATGGCTTGGGTTCTGCTTTGGGCACTCAGGTGCGCAAATCGGTGCAAGAACACCGTTTCCTAAAGCGGCATCGACTTGCCTTTTGAAGCCGGGAAAAGCGATCCAGGGAGGCAACAAGCCATGTCAAGTCCGCATCTGCATGACATCGAACGGCAGGTCAAGCAGGCACCGCAGCTCTACCACCGGCTTATCCTCGTCGTCGGACATCATCGTACCGGCAAGACCACCGCGTTGCGCGATCTCGCGACCAAGCATGGCTGGCCAATCGTCAACCTCAACCTGGCCCTGGCCGAGCGACTGCTCGACCTGACCGCCCGTCAGCGCACGCTGCGGGTGGCCCGCATGCTGGACGACATCCTTGCCGAGCAGGTCGGCGATGTCGTTCTGCTCGACAACATCGAGATGCTCTTTCACCCTGATCTGCAACAGGATCCGTTGCGTCTGCTGCAGAGCCTCTCGCGCAACCGCACACTGGTCGCGACCTGGCGGGGTGACTACGACGGCCGCTCGCTCATCTACGCCAGCCCCGATCATCCCGAGTATCGCCGCTTCGACGATCCGCAAGCGCGCATCATTTCGATGCCCGCGAGCGATACGCCGAGCGGCATCACCTCCACAGCCACGGACAACACGGCATGAATTACGGCGATCTCATCCAATTCGATCCGATCGAATCGGTCGTCCAGCTCCGCGAGGCCGACCGTGTCGACAGCGCGAGACGCCTGGTCGAGACCTTTGTCATCTCCGATCGCATGAGCGAGCAGCTCATCGACGTCGTCTTCTCGCAACTCCAGTTCGAGACCCCGGCCGACAACAAGGGCATCATGGTCGTCGGCAACTACGGGACCGGTAAATCGCACCTGCAGGCCGTGATCTCCGCCATCGCCGAGCATGGCGACTTCGCAGACCTGATCACGCACCCGAAGGTCGCCGAGAAGGCTGCCGCAATCGCCGGACGGTTCATCGTCATCCGTGCCGAGATCAACTCGTCCATGCCGTTGCGCCAGTTCGTTATGGAGACCCTGCAGGATCAGCTCGCGGCGCACGGGGTCGACTTCGATGTTCCGCCCGAGGAGGCGATCAAGAACCACAAGGACGTGTTTGGCGACATGATGGCGGCATTCACGACCCGGTTTCCCGAGCAGGGCCTGCTCTTCGTCCTCGACGAGCTGCTGGACTATCTGCGCGCGAACAACGAGCAGGAGCTGATGCGCAACCTGAATTTTCTCAGGGCCGTCGGCGAATTCTGCAAAGGCTCACGCTTCCGTTTCATCGCCGGCGTACAGGAGAGCCTGTTCGACAACCCGCGCTTTCAGTTCGCCGCCGACAGTCTGCGTCGCGTCAAGGATCGTTTCGAGCAGATGCGCATCGCCCGTGAGGACGTCGCCCACGTCGTCGCCGAACGGCTCCTGAAGAAAGACGCCAAACAGCAGGCCCTGGTGCGCGAGCATTTGACGCCATTCGCGCCCCTCTACGGCGCGATGAATGAGCGGATGGACGAGTTCGTCCGCCTGTTTCCGGTCCACCCGGCCTATCTCGACACCTTCGAGCGCGTCTATGTCGCGGAGAAACGCGAGGTGCTCAAGACGCTGAGCGCCGCGATTCGTCGTCTGCTCGCCGATGCGGTGCCGACCGACGAGCCCGGCCTCATCGCTTATGACGACTACTGGCAGAACCTCAAGGACAATCCGTCGTTCCGCTCGATTCCCGAGATCCGCGACGTCATCGAGAAGGCCGATGTCCTCGAAGCCCGGATTCAGCAAGCCTTCACCCGTCCCCAGTACCGGCCCGCGGCGCTGCGGATCATCCACGCGCTGGCGGTCCATCGGCTGACGACCAGTGATATCTTTGCTCCCATCGGTGCCACCGTCGAGGAGCTGCGCGACGATCTGTGCCTTCTGCTCCCGCTGCCGGAGCGCGACGCCGAGTTTCTCAAGACCACCGTCGAGACGGTCCTGGGCGAGATCCTCAAGACCGTAAGCGGGCAGTTCCTTTCGTTCAATCGCGAGAACGGCCAGTACTATCTCGACCTCAAGAAAGACATCGACTTCGACTCGCTGATCGCCCGGCGCGCCGACACCCTGAGCGATGCGCAGCTCGACCGCTACTACTTCGACGGCTTGCGGCGGGTCGTGCTCGAAGACCCCGAGGCATCCGCCTATGTCGCCGGGTATCGCATCTGGGAGCACGAGCTGGAATGGCGCGAGCGCCAGGCCGGACGCAGCGGCTACCTCTTCTTCGGCGCGCCGAACGAACGCTCCACGGCGCAGCCGCCGCGCGATTTCTATCTGTATTTCATCCAGCCGTTCGAGCCACCCTACTTCAAGGACGAGCGCAAGGCGGACGAGGTCTTCTTCCGACTCACCCAGCGCGACGAGGATTTCGACCGTGCGCTCCGGCTCTACGCCGGCGCCAGGGAACAGGCGCTTGCCGCGTCCGGCGGCAACAAGAAGACCTACGACGACAAAGCCCTCGAGCACCTGCGCACGCTGCAACGCTGGCTGGTGTTGTCGCTCACTTTATTTCACCGGCCGATTCCCGAATTATTTCGCGCGGAATGCTCGCGGCTTTCCCGCACTGATCACCTCGGTGGCGCAGTGTCGGCAGGTGGATGAGTGCGAGGAGCCTGAGGAACGCGAAGCCG
>NZ_DATITZ010000134.1:0-23375 GCF_035467215.1 Thiocapsa sp. | reverse complement strand
CTCGATGGTGGAGAACAACACCATTGATCTCGGCGTCGTCGAGGCGCCGGTCGGGAACAAGAACTTGGTCGTGGAGCATTGCAAGCGCGATCATCTATTCGCGATCGTCCCGCCGAGTCATCCGCTTGCCGGTGCCGGGATGGTCACCTTCGAGCGCCTCCTCGAGTACCCCTTCATCTGCCGTGAAGAAGGTTCGGGAACCCGCGAGGTGATCAACGATTACCTGAACCTGCAACACGATTGTCATTCCGTGCTCAAGGTGTCGATGGAGCTCGGCAGCCCCGAGGCCGTCAAAGGCGCCGTGGAGGCCGGGATGGGCGTGTCGGTGGTGTCGGGTGCGACGATTCAGAAGGAGCTGAAGCTGGGCACGCTGGTCGCCCTCAACCTGGATCCGCCGCTGGATCGCCCCTTCTCCTTCGTCCATCAGAAACAGAAGTTTCGACTGCGCGTCATGGAGGAGTTGCTGGAGTTTGCGCGGGCCTACTGCCGCGAGCACGACGACTGACGCCGAAACCCAATGGCCCCCGTCACCAACCTACCCCGAGCGACTGCGACGCCGCAGGTCCGCCGTGGCTGTCGCCGACCCTCGAATCTCCGCTGAGCCGCTCCCCGTGATGAGTCGAATTCAAGGGCCCGAGCCGGAGCGGCGTCTCGTGCGGTTGTTCCGCGCGCTCGCTCCCGCGGAGCGCGAGACGCTGCTCGCATTCGCCGAGTTTCTCGCGCAGCGCGGGGCCGCGACCCCGGAGCCGCATCGCGGGCCACGCGAACCCATTCCCGTGCAGCGTCCGACCACCGAAAGCGTGGTCGCCGCGATCAAGCGTCTGTCGAAGACCTACGAGATGCTCGATCGCGGACCGATGCTCAACGAAACCTCGGCGCTGATGTCCGCGCACGTCCTGCAGGGGCGCCCGGCAAACGAGGTCATCGACGATCTCGAGGCGCTGTTTGTCCGCCACTACCGCGACTACCGAGCCAAACACCCCTCGGAAGGCTGATTCAGTCCACATGAAAATCGTCGCGAACTGGTTTCGGCGTTATTTCTCCGATCCCCAGATCATTTTCCTGGCTATCCTGCTGCTGATCCTGTTTGCTGTGGTCATTACCATGGGCCGCATGCTCATGCCCGTGTTGGCCAGCATGGTCATCGCGTATCTGCTCGAGGGTTTGGTCGGGCAGCTCGAGCGCCGAGGTTTGCCGCGCTTAGCCAGCGTCTTGGTGGTGTATGTCGCCTTTTTGGTGTTCGTTGCCTTGGTGCTGGTGGGCGTCGCGCCCTCGGTCTCGCGTCAGGTCACCGAGCTGGTGCAGCAGTTGCCGTCGATGATCTCTGTCGCGACCACGGCGCTTCTGGATCTGCCCGAGCACTACCCGGAGCTGGTGACCGAGGCCCAGGTTGCGGAGTTGATCGGGGCGATCAGGGCCGAGACCGTGATGTTCGGTCAGCGGGTCCTCTCCTGGTCGCTCGCCAGTGTCGTCGGGGTCATCACCATCCTGGTCTATCTCATCCTCATGCCGCTGCTCGTCTTCTTCTTCATGAAGGACAAGGAGTTGATCGTGAGATGGTTTCATCGATTCCTGCCGACCCACCGTACGATCGTGAACGACATCTGGAAGGACGTCGATCGCCAAATCTCCAATTACGTCAGGGGCAAGGCCTGGGAGATTCTGATCGTCTGGCTAGTCACCTACGCCACCTTCCTCGGCTTCGGGCTCAAATATGCGATGCTCTTGTCGTTGCTGGTCGGTTTCTCGGTCATCATTCCCTACATCGGGGCCGCCGTGGTCACGGTGCCGGTGATGTTGGTGGCCTGGTTCCAATGGGGCTGGACTCCGCCCTTCGTCTGGCTCGCGGTGGCCTACTTCATCATCCAGGCTCTCGACGGCAATGTCCTGGTGCCGCTGCTATTCTCCGAGGTGGTGAATCTGCATCCGGTCGCGATCATCGTGGCTATTCTGGTGTTCGGCGGGATCTGGGGTTTCTGGGGTGTGTTTTTTGCGATTCCGCTCGCGACCCTGGTCCAAGCTATTCTCGCGGCCTGGCCGATTCCGCCCGACGAGCAGGGCGAAGCGCTCGCTTGAGGCGCGCGCGCAGCGCAGCCGCATTCGGTCACCTGGTACAATCCAGACCTCTCCAACGCCACGGCGCACCCATGCACGCCTTCGCCCTCAGTCGCTTCCTCTTTTGGTTCGTGATCTTCTTCCTGATCGCATTGGCGAGCCGGCCATGGATCGAGAATCTCTTCATCCGGTACCAGGCCGAGCCGCGCGCGATCACGGCGCGAGGTGAGTTGGCCGCCGACGAGCAGACAACCATCGCGATCTTCGAGTCGATCAGTCCGTCGGTGGTCTACATCACCACCTCCGGGCGGGTCATGGACCTGTTGTCGCGCAATCTCCTGGAGGTTCCTCGCGGCACGGGCTCCGGGTTCATGTGGGACCGACAGGGTCATGTCGTAACGAATTATCATGTGGTTGCCGACGTTCAGGCGGCCTATGTCAGGCTGTCCAATCAGCGCGTCTACGAGGCGGCGTTGGTCGGGGTCAGCCCCGAGCACGACATCGCGGTGTTGCGGATCGACAGCGGCGCCGGCGGGCCTCCGCCGGTGGCGATCGGCTCGAGTCACGACCTGAAGGTCGGACAGAAGGTCTTCGCGATCGGCAATCCCTTCGGATTGGACTATTCGCTGACCGGCGGCGTGATCTCGGCGCTCGATCGGACGATTCCGTCGGATGAGGGTCGCAAGATCGAGCATCTGATCCAGACGGACGCGGCGATCAATCCCGGAAACTCGGGTGGCCCCCTGATCGACAGCGCCGGGCGGGTCATCGGGATGAATACGGCGATCTTCAGCCCGTCGGGGAATTTTGCGGGGATCGGCTTTGCCGTGCCGGTCGATACCGTCAATCGCGTCGTGCCGCGTCTCATCGCTCACGGTCGCTATGTGCGGCCTGCGCTCGGGGTCATCACGGACGGGGATCTGAGTCGGCGCCTTGCCGAGAGCGTCGGCGTTCCGGGGGTGGTGGTCCTGCAGGTTCAGGAGGGCTCGCCCGCTGCACGGGCCGGGCTGCGCGCGGCAATCATGAGCAAGAACGGGGATTTGGTTGCCGCCGATGTGATCGTCGCGGTGGACGGGCAGGATGTCGGCTCGGTGGAGAGGCTGATCGAGCTGCTCGATGCCTATCGGGTCGGGGACAAGGTCGTCCTGCGGGTTTATCGCGACGGAGAGCTGATCGAGGTCGATGTGGTGCTCGGTTGAACCGCGTTCCGGAGGCTCTTCGCGCCACTCGAGCGGGGTGTGGTGGACTTCGTCCTCGCTCTTCCGTCCTACGGCCGGAATGATGAACAGCGCCTTCAGATCGATGGAGACTTCAGGCGGGTAGGGGCGGCCGAAGTCGCCCCTACAGCGAGATCATCTCTTAATTCAGACCGCACATCCCGCCCGGGCAGCAGGCTCCGGTCGAGCAGGCGGGGGCGTTGCCGCTACCGAGACTCCTGCTTGAGATGACGTTCCCGCCGGTCGCCAGACGATGCACGGGGGCATCGGCCGGGGTGTCGCCGAGTGCGGTGCCCGTACGGGCGCACAACTCGCCCCAGCTCGTGAGGCTCTCGCTCATTCGGTGGTTGACCTCGAGGACGCGGTCGTTGGTCTCGCAGCGGTAATCATAGGTCGGCATCGTGCTTCTCCGAAGTATATCGATGAACGCTTATGGACGTTATTATATCCGGGCACCCGGTGCAGGCAAGCGCCTCGCCGTACGCCATTCAGTCGGCGTCGGCGAGCGCGCGCTCGGCGCGTTTTCGAAAGACCCTCATCTCCTTTGCGGCCTGGATGTCGCCTTTCGCTTCGGCGACCTCGATACCGCGATCGAGCGCATCGATGGCCTCGGCATGGCGCCCGAGCGCCGAGAGCGCTTTGCCGTAGAGCTTCCAAGCGGCGGAATAGCCGGGGTCGAGCCGCACGGCCTCGCCGAGATGGCCGAGTGCCTGCTCGGTCTCGTCCGACTTGAGATATTCGGCACCCAGGCTGTACCGCAACAGGGCCGAATCCTGGCCGCGCTCCAGCATGGCTTCGAGGTTGTCGAGGATGCTCATGATGTCGTTCCGCCGTGTCGGTGTGTACCGGAAGGTCTGTGCCTGAGGTTGAGTCCTGCTCGGCGCGACCGCCAACCTGCTCGCAGGTCCTGCCGCGTTTGCTCAGCGCTGCCAGAAGGCGGGCGTCAAGAGGACCAGAAGCGTAAAAATCTCCAAGCGTCCCAGCAGCATGGCGACGCAGAGGATCCACTTCGCCGGGTCGTGCAGGTCCGCGTAGTGCGGGCCGACTTGGGCCAGCCCGGGTCCGAGGTTGTTGATGCAGGCCGCGACCGCGGAGAAGGATGTGAGCAGATCCAGGCCGGTTGCGGCGAGCAGCAGATACATGATGACGAAGCTCGCGACATAGAGCGAGAAGAATCCCCAGACGGCGTCGACGACGCGGTGGTTGACGCTCTTGCCGCCGACGCGCACGGGGATTTGGGCGCTGGGGTGGATGAGGCGCTCGATCTCGCGGATCCCCTGCTTGATGAGCAGGAGGAAACGGATCACCTTGATACCGCCGGCGGTCGAGCCGGCACAGCCGCCGACGAAGCTCGCGAACAGCAGCAGGATCTCGATGAACGGCGGCCAGTAAAAGAACTCCGCGGTGGTGAACCCGGCGGTCGTCCCGATCGAGACCGCCTGGAATAGGCCGTGGGTGAGGGCGTCGTCCCAGGTGATATAGGTGTCGGTGTAGAAGAGTGCGAGCGTCGTGATGGCGGTCACGGTCGCCATGATGAAGAGAAAAAACCGCAGCTCGCTGTCGCGCCGATAGACACCGAGATCAAGTCGATGAAAAGCGACAAAATGAAGGGCAAAGCTCATGGCCGCCACGAGCATGAAGAGCACGGCGATCATCTCGATCAGCGTGCTGTTGAAGTAGCCCATACTGGCGTCGTGGGTCGAGAAGCCGCCGATGGCAACGGTGGAGAAGGCGTGGCCGATGGCATCGAAAAAGGTCATGCCGGCACCCCAATAGGCGAGCGTGCAGGCGATGGTCATCGCGACATAGATGTACCAGAGTGCCTTGGCGGTCTCGGTAATCCTGGGCGTGAGCTTGGCGTCCTTTACCGGGCCGGGCATCTCGGCACGAAACAGCTGCATGCCGCCGATTCCGAGCATCGGCAATACCGCCACCGCGAGCACGATGATCCCCATGCCGCCCAGCCATTGGAGTTGTTGGCGGTAGAAGAGGATGGCCTTGGGCATATCGTCGAGCCCGACGATGACGGTCGCGCCGGTCGTGGTGAGACCGGACATGGACTCGAAGATCGCATCCGTCACCGAGAGTCGCGGCACCTCGGCCAGCACGAAAGGCAATGAACCGGCCAAGCCGAGCCCGGTCCAAAACAGCACCACGACAAGAAATCCGTCCCGGATGCGTAGCTCTTGCCGGAGTCGCATGACCGGGAGAAAGGTCGTCAAGCCGACGCCGAGGATCAGCAGAAAGGCGACCAGGAAAGGCCAAATCTCCCCGTCGCGGTAGATCAGCCCGACTACGACAGGCGGAAGCATCGTGAAGCTGAACAGCGTCAAGAGCAGCCCGACGACCTTCTGGACGGCGAAGAATTTCATCGTGCGCTCGGACGCATCACTCGGCCTCGCTCGGCAATCACGGCGCGAACCCCTGCCGAGAGGGACGTTCCGACACCGGAGGAAAGACACCGACAATGGATCTCGCGGGCAGCCTCATAGCAATCTCCCTTCTGCTGCTGATCGCACTCGGGGTAGCGGCGCTTTTCTTGGCCGGAAGGGACAGTCGCTCGTCCAACGACGACGATCCTCCGCCGCCGAGCTGAAGATCGGCGCCCGGGGTTGCGGCGGCCGACGTGCGGCTTGGAGTCGGTCCGGTTCTCGTCGGTCCGGCAAGCGCAAGGTTTCGAGGGCTATCCTCATCGTCGGGTGGTGCAGTCGCCCAGGTGGCAATGCACCTGCAGCGAGCGGCCGTCTCGGCACCTGATTCGATGCCGCTCCCAATCGGGTTCCGAGGCTTCGAGGGTGGTTTCCGCGTCCGTCAACACGCAACCGCGGCTCTCGGCGTAGCGCTCGGCATAGTAGGCCCAAGTGCCGACCGGTCCGGAGCCCGTCTCCGCAGCCCTGTTGGCCGATTCGTCTCCCGTGGTCGGTAGGCGGGCGGATTCCGAAGTCCTCGGCTGGCCAGTGTCGCGGTGTCCGTCCCACTTGCTTCTGAGCGAGCTCAGGGCGTTTCCGAGATTCTCGGCATAGCGTTCGGTGACATCCGTCGACCACTCCTCGCCGCTCGCCGATGTCTGGACCTCTCTCGCGCGCAACAGGACGCGTGTCCCGGAGTCCTCCGCGACGAAGACGGCCGAGATGCGGATCAGTCGACGCGAGGCGAGGGGGTCGTCGGGGTCGCTCTCCTCGAGGATCTGCTCGATCTCGATCGTCGTCTCGCCGACCACGGGGACACTCCACCCGCGCCGGAATGCCGACGTGATCGCGAAGTCTCTGGCCTGCTCCGGGGTTGCCCCGTACAAGAGGAGGCCGGGTGCAGGCGCTGCGGCGGCGAGCTCGATTGCGAGGATCCCGAGTGCGGCGACCGGGACGATTCGCGCCATCAGTGCCGATCGCAGTGCCGCGCAATGGAGGTGTCGACGTTGGTCGCCGAACCTGCTCGGTCGTCCGGGCGATGATCGGGGGCCGTCCACGGTGACGCCGTCAGCAGGCAACCTGCGGGCGAGCGATTCGCATCGCGGCGCCGGCTACAGAAGACCCCGGCACTCGCCGTTTTGACATTGCACCAGGACACTGTCGGCGCCGGCGCAGGGGACCTTGTGGATCTCCCCGTCACTGCGCGAGTCGATGAGGGTCGACCCGCTAGGCTCGACATTGCAGCCCCGAAGGCGCGCATATTGCTCCGCGTAGTAGGCCCAACTGACGTCCCCGGACGACGGCGCGAGCGCCATCATGTTCTCGCTGGCCGGAATTGTCTCGACGGCGGGTTGCGGGAGCGGCTCGGGGAGCGACATCGGTTGCGTGGCAGGGCCGGGCTGGGTCCGAGTGAGGGCCGGTCTGGTATCGACGATGGGGGCAGGGCTGCCTGCTTGCCTGCGTGGCTCGGGGGTCGGCGTTGCGGCTGTAACGGAGACAGGCATCGGGGCCGGCGGAGACGTCCGCTCGGGAGTCTCTGCGGCGGGCGTTTGACTTGGGAGCGCCGGAGCCGCAGTTTCAACTGCCGCGGTCTCGTCGCCCCATGCAGTCGGCGCGCTCACGCCGGTGTCGGCGAGCGCCGCGTCGTCCGTGCTGCCCGCGTCACGCTCGTCGTCCGCCCGTGCGCCTCCCGAGGGTGGCGCTGCCCGAGCAACCCGGCCGCGATCCCGCGACCAGGTGGAGTGAAGCGAGCGCAGGGACTCGTCCAATGACGGACGAAAGGCCTCGGTGACGTCGGTGCGCGACGGTTGGCCGTCCGGTGTCGTCGAGACGAGCGCCGCGTCCAACGCAACATTGACGGTGCTGCGGTCCTCGAGGAAATAGGAGGTGACCTCGACGAGACTGCCGGGCGCAGCCGTAGCCGCTGCTTGGCCAAGTTCGCGTGCGAGAGGTGAGCCCGGATCGAGCGGACGACGTGCGACGACACGATCGTCCGTCGTCTCGGCGATGATCCAGGCCCGACTCCTCGCCGACCCCATCGCCAACGCCTTCACCTCCGCGCGGGTGGCGCCGGGAAACGCCATCTGCGGACGCTCCCCGACCTGGAAGGCATCGACTTGAGGGTCGAACGTGCCGGTTCGCGGGCTGCTGGCGCAACCGACCTGAAGCATGCCGACGGTGGCCAGGGAAAGAATCAAAGTGACGGAACGCAGGTTCACGGCAAACCCCTCGGGATAGAGAACAGGGACACCTCGGGCGACACTCACTAGGACTCCGAGCCACGCCCGTCGGCACCACGCTTGAGGCCAAGCGTGCCACACCCCGGAATCCGAGGCCAGCCTCGGCGCGTGAGGAGTGTGTCGGGGACGGCATGCCGGCGCAGCAACGGTGAGAGGCTTCGGGATCGGCGCTTGGCCGCCGCAGAAACAGCAAAAGCCGGCATCGTGCCGGCTTTTGCTGTTGTCGTAGAGTTTTTGGAGCCGATGCGCGGATTCGAACCGCGGACCTACGCATTACGAATGCGTTGCTCTACCGACTGAGCTACATCGGCGCCGAGCCGCGAAGTATAGGGGGATCTCCGGATCGTTTCCACCCCCCGCTCGAGCGATTTCGAGCACCCTGCGGAAATCTTTGCAATCACCGGATGGATTCCGCTAGAATCCCGGCGCTTAACTTCGACCATCCGCCCTTGTCCGGAGCCAACCTTAGGGATTATCCATGCCCAGCGTGCGTGTCAAAGAGAACGAGCCTTTCGAAGTCGCAATGCGGCGTTTCAAGCGGTCCTGCGAAAAAGCAGGTGTGCTCGCCGAGGTCCGTCGTCGCGAGTTTTACGAAAAGCCGACGTCCGAGCGCAAGCGCAAGAAGGCGGCTGCGGTGAAGCGGCATCAGAAGAAGCTGCAGCGTGAGTCGCGTCGCTGGGAGCGTCCGTACTGAGGTCGGTTCGTCGATGTCGGTCCCGCGCTCGTCGGGACCGCTGCTCGCGTTGCGACGAAGTTGCAAGCTATTCTTTTCGGTCCGCTCCGGTTTCAACGCCTTACCATGCTCAAGCTTCAAATCCAGAGTGATATGAAGGCCGCCATGAAGGCGGGCGACAAGACCAGGCTCGGGGTGATTCGGCTGATGCTCGCGGCGATCAAGCAACGCGAGATCGACGAGCGCATCGAGCTCGACGACGCGCAAGTGCTCGCCGTCCTCGACAAGATGGTCAAGCAACGTCGCGATTCGATTAGCCAATTCAGCGGCGCCGGTCGCGAAGATCTCGCCGCGATCGAGCGATTCGAGGTCGAGGTCATCCAGTCGTATCTCCCGCGCGCCCTCACCGACGAAGAGCTCGCGGCCCTCATCGACGCGGCGATGACGTCCACGCAGGCGAGCGCGATGAGCGACATGAGCAAGGTCATGGGTCTGCTGAAACCGCAGATTCAAGGCCGAGCCGACATGGGCAGCGTCAGCGCCCGCGTCAAGCAGCGCCTCGGAGGCTGACTCCGGCGTCGTACCTCAACGGTTTGCCGAGGCACATGGCCGGTCGCATTCCCCCCGAGTTCATCGACGAGCTTCTGACGCGAACCGACATCGTCGACCTCGTCGGTTCGCGGATTCAGCTGCGCAAGGCCGGCAAAGACTTCCAAGCCCGTTGCCCCTTCCACGACGAGAAAACCCCTTCCTTCACCGTCAGTCCGGATAAGCAGTTTTATCACTGCTTCGGCTGCGGCGCGCACGGCACGGCGATCGGCTTCCTCATGGGGTACGACCGTCTCGACTTCCGCGAGGCCATCGACGAGCTGGCCCGCCGTGCAGGATTGGAGGTACCCGGCGCGACCGAAACAGGTCCTGCCGGCCCCGATCACGGACCGCTGTACGCGCTTCACGAGCAGGCCGCGGAGCTCTATCGCGAGCAGTTGCGGGTCCATCCGGACGCCCGGCGTGCCGTCGACTATCTCAAGGCGCGCGGACTCACCGGCGATGTAGCGGCGCATTACGGGCTCGGTTTCGCGCCGCCCGAGGGGCGCCTGCTCCTGTCTCGCCTCGGTGCGAGTCCGTCGGAGCGCGAGCGCCTGCTGACCTGCGGGCTGATCTACGACGAGGAGGGGCGACGACGCGACCGCTTCCGCGATCGGATCATGTTCCCGATTCGAGATCGACGCGGACGCGTGATCGGCTTCGGCGGGCGGCTGCTCGGCGAGGGCAAGCCGAAATACCTCAACTCGCCCGAGACCCCGATCTTCCACAAGGGTCGCGAGCTTTACGGGCTGTTCGAGGCGCAAAAGGCCAATCGCAAGCTCGACTCCGTGCTCGTCGTCGAGGGTTACATGGATGTCATCGCCCTGTCGCAGTTCGGAGTGACCAACGCTGTCGCCACCCTCGGCACGGCGACAACCGCGGAGCATCTCCAGCTGCTTTCGCGCACGGCGCCCGAGGTCGTGTTCTGCTTCGACGGCGATCTTGCAGGGCGCGCCGCGGCCTGGAAGGCATTGGAGAGCGCGCTCCCCTCGGCGACCGGACGCCAGTCGATCCGTTTTTTGTTTCTGCCCGACGGAGAAGATCCGGACACCCTGATCCGTGCCGAGGGCGCCGATGCTTTCCGGGCGCGCATGATTGCGGCTCAGCCCCTGTCGGAGTTTCTGTTCGAGCATCTCTGCGGTCAGGTCGACATGGCCAGCATCGACGGGCGGGCGCGTCTCGCCGCCTTGGCTCAGCCGCTAATTCAGGCAGTGCCCCCCGGAATCTACCGCGATCTGTTGACCGGCCGATTGAGCACCCTGGCCGGAATACCGCAGAAACCCAAGCCTGCGGCGCGGCGAGGGCGAGTGCAAACGGCCCGTCCAACCCGGCCGACTCGGATGGCTCAAGCGATCGCGCTCTTGCTCGATCACCCCGAGCTTGCCGTCGAGGCGGCGCAGCTCCCGGACGACTGGCGGCGCTCGCCGAGCCCCGGTGCTGCAATTTTGGTGCAACTTCTTGAAACCATTGCCGCACACCCAACTATCACCAAAGCGGCATTAGTGGAGCGTTGGCGCGGCCAAGAGCACTTTGCGTACCTCCAGCAGCTCAGCGTCGACCCCTTTCTGCGGGATATCCCGCCCGAGGGCATGGCTGCGGAGCTGATCGGGGCCCTGAGCCGCATCGGCGAAGAGGTTCTCAAGGACGAGCGCAGCAAGCCGTTGAATCAACGCAGCCCGGGCGCTTGGAGTGACGAGGTGCGCGCCCGGCTCGAGAGGGAAGCGGCTGCAGCCCGAACACGCAACCGCTAGCTAGAGCCGGCGCGATATTCATGCTAAACTACGTAGTTCGCCTTTCACGCCCCTATCCGTCGTCTCAATCAGGGTATCCCATGGATCAAGAACAGCAACAGTCCCAGCTGAAGCAACTGATCGCCAAGGGCAAAGAACAAGGTTACTTGACCTACAGCGAAGTCAACGATCATCTGCCTCCCGGCATCGTGGAGACCGATCAGATCGAAGACATCGTTCGAATGATCAACGACATGGGGATCATGGTCCATGAGTCTGCCCCGGATGTCGTCGATCACACCCTGAGCGACTCCGCCGTCTCCGACGACGAGGCCGCCGAGGCTGCCGCTGCAGCCTTGGCGACGGTCGACAGCGAGTTCGGCCGCACCACGGATCCCGTGCGCATGTACATGCGCGAGATGGGCACCGTCGAGCTGCTCACCCGCGAAGGGGAGCTCGTAATCGCAAAACGGATCGAAGACGGACTCAACCAGGTCCTCTCCGCGCTTTCGGTCTATCCGCGCTCCGTCGAGAAACTGATCGAGATCTTCGATCGTGTCGAGCGCGAGGAGACGCGCCTGACCGACGTCATCTCGGGTTTCAACGACGGCGAGGAAGAGCCTGTCGCCACTCCTGCGCAGGTCACCAGCGAGAAGGCGAAGGACGACTCCGACACGGAGACCGACGTCGACGACGACGATGCGGCCCCCGTCGTGGACACCGGACCCGATCCCGAGGACGCGGCGCGGCGCGCACGACTCTTGCGTGAGCATTTCGCCGTGCTTCGCTCCGCGCTCGAGCAGCACGGCCGCGACGACGAGCGCTCACGTGCCGCAATGGCGAGCGTCTCCGAGGTCTTCCTCCAATTCAAGCTGGTCGCCCCGGTCTTTCAGGAGCTCGCCGAGATCCTGCGTCGCACCATCGAGAGCATTCGCGGGCAAGAGCGTGTGATCATGAGCCTGTGCGTCGAGCAGTCCGGCATGCCGCGCAAGGTCTTCATCGATACCTTCCCGGAGAACGAGACCAATCCGCAGTGGCTCGAGCAGCAGCTGGCGAGCGGCAAGCCCTATGCTGCTCGTCTCGCCGAGGTCTCCCAGGACATTCGCCGCGCCCAGCGCAAGCTCCAGGAGATGGAGAAGGAAAACATCCTGACCATCAGCGAGGTCAAGGACGTCAACCGCAAGATGTCGATCGGCGAGGCCAAGGCGCGCCGGGCCAAGAAAGAGATGGTCGAGGCGAACCTCCGTTTGGTGATCTCGATCGCCAAGAAGTACACGAACCGCGGCCTGCAGTTCCTGGATCTGATCCAGGAGGGCAACATCGGCCTCATGAAGGCCGTGGATAAGTTCGAGTACCGTCGTGGCTATAAATTTTCGACCTATGCGACCTGGTGGATTCGCCAAGCGATCACGCGCTCCATCGCCGATCAAGCGCGCACCATCCGCATCCCGGTTCACATGATCGAGACCATCAACAAGCTCAACCGGATCTCTCGGCAAATGATCCAAGAGATGGGTCGCGAGGCGACCCCCGAAGAGCTCGCGCAGCGGATGGACATGCCGGAAGACAAGGTCCGCAAGGTCCTTAAGATCGCCAAGGAGCCGATCTCCATGGAAACGCCGATCGGCGACGACGAAGACTCGCATCTCGGCGACTTCATCGAGGACTCAGGCGTCATCTCCCCGGTCGACTCCGCGACCGCCGAGGGACTGCGCGAGGCGACCCAGAACATGCTCGCCAGTCTGACCTCGCGCGAGGCCAAGGTGCTGCGCATGCGCTTCGGCATCGACATGAACACCGACCACACACTTGAAGAGGTCGGCAAACAGTTCGACGTCACGCGCGAGCGCATCCGCCAGATCGAAGCCAAGGCCCTGCGCAAGCTCCGGCATCCCACGCGTTCGGATAAGCTCCGCAGCTTCCTCGACGCGGACTAGCTCCGGACTTCGGGCGCCACGGATGGCGCCGTTCTTCCAGCAACAGCCGACCGATCGCACAACGGGCCGTTAGCTCAGCGGTTAGAGCAGGGGACTCATAATCCCTTGGTCCTAGGTTCAAATCCTAGACGGCCCACTATTAAAACAACGGCTCAGGGCTATTCTCGGTAACTTCTCAAAAACTCATGGCGTCGCCGAAGCGGCCAGCGCACGCTTGGTGTTCAGAGCCAGATCGGGGCGTTCGAGGACCAACAGCAGCTCGCTCTTGTGGGTATGCAGGCGCTTATGGAGAACCCCATCTGGATCAGTCCACCCAGCAAGGCCCCTTCGGTGGCGATGCGCCGATGACGCATGCTCGTGATCCCGAGGGCGTCCAGATGCGCCCCCCAAGCCGGCGTGCCCGTGATCGTGGTCAGGCTCTGCAGTTGCCGGCGCGCTGCCGCGGGCAGACCCTCCTCGCACCAGTACTCCAAGGCATGGGAATTGAGGCTGTAGCGCCGCTCGCCGGCCTGCAGCAGCTGCAGGAAGTTGATCCGGCGCTTGCTGTACGTGCTGCCAAACCAGGCAAACCAGTCGTTGCCGATCTGCGTCTGGAGCGCGGCGGCGGATTCGTTGCCTATCCCGTCTTGGGTCGAAACTTGTCGCGCCTTTCCGTTGGCGGACAATGATCGCGGGGGGCGGTCGTTGACGTGGATCATTCGGCGAGCCGGGTCATACAACAGATAATCATCGGCCGCCCGACCATCCTTGCGTGACGAGAACTCAGAAATGCCCTCCGCTCAGCGTTTATTATTTCCCTTGACATTCCCTTTGCGCCTCGTCCCGAGTGTTCTGCACAGCAAAACCCTCGCGACCGTCTTGAATCAAGTCATGAAGGAGTCCCTCGCGGAAGGCGAGTTGGATTTTCTGGACGGTCGTCGGGTCGGTATCGAGATCGACGATATCGGGGTGCATTACTGTCTGGGTGTCAGCGGCGGGCATATCCGTGGATACGGTAGGGACTTGCCGCCGGATGCAAGTGTCGCTGGTGGTTTAAGCGAGTTCATTCTGTTGGCCGCTCGACGCGAGGACGCGGATACGCTGTTTTTTCAGCGCCGGCTGCGGATGTCCGGGGATACCGAGCTGGGGCTCTATCTGAAGAACTTCTTGGACGCTTTCGAGGCGCCGGCGCGCTGGGTGCCGCTCACGCGGGCACTTGATCGCATGGCGGGATTGCGTTTTCCGGGACGTTGATCGTGGTTGCCGGGTATTTTCAGGTCCGTAGGGTGTGCTGACGATAGGAGGCACAACTTGCGCCGACGGTTGGTTGTGCCTCGCATGCCTGGCTCGGCACAATCTTGGTTCGCCCCCAACCCCCAACCCCCAACCCCCAAGGAGCTCGTGACACCCGCTCCGCGGTGTCACGCATGCCCCGTGGCACTCTGCGCCAAGTGCCGTGATGGCCGGAGTAAAACCGAGTGGACCGATGAGGCTAAACCCGTCGCTCCATCGGGCTGTTTGAGATCCCGGCCTGTCCCGTCCAATACCCGTCGCAGAGGCCCGATGGGGTCCAGTCGCGCAGCTTCGACATGCCGGTCGTGAGATCCATGTCGCCGGTCATGCAGGTTGAGAAGACCTCGATGATCCCTGCGGTGTTTTGCGACTGCGGGCTGATGCGCAGCAGATCGACCCCCATGCGCGTGACCTCCTGAAGCGACGGCAGCAGGTTGTGAGTGCCGGCCGATTGAGTCTGAATCCCGTTCAGAGCAAGGAATGGCTCGCCGTCCTGGGTCGCGACCAGCAGGCCATCCGGGTAGTCGCCGCAGCAGAACCGGCAGTCGTCCTTGGGCAGATCGCGGTTGTAGGCGGTGAAGCAGCGCGCTGAATAGGCAAGCGGCAGGCGCCCGAAGGCGAACAGCTCGCACTCGACGCCGTCCGCGCGCGCGGCCAGCAGTTCGGCGGCGGTTTCGCGCCCGAGCTCGACCGGCAGGACCCAGCGTTTCAATCCGCGGGCGACGAGGAAGGCCAGGGTGCGCTGGTTATAGAGATTGATCGAGTGACCGGCCACGAAGGGGCGTCCTTCGAGAAACTCCAGCGCACCTAGGTCGTTGGCCTCGACGAGAAAGCGCTCGTCGGCACAGATGCGTTTCAGTGTCTTGAGCTCGCCGTCGGATTCGATCAGGGCCAGTGTCGAGATCACCGCCTGTTTGCCAGCGGCGGCGACGCGCTCGGCTAGCTCCCAGTAATCCTCTGGGCGCAGCAGGCGCCGCTTCGAGCAGATGGTCTCGCCGAGATAGATGACGTCGATAGGGGTCTCGAGCATCTCGGCATAAAAGTCGAGGACCTGCTCCCGCGGCCAGTGATAGAGGATCGGGCCGAGTGAGAGGCGCGGTCGTGGCGATTGGCTCTGCATGGAATCCATTGTCATCGTCGTTCCGGATCAAGACTCATCGAAGATTATGGCGATTTCCGGGAATCAGCATCCCGAGCGCGTATGTCTGCACGTCCTTTAAGGGCGACTGAAGTCGCCCTACGCCGAACCGGTTTAGTGCCAAGGCCGGTGATAGGGGCCGATGGTCGTCTGCGCGCCTTCCGAGACCGAGGCAAGGGTTTGATGCCAACTCTCCTTCGCGCGAAACGCCTGCGGATTGCGTTTGCAGGCATCGATCGCCTCGCGCCACACCCCGGTGACTTGCGAGACATAGCGGGTGCTGCGCTGACGCCCTTCGAGCTTGATGGCGCTCACGCCGGCTGCGAGGATGCCCGGCAGGATGTCGAGCGTGTTCAGGCTGGTCGGCTCCTCGATGGCGTGACGGATCTCGCCTTCGACGGTGAAGCGTCCCTTGCAGAGCGTTGGATAACCGGCCGGCTCGCCGTGGCCGCGCCGCTCGATGAGGACGCCGCCGAGCCGGGTCTCCTGACCCTGCGGGGTGTCACGCCATTCGACGTGCGCGGCCGGCGAGCAGGCGCCGTAGGTGTTGGGCGACTGACCGCTGGCATAGGAAGACAGCAGGCAGCGCCCCTCCACCATGACGCAGAGGCTACCGAAGCCGAAGATCTCGACCGGGACCTCGACGTTCTCGATCAGGTTCGCGACCTGGGCGAGCGAGAGCACGCGCGGCACTACGACGCGACGGATCCCGAAATGGCGATGCATGAAGCCGATCGCGGCCGGATTGGTCGCCGAGCCTTGCACCGAGAGATGCAGATTGAGGCTCGGATGACGCGCGGCGGCATAGTCGAGCACGCCCATGTCGGCGAGGATCAGGGCATCGACACCCAGGTCCGCGGCCCGGTCGACCGCGGCGGTCCAGCGCGACCAGCCGCTCGGTTGGGCATAGGTGTTGACGGCGACGAAGACCTTGACCTTGCGGTCGCGGGCGTACTTCAGACCCTCGCGGATCTGTTTGTCGCCGAAGTTGAGGCCGGCGAAGTGACGGGCATTGGTGTCGTCGCGAAAGCCGATATAAACGGCATCGGCGCCGTTGTCGACGGCGGCCTTGAGCGACGGCAGATTGCCGGCAGGACAAACGAGCTCCATACAGGGTGGTCTCCGAGGGTCAGGCTGTGCTTGCAAGTTGTTGATGGGAAGCGGGCGCGGCATGATCGCCTTGGCGCGAGCCGCGTCGGTAAAGCTCCGCCTCGATGGCGTTCAGAACGGCCCATTTGCGGTTGCACCAGGCAGGCGCGAGCAGGATGTCGCGCGAGGCGGTACCGGTGAGGCGATGAAAAGTCACCTCGGGCGGCGTACGCTCGACCATGTCGGCGCAGATGCTCACGTAGTCCTCCAGCGCGAGCGGTGTGTAGTCGCCGCGGCGCCAGTCGATCGCCAAACGGGTTTGGCGCACGACATGCAGTGGGTGGATCTTCAATCCCTCCACGCCGAGCTCAAGCACCCGCTCCAGGCTCGACAAGGCCGCGTCGCGCCCTTCGCCCGGGAGCCCGACGATCAGGTGCGCGCAGACCGGGATCCCGCGACGGCGAGCGGCCGCAACGGCGGTTCGGAAGTCCGCGAACCCGTGCCCGCGATTGACCCGTTCGAGCGTGCGGTCGTCCGCGGACTGAAGTCCCAGCTCGAGCCAGATCTCCTTGCCGCGGGCGCGATAGCGGGCGAGCAGGTCCAACACGGCATCCGGGACGCAGTCCGGGCGTGTGCCCACCGAGAGTCCGATGACGTCCGGGTGGGCGAGCGCGGCGTCGTAGCGCTCGCGCAGCGTGTCGATCGGGTAGTAGGTGTTGGTGTAGGCCTGAAAGTAGGCCATGAAGCGCCGCGCCCCGGTGCGCTTGGCGATCACCGCACGCCCGGCATCGAGCTGCGCCGCGATCGGCGCCGGCGCCTTCGCGTTGGGGCTGAAGGAGACGTTGTTGCAGAAGGTGCAGCCGCCGATCCCTTTTTGACCGTCGCGATTGGGGCAGGTGAACCCCGCGTTCAGCGCAAGCTTGTGCACCCGCTGACCATAGCGGCTCAGCAGATACTGACCGAAGGTGTTGACGCGAGCGCTGAGGGTGCGGTGCTGGGTCGGGGGGGCAGACATCGGCGCAAACCTAACCGGGATCGATCGACGACCGTTTGACCCAAGTCAATGGAAGGTCGATCGGAGTTTCCGACGACCCTTAACCTATCGAGAGTTGGAGAGATTCCGAGACCGTCCGAGATCATTGTCATTGTCATTGTCGTGGTCGTGGTCGTAATCGTGGTCGCCTCGCCGGTCGATTACGACAACGACAACGAACGGTCTCGAACCGCATCCTCGACACGCCGAAAAAGCTCGACCCTGCGAGCAGCCTCGTCAACCGCATGGCCATGAACAGTGGCCTTTGCTGTACCATTTTGTGCAGTGCAAGAAACTACCGCCGATGACTAGCTTCCTATGACCGCCGCCGCCCAGCACCGGATCCGCGAGATCCCCTACAACTACACCTCTTTCTCCGACCGGGAGATCGTCATCCGTTTCCTCGGCGAGCCGCTGTGGCGCCTGATCGAGGAGCTGCGCGGCAGCCGGCGGACCGGTCGTTCGGCGCGGATGCTCTTCGAGGTGCTCGGGGACATGTGGGTGGTGACGCGCAACCCCTACCTGCAGGACGATCTGATCGACAACCCGGAGCGTCGTGGTCTGCTGCTTCAGGCGCTGACGCATCGGCTCGATCAGTTCGAGCTGCGGCTCAACGACAATCGCCGGGCCGGCGAGCTTCTGACTGCAGCGCGGGCGGCCGTTCAACGCTTTGCGGACTGGTTCGAGCAGGAGAAGGCCCAGCGTGCGCGTCTGCGCAAGGCGCTCGCCGGGATCACGCACAAGGACAACCTGGATTTCGGCGGGCTGGCGCGGGTGTCGCACGCGACCGATGCCACCGACTGGCGCGTGGAGATGCCCTTCGTGGTCATCTCGCCCGACACCGAGGCCGAGATCGCACCGATCGTGCGGGCCTGTATCGACGCCGGGCTGACGCTGATCCCGCGCGGCGGCGGCACGGGCTACACGGGCTCGGCGGTGCCGCTTCAGGCGATGACGGCCGTCATCAACACCGAGAAGCTGGAAGACCTCTCGGGCGTTGAGCGGATCGCGCTGCCCGGCGTCGAAGGCGTCGTGCCGACGGTACGCTGCGGCGCCGGGGTGGTCACGCGCCGGGTGTCGGATCTGGCCGATCGGTCGGGCCTCGCTTTCGCCGTCGACCCGACCTCGCAGGACGCCTCCTGCATCGGCGGCAATGTCGCCATGAACGCGGGCGGCAAGAAGGCGGTGCTCTGGGGCACGGCGCTGGACAATCTGGCCTCTTGGCGGATGGTGACGCCCGATGCCGACTGGCTGGAGGTCGAGCGTCTGGATCACAACCGCGGCAAGATCCACGAGCAGCCGATGGTGCGATTCCGCATCCGACGCTTCCTGCCCGACGGGATCACGCCGAAGGGCGAGCCCGAGATTCTGGAGATGCCCGGCTCGGCCCTGCGCAAGGTCGGTCTGGGCAAGGACGTGACGGACAAGTTCCTCTCCGGTCTGCCCGGCGTTCAAAAGGAAGGTTGCGACGGGATCATCACCTCCGCGCGCTTCGTCCTGCATCGGATGCCGGACCATGTGCGGACCGTCTGCTTGGAGTTCTTCGGAACGGATCTGGATCTGGCCGTGCCGGCGATCGTCGAGATCAAGGACTATCTCGAAGCGCTGCCGGGCGTGCAGATGGCGGGGCTCGAGCATCTCGACGAGCGCTATGTCCGCGCGGTGGATTACACCACCAAGGCCGCACGGCGCGAGCTGCCCAAGATGGTGCTGATCGCCGATCTGGTGAGCGACGACGAGGCGCTGGTCGATCAGGCTGCCGCGCAGGTGGTGACACTCGCCAAGGCGCGGGACGGGGAGGGCTTCATCGCGATCAGCCCGGAGGCGCGCAAACGCTTCTGGCTCGACCGCGCCCGCACCGCCGCCATTTCGCGTCACACCAATGCCTTCAAGATCAACGAGGACGTGGTGATCCCGCTGGATCGCCTCGCGGACTACAGTCGTGGCATCGAGCGGATGAACATCGAGCAGTCGATCCGCAACAAGGACGCCTTCATGGCGGCGGTGCTCGACTATCTCGCCGGTGATCTCGCCGAAGCTCGGGGGGAGGGCGAGTATCAGGATTCCGCCGAGGCCGTCGCCATCCTGAGTGCCAAGCGCGACGCGGCCCGCGAGGCGGTCCAAGCCGCGCGGCAGCGCTGGCAGACCATCTTGAGCGGTCTGGACGCGCCCGCCGCGGACTATCTCGATCGACTGAGCGACGCCGAGAAGGCGCGAATTCGCGAGGGCGACACGCTGCTCTCCATGATGCTCCGTCGCGATCTGCGTCAATCGCTGCGCGCCGAGGTGGCCGATCGACTCAACGAGATCTTCTCGGGCCAGGATCTGGCCCGAGTACGTGAGCGCCTGACCGAGATCCACGCCCAAGTGCGCGACTCCCGGCTCTTCGTCGCCCTGCACATGCATGCCGGTGACGGCAACGTGCACACCAATATCCCGGTGCATTCATCGGACTACGCCATGCTCCACGAGGCCGACCGCCTGGTCGCGCGCATCATGGCGCTGGCGAGCGATCTGGGCGGTGTCATCTCGGGGGAGCACGGCATCGGCATCACCAAGCTGCAGTTCCTCGAGCGCGAGAAGCTCGACGCCTTCGTCGCCTATAAGCAGCGTGTCGACCCGCACGCGCGCTTCAATCCGGGCAAGCTGATGCCGGGCTCCGGGCTGGAAGGCGCCTACACGCCGTCGCTGCGACTGGTACAGCAAGAGGCCATCATCCTCGAGGAGACCGAGCTCGGCGCACTCAACGACGACGTCAAGCATTGTCTGCGTTGCGGCAAGTGCAAGCCCAAGTGCATGACGCACGTGCCGCGGGCCAATCTCAATTATTCGCCGCGCAACAAGATCCTGGGCACGGGGCTTATCATCGAGGCATTCCTCTACGAGGAGCAGACCCGTCGCGGTCTCTCGCTGCGTCACTTCGAGGCGATGAACGACGTGGCGGATCACTGCACCATCTGTCACAAGTGTTTGAATCCCTGCCCGGTGAACATCGACTTCGGCGATGTCACCATGCGGATGCGGCGCATCCTGGTCGATCGCGGGCAAAAGCGATTCAACGCCGGCTCTTGGGCGGCGATGCAGTTCCTGAACGTCACGGATCCCCGCGCCGTGCGCCTGCTCCGCAAGGGGCTGGCGCAGTGGGGCTTCGCGGGGATGAACCTCGGCCATCGCGTCGCCAAGGCGTTGCGGTTGACGGCAAAGCGCACCGCCAAGCCGGGCGCGACCAGTCATCGTCCTGCGCTCGCGAGCCAGGTCGTGGAACTGGTCAGTCGCCCGATCCGAGTCGAGCTGCCTAAGCGGACCTTCCGCCAGATCCTCGGCCTGGAAGACAAGACCCAGGTGCCGATCCTGCGCGATCCGCGGGTAGCGGCCGAGGACGCCGAAGCGGTCTTCTACTTCCCGGGCTGCGGCTCCGAGCGGCTCTTCTCGGACGTCGGGCTTGCCACGCTCGCGATGCTCTACGAGCAGGGCGCTCAGACGGTGCTGCCGCCCGGTTATCTGTGCTGCGGCTATCCGCAACGCTCGGCCGGGCTCGAGGAGCGCGGGCGCCAGATTACGATGGAGAACCGCGTGCTCTTCCATCGGATCGCCAATACGCTCAATTACATGGACATCCGCACGGTCGTCGTCTCCTGCGGGACCTGTATGGATCAGCTGCTCAAATACGAGTTCGAGCGCATCTTCCCCGGCTGTCGTCTGCTCGACATCCACGAGTGGTTGATGGAGCAGGGCGTGAGTCTGGAGGGTGTCGACGGGGTTCACTATCTCTACCACGACCCCTGTCACTCGCCCATGAAGACCCATGCGCCGCTCAAGGTGGCGGCGAGTCTGATCGGCCAGTCGGTGATGCTCTCGGATCGCTGCTGCGGCGAGGCGGGCACGCTCGGGACCTCGCGGCCGGATATCGCCAACCAGGTCCGGTTTCGCAAGCAGGAGGAGTTGACCGCGGGCATCCAGGCGCTTACCGGGCAGGACGTTGTTCGGGCGGGCGAGGTCAAGCTCTTGACCTCCTGCCCGGCCTGCCAGCAAGGTCTCGCCAAGTACACCGACGACACGGGCCTGAAGACCGACTATATCGTGGTCGAGATGGCCGGCCGGATGCTGGGCGAGGGCTGGCAGCAGCGGTTCTTGGATCGGGTGCAGGACGGGGGGATCGAGCGGGTCTTGTTGTAGGGCTGAACCGCGACCTGTGCCTCTTTTTTGGCTGCGGCATTTGACCTGCGTCGAGGCTAACCGCGGACTCGGCGCGACGCGGTTCAGGATGTTTTTATCGAGGACTGATCTGGATGTCGTGCAATCTCTTTCATGAACTTCCCGAGATCGACCGTGGCGAGGCGTTCGCGGAGCTGTTGCGCTGCAGGAATGTTCGGATCGAGCGCATCCTGAGCAGCGATCGGCCCGAGGGGGCCCTCTACGATCAGTTCCAAGACGAATGGGTCTGTCTGCTGCAAGGTGAGGCGGAGCTTTGGATCGCGGGAGAGACGGTCATCTTGCGATCGGGCGACTATCGGTTCATCCCGGCGGGGACCCCGCATCGTGTGACCAAGACCTCGACCGAGCCCCGTTGCCTTTGGTTGGCGGTCCATATTCACGGCCGTTCGACCGACGCTTGAAGGCGACCTGATGGACTCGGCACACAACGCGATCCCCGATCACGCACTGCGACCGCTCGTCGACCGTCTGCTGCTCGAGCAGGGGCGGCTCGATCCGCTGGAGCTTTTGCTCGCGGCCGACATGCTTGGCTACGAGGACTATGTCGCCTGGCGGACCGGGGGTCGGTCGGAGCTACAGAGCGCCCTGCGTGCCGCACCCGAGGCGATTGCCGGATTCTTGGAGGATGCAGGGGTTTATGCTCGCGGTCAGAAGCTCGTGGCCGTCCCGATCGAGCACACGGCTTGGGGCGATCGAGAGCGTCCCTTGTCGATCGGTCCGCATCCGGTGCTGACCCGCGCCTGCGCGCTCGTCTATGCGCCGCCGCCGGAGCGTTGCCAACTAGACCTGTTCCAGGACAGCACTGCGCTGCTGCTCGAAGAGGAAGTCCGCACGGCCCTGGTCGAGCACCGCACGGGTCGTGCGCGCGATCAGGTCGCCCGTTTGATGCACAGTGAACCCCGGCATCCGAGACTCGGCGGCTTTCTCCGATTGATCCAGACCCTCGACGATGCCGATGCGAACGGGCGCGACGGACGTGTCGAGGAGCGATGGCGCGAGTTGGAAGAGATCGGGCCTCTCGCCGGACAACTGCTCGGCCACGGGGCACGCGATTTTCTCGGAACCCTTTGGGCGGCGCTGGCCGAGCGGTTGGCCGGTCGTCCTTTGGGTCCGGGCTCGGGTGACTTTCATGCGGCGATCGCCTGGACCCGCGCAGGGCGGTGGGAGCGTGCGCGAGAGGCGATCGAGTCCGAACCCGAATGGCTCGACCGTCCAGTGCTGGTCCTCGTCCATGCCGAGGCATGCTGGCATGGTCGCGATCCGGTCGGTGCCCGCCGAGACTGGTTGTGGCTCTGTCGCGAGTACCCGTCGGCGGCCGAGCGCGCCCTGCGTGACCCGGCGTTTCCGGATCGTCGCCTGGCCGACCTCTGGGAGGCGTTCGGCGACCTCGGACTGGAGGACGAACTGGCGACCGAGGATTTCCCCGCGTGGCTTCTGTTGGAGGATCCGAAGGCCTTTGCGATGATCCGCGAAACGGGTGACGAGTCCAGCGACGATCGCGCGACCGCATATCGTCTCTTGCATGCGCTGGTGAGCGGCGACGATACCATCGACCGGCGACGCGAGCTGGGCGAGATCCAACCGATTCTGCTGAAGCAGTTTTTGGCGTATCGAAGCCACGCTTGAGCCGGCAGTCGAGCCGAAAAAGGCGCCGGCCCGCTGAGCACGCAAAATGCGGCGGTACGGTTTACGCGTGCAACGCCGCGCAATTTCCGACGGCCTTCGCACCCGGGTCCACGGCGGACTGAAGTCCGCCTCCCTGGTTGCCGACTGAAGTCGG
>NZ_DATITZ010000133.1:0-7753 GCF_035467215.1 Thiocapsa sp. | reverse complement strand
GCGCGACTACGCCCTCTACCGCGAGGCCCGCGCCCGCGAGCGTGCCGAGCGCGCGGCGGCGAGCACGCCGGCCAAGGCCCCGCACCCGCTCTCGGTCACCCTCCCCGACGGCAGCACCCGTCCGCTGGATGTCGCACGCCTGACGCGTCTGCTCGAGGAGGCCTGTCGCGACCTCGACGCCGTGGACGCGCAAGCCATCCTGGCCGACACCCTGCGCAACCTCTTCGACGGCGTGCGCGAGGCCGACGTCGGACAGGCGCTGGTGATGTCCGCCCGCGCCCGGATCGAGAAGGATCCCCAATACAGCCAGGTCGCCGCCCGGCTGCTGCTCGACGTGCTGCGCCGCGAGGCACTGGGCTTCTTGGGGCTGGCCGTCGGGGTGGAGACCCAGGCCGATCTGGCCGAGCGCTACAGCGACTATCTGGCGGCCTATATCAAGCGCGCCGCGGATCTCGAGCACCTCGACCCGCAGCTCGCCCGCTACGATCTGGCCCGCCTCGGCGCCGCGCTCAAGCCCGAGCGCGATCTGCAATTCACCTATCTCGGCCTGCAGACCCTCTACGACCGCTATTTCATCCACACCGCCGACGGCATCCGCTTCGAGCTGCCCCAAGCCTTCTTCATGCGCGTCGCCATGGGTCTGGCCATCAACGAGATCGACCGCGAGACCCGCGCCATCGAGTTCTACGAGCTGCTCTCGAGCTTCGACTTCATGAGCTCGACCCCGACCCTCTTCAACTCCGGCACGCTGCGCCCCCAGCTCAGCTCCTGTTATCTCACCACCGTCCCGGACGATCTGGACGGCATCTACGGCGCCATCAAAGACAACGCACTCCTGTCGAAATTCGCCGGGGGACTCGGCAACGATTGGACCCGCGTGCGCGGCATGGGTGCCCACATCAAGGGGACCAACGGCAAGAGCCAGGGTGTGGTGCCCTTCCTGAAGGTCGCGAACGACACGGCGGTGGCGGTCAACCAGTGCTTCGCACCGGAGACCACCGTCTTTACCGCTGACGGCCCCAAGCCGATCGCGGACGTGCGGGTCGGCGATCTGGTGCTGGGTCAGCGCGGACGCTATCGCGAGGTCACGGAGCGCTTTGTCTACGACCAGAAGGACGCACCCATGGTCCGGGTGGCGGTCAAGCATTCGGTCAATGATCTGGACGTCACCGCCGGTCATCCCTTCTGGGCCATCCAGGGCGTACCGATGGAGCAGTCCATCGAACGCACGCTCGGCCAGATCGAGCAGGCCCGTTTCCGACCCGAGTGGGTCGAGGCCGGCCTGCTGACGCGCGGGGACTATGTGGCTCAGGTCATCCCGGCCGAGGTGGTGCCGGTCCCGGAACTCACCCAAGCGGATGCACGCTTCTACGGCATTCTGCTCGGCGACGGGCACCTCACGCGCGGCCGCGAGTTCGGTATCTCCGGCAACCCCGGGTGCGACAACGGTCATCTCCAATTCGTCCGCGACTATCTCACCGAGCGCGGCATCCACTTTTGGGAGAACGGACGGGGCAATGAATACATCCAGATCAATTGGGCCGTCGGCAGGGGCTTGGCCCGCTGCGCGACCACCGGTCGCTATGTCGGATTGGACGAGGCCCATCTACCCTTCAGCTATGAGGACCTCTACGACGCCGGCGGCAAGAAACGCATCGCACGCCGCTTCAGCCATCTGCCGCACGATCAGGCACTGGCACTCGTCCAGGGACTTCTGGAAACCGATGGCGGGATAAGCCGCGGCAAAGAAATCTATTTCACCTGCACCTCCGCCGCGCTCGCCGAAGGCTTGCGTTATCAGCTCCTGCGACTCGGCATCCCCTGCGCCGGTCAGTATCGCGTGCGCCACAATGCCCACACGGGCACACGCGGTGACGGCTCGGTGGTCTCCTTCACCGGCACTGTTCGCGCCTTCGACCTGCGCATCCCGGCCGTGCCCGAGATCGCCGAGCTGGTCGGCGTCCCGGCGCTCACCAAGCGGAACTGGTTCCGCTTGGGCAATTGGATCTTCACGCGGGTCAAGTCGGTCACCTCCATCGCGCCGGTCGCCAAGGTCCACGACCTCAAGGTCGAGGGCGACGAGACCTACATGACCGCCGCAGCGCTGGTCCACAACGGCGGGAAACGTAAGGGCGCCGTCTGCGCCTATCTTGAAACCTGGCACGTCGACATCGAAGAATTCCTCGACCTGCGCAAGAACACGGGCGACGATCGCCGCCGCACCCACGACATGAACACCGCCAACTGGGTGCCGGATCTCTTCATGAAGCGGGTCGCCGAGGACGGGCACTGGACCCTCTTCTCGCCCGACGAGGCCCCGGACCTGCACGACCTGACCGGGCTGGCGTTCGAGCAGGCCTATGTCGGCTACGAGGAGCGTGCCGCGCGCGGCGAGCTCAAGGTCTCCAAACGGATCAAGGCCGTGGATCTCTGGCGCAAGATGCTCGCCATGCTCTTCGAGACCGGACACCCCTGGATCGCCTTCAAGGATCCGTGCAACCTGCGCTATACCAATCAGCATGTCGGGACCGTGCACAGCTCCAACTTGTGCACTGAAATCACATTGCATACCAATGACTTGGAGATCGCCGTCTGCAATCTCGGCAGCGTCAATCTGGCCGCGCACGTGACCGAGAAGGGGCTCGACACCAAGCGTCTGCGCAAGACGGTCAGCACCGCCATGCGGATGCTCGACAACGTCATCGACTACAACTTCTACAACGTCCCGCAGGCGCGCAACTCCAACCTGCGGCACCGTCCGGTCGGGCTCGGCATCATGGGATTCCAGGACGCCCTCTATCAGCTGCGCATCCCCTACGCGAGCATGGAGGCCGTGCAGTTCGCCGATCACAGCATGGAGGCGTTCAGCTATTACGCGATCCGCGCCAGCACGGACCTCGCCGAAGAGCGCGGGCGCTATCAGAGCTTCGAAGGCTCGCTCTGGAGCCGCGGGATCCTGCCGGTCGACAGCATCGAGCTGCTTGCAGAGGCGCGCGGCAGCTATCTGCAGATGGACACCGGCACCACGTTGGACTGGAACGCCCTGCGCGAGCGCGTGCGCACCGTCGGCATGCGCAACTCCAACTGCATGGCCATCGCACCGACCGCGACCATCAGCAACATCGTCGGGGTCAGCCAATCGATCGAGCCGACTTATCAGAACCTCTTCGTCAAATCCAACCTCTCGGGCGAGTTCACGGTCGTCAACCCCTATCTTGTGGTCGATCTGAAGGAACGCGGCCTGTGGGATTCGGTGATGGTCAACGATCTGAAATACTACGACGGCTCCATTCAGCAGATCGACCGCATCCCGGAGGATCTCAAGGCGCTCTACGCCACCGCCTTCGAGGTCGACGCCCGCTGGCTGGTGGAGGCCGGAAGCCGTCGCCAGAAATGGCTCGACCAGGCCCAGAGCCTCAACCTCTACATGCGCGAGCCGAGCGGCAAGAAGCTCGACAATCTTTACAAGCTGGCGTGGGTGCGGGGTCTGAAGACGACCTACTATCTGCGGTCCATGGGTGCGACCCATGTTGAGAAATCCACGATGGACGACGCAGGGAAGGCCAATCGGCTCAGCGCGGTCGGGGGCAACTATCTTTCGCTCGACAAGGCAAAGGGCAACGGCGCCGCCGCACCCGCAGCCTGCTCGATCCTAGACCCGGAGTGCGAAGCCTGCCAGTAGACGTAGGGGCATGCAGGGCATGTAGGTGCGACTTTAGTCTCCCGGTGGTCCCACGACGACGGTTGTTTCCGAGAAGGCGACTAAAGGCGCCCCTACACCGCCTCTACAGCGCCGCCACACGGACGATGGAGACGACATGACCAACGCAACACCACTGATCGCACACCACGGCGCCGTCGACGGCGTCACCGGCTCTTGCCATGAGCTGATGCTCGGCGACGGCCGTTCGGTTCTGATCGACTGCGGGCTCTTCCAAGGTGCGGAGACGGCCTCGGACGGCGCGGGTACCGACCGTCCGTGGATCGGCTTCCCGGTCGATCGCATCCAGGCGCTGATCCTGACGCATGTGCACATCGACCATGTTGGGCGCCTCCCCCATCTCCTGGCTGCCGGCTTTCGCGGCCCGATCCTGTGCAGCGAGGCCTCCGCGGAGCTTCTGCCGCTGGTCTTGGAGGACGCACTGAAGGTCGGCGTCACCCGCGATACGGCTCTCATCCAAGCCGTCCTGCGCGGACTGCAGGCACGCCTTGTCCCGCTGCCCTACGGGGACTGGTACCCCTTGATCGCGGGCGAACCTTCACTGCGCATCCGTCTGCAGCAAGCCGGTCACATCCTCGGCTCCGCCTACGTCGAATGCGACCTGACCCACGCCGGGACCACCACGCGTGTGCTCTTCTCGGGAGACCTCGGCGCGCCGCATACCCCGCTGCTGCCGGATCCGACCCCTCCGGAATCCGCCGATGTCGTGGTGCTGGAGAGCACCTACGGCGACCGCATCCACGAGGACCGCAGCACGCGTCATCAGCGCCTGCGGACCATGGTCGAGCACGCCTTCGAGGACGGCGGGACCCTTTTGATCCCGGCCTTCAGCATCGGGCGAACGCAGGAGCTGCTCTACGAGCTGGAAACCTTGGTGCACGAGAACCGCGGCACCGAAGGCAGCGGAGGCAAATGGCGTTGGGAGGATCTCGCGGTGGTGCTGGACTCACCGCTGGCGGCGGATCTGACCGCCGGCTACCGTCGACTGCGCGCGCACTGGGACCGCGAGGCCGAGGCCCGCGTTGCGGCCGGGCGCCATCCGCTGGCGTTCGATCGAATGCTGACCGTCGACGATCACGCCGCCCATCTGCGCATGGTCGAATACCTTGCGCGCGAGCATCGCCCAGCCATCGTGATCGCCGCGAGCGGCATGTGCGCCGGGGGGCGGATCGTCAATTACCTCAAGGCCATGCTCGGCGATCCGCGCCACGATGTCCTCTTTGTCGGCTATCAAGCCGCCGGCACGCCGGGCCGCGACATCCAACGCTACGGACCCCGCAGCGGTTATGTCGAGCTCGACGGCCGCCGCTACGACATCCGCGCCCGCATCCATACCATCGGCGGCTATTCCGCCCATGCCGACCAACAGGATCTGCTCGACTTCATCGGCGCCATGTCACCACCACCCCGTGAGGTCATCCTCGTCCACGGCGAGCACGGCGCCAAAACCGCCCTACAAGACGTTCTGCTGCAGCGCTTTCCCGGGATCAAGGTCCGCATTCCCTGAGCCTAGCGGACGATTTCTTTCTCATCAGGCGCAGGCTTGTGCGGGGTGACGAGCAAGGCCATCGCCCGCAGCAGCATTTGAACCCGAGGCCGCAGTGTTAACATAGGCGTCATCGCCGCCGCCCGCCTGCCGGAGTAACCGTGGAAAGCCCGTTTGCGACCACCCGTCACCCGTCGGGCCGGATCTTTGCGTCAATGCCCAAAAGCCCGAGCGAAGGCCTCCCGCGATGAAGGTTTGGCTCCAGCGCGCACGCTCGCGCCTCCTGGTCTTTCTGCACGACATGCTGATGATCCCGTTGGCTTGGGGTTTGGCGTATTGGATGCGCTTCAATCTCGGCTATGTGCCGCCGGAATTCATCGACGAGGCCATCGAGACCCTCCCGTTCGTCGTGGTGGTCATCGGCTCGGTCTATTGGATGTTCGGGCTCTATCGCGGGGTCTGGCGTTTTGCGTCGATGGACGATCTCGTGCGGATCGCACAAGCCGTCCTGGTCGGCACCACCCTGCTGCTCTTCCTGCTCTTCGCCTTCAACCGGATGGCCTATATCCCGCGGTCATTGCCGGCGCTGTTCGTGATCTTTCAGCTGATGCTCTTAGCCGGGCCGCGACTCCTCTATCGATGGATGAAAGACCGGCATCTGGATTTCAGCGGCGGAAAGCGGGTCTTGATCGTCGGCGCCGGCCGCGCCGGCGAGATGTTGGTCCGTGACCTGCTGCGCGATCGCCATTCGGGATATGTCCCGGTGGCCTTCGTCGACGACAAACCGCGCCGTCAAGGCGGTGTGGTGCACGGGGTGCCGATCCGCGGCACGACCCACGACATCCCGCAACTGGTGGAGACCTTCGGGATCGACGTCGTCCTCTTGGCCGCGCCGAGCGCCTCCACCCACGAGATGCGCCGGCTTGTCGGGCTCTGCGAGTCCGCCGGGCGGCCCTTCCGCACCGTACCCCAGATCAAGGAGTTGATGGCGGGTCAGGTGAGCGTGAATCAATTGCGCTCGGTCTCGATCGAGGATCTGCTGGGACGTGAGCCGGTGACCTTGGATTGGGAGGGCATTCGCGACGGTCTGGCGGATCGCGTGGTGTTGGTCAGCGGGGCGGGCGGCTCGATCGGCTCGGAGCTTTGTCGCCAGCTGCGCAGCTGCGGTCTGCGTCGGCTGATCCTGCTCGATCATGGCGAGTACAACCTGTACCGAATCGAGACCGAGCTGCTCGACAGCCCGAACCCCCCGGTCTTGGCCCGTTACCTGGTGGATGTCACCAATGCGGTCGCGATCAACGACCTCTTCAAGCGCCTGCGACCGGATGTCGTCTTCCACGCCGCGGCCTACAAGCACGTTCCCCTGCTGGAGGACCAGATCCAGGCGGCGCTGCACAACAACGTCATCGGGACCCGCATGATCGCCTCCGCCGCGGATCTGTGGGGCTGCGAGCGTTTCGTGCTCATCTCGACCGACAAGGCGGTCAACCCCTTCAACGTCATGGGGGCGAGCAAGCGTTTCGCGGAGCTGCTCTGCCAAGACATTCAGACCCGCTCCGCCTGTCGCTTCATGACGGTGCGCTTCGGCAACGTGTTGGGGTCGGCCGGCAGCGTGGTGCCGCGCTTCCAGCAACAGATCGAGCGCGGTGGACCCGTGACCGTCACCCATCCCGACATCGAACGCTTCTTCATGACCATCCCGGAGGCCTGCCAGCTCATCATGCAGGCGGCGGTGATCGGCAAGGGCGGCGAGACCTTTGTGCTCGACATGGGTGAGCCCGTGAAGATCCGCTATCTGGCCGAGCAGATGATCCGTCTGTCCGGACGGGTACCGGAGCGCGATATCAAGATCGAGTACACCGGGCTGCGCCCCGGCGAGAAACTGTTCGAGGAGCTGTTCTATCCCTCCGAAGGGTTCGCCGATACCCCTCACCCGCGCATCCACATCGCCCGCCGAACCGAAGCACCCGGCGCCGACCTGCTCGAATCCGCCTTGAGCGATCTCGGCCAAGCTCTGGCCGATGGTGACGACGCGGCGGCCAAGGCCGTTCTCGGACGGGTTGTCCCGGATTGGAATTCCGACCCGGGGAAGGAGTCCGCCTGAACCTTCCCGCGCTCACGGAAAAGGACCAAAAGGACCTGGATCTGGCCGTCGAGTGCGAGGCGGACTACATCGCCGGCTCTTTCGTAAGAGACGCGGCCCACGTTCGCGAGTTGCGCGATGCGATGAAGGCGCTTGAAGGAGATGCCCAGCTCATCGCCAAGATCGAGGACCAGGAGGCGATCCGCAATATCGATGCCATCATCAGCGAGGCGGATGTCATCATGATTGCCCGCGGTGACCTTGGGACCGAGGTTGAGTTTGAGGAGCTTCCGATTCTTCAACGCCGGATCGTCAGGCGCTGCCACGATCTCGGCACCCGCGTCATCGTTGCCACCCAACTGCTGGAATCCATGATCACCAACCCCACGCCCACACGCGCGGAGGTCACCGATGTGGCGAATGCGGTTTACGAGGAAGCGGACGCGCTGATGCTCTCCGGGGA
>NZ_DATITZ010000132.1:0-4001 GCF_035467215.1 Thiocapsa sp. | reverse complement strand
GCGGGATCTCGGGCTCCTCGATCGGCTGCCCGGTGATGATGGCGAGCACACGCCGGCCGACATCCTCCAGGTCGTTCGCGCGTCCCGCGAGCAGTGGATTGCTCAATCCGGCGAGCCGCTCGGCATGGGTCCGGTAGGCCTGCTGCCAGGCGAAGGCCGCGCTCTTGCCCTTGGCGATGGCGCTCTCGGCGATGTCGATGAGGTCGGGATCTTCGAGCAGCTCCTGATGCGCGGCGAAGATGGCCGCCTTGCCCGGATCGGACTGGGCTTGGAGCTCCGACTGGAGCGATTCGAGCTGGACCTTCGCGGTATCGAAGGCGTCGTCGAGACGGCGACGCTCGCGGTTCGGAGACTCGGCGTGCTCCGGCACATCGATCTCGGTGCGGCGCAGCTGAAAGATCGTGCCGACGGCGAGCCCCGGCGAGGCCGAGACGCCGAGCAGCAGATTCGGATCGTCCGAGCGCGGGCGCGGCGCCGGAGCGGCGTCCTCCCCGATCTCGGTCGTCGCGGGCGCGGGGGCCGGATGCGTCCCTTCATCTCCGAGACCCGCCGCAAGCTCGGGGGCCAGCGCCGCGATCGCCTCGGCGGCGTCCGGCCCTTCGGCGATCAGCTGCACCTTGTCGCCGTGCTCGATTTCCAGCCCCATCAGCGCGACGACGCTCTTGGCGTTGCCCTGATCCTCGCCGCGTTGCACCAGGATCCGCGACTTGAAGCGCTTGGCCAGGTTGGCGAGCACCGCCGCCGGGCGAGCATGTAGGCCGGTCGGATTCGGGATCAGGATGGCATCCGAGACCACTCGCCGGCCCTCCGCGACACCGGATTCGGCGGTTGTCTCGGCCAGGCGCAGCGTCAGACAGACATCCTGCCCGGCGCGCACCCGTCCGGTCGCGGCCTCGAGCTGCGCGACACGTTCGCCGTTGGTGATCACCACTTGGGTGAGCAGGCTCTTGGCGTGGGTCGCGAGGAAATCCGCATCGAATGCGATCAGCGCAGTCCCGGCTTCGACCCGCTCGCCTTGCGCGACCTTCGGGGTGAAGCCCTGGCCCTTGAGCGAGACCGTATCCAGGCCGATGTGCATCATCACCTCGATGCCCTCGTCCGTGGTCAGGGTCACGGCGTGCCCGGCGCGATGCACCTGGGTCACGGTGCCGGCACAGGGCGCGATCAGGAGTGCGCTCATCGGATCGATCGAGACACCGTCCCCGACCATCTTCTGCGCGAACACCGGGTCCGGGACCTGCTCCAGGGGAAGGATGACGCCATCCAACGGCGCCTTCAGCTCGACGACGGCCATGTGCTTGAATCTCCCGCGGCTCGGATCAGAAGTTGATGCTGACCTTGGCGCCGATCAGAAACGCGTTGTCGATCTCGCCCGTACCGGCCGGGCGGATGCTGTACTGGATGTCCGGCTGGATCAGGATCCCGCGCGGCAGGACAAAGCCGTGGTTCAGCTCGATGGCCGCCTCGTAGCTCTTGCTCGGCAGTCCCGCTGCGACGAGGCCGTCGTCGTAGGCGTCGCTGTACCAGCCGGTGGTGATGCCGAGCCCGGTCCGATCCTGCGGGCGTCCATCGAACAGCCCCTCGTAGACCAGGCCGACGTTGAAATAGCTCGACATCTGGTTGGCCTCGTCGGTGAGGCTGAAAACCAGGGCGCCGAAGGCCGAGAGCCCGCGCGCGCTGCCGGGTGAGACCCGGTAGAGCCTCTGATCGGCGAGCAGCCAGATCATCCCGTTTCCGGTGACGGTCGCCGTAGGGTCGGAGAGGCGGCCGAAATCCTGATAGTCGCCGGTCAGATAGAAGCCGCCGATCTTGTAGACACCGGGCAGCGCCTGGTCCGAGTCGCGGTTGAGGTGATAGTGGATCTCGCCGGCCAAGGTCGCACCGTTGTTGCCGAGGCCCCAGGTCAGACCGTGCTCGTTGTGGCTCCGACTGGTCGGGTCGCCGTCCTTGAGCTCCGGATCGCCATCGTAGATCGCCGCCTGGAAGGTCCAGACGCGTGACGGGGTGTCGTAGCGTACGCGCGCGCCCCAGGTCGCGAGCGGATAGGCGGTGAAAGTGAAGGGGTTCTGGAGAAAAACCGGCTTGGGGCTGCCGCAGAATGAATTGTTGACGAACTGGCAGTAGAGGTCCGAGCGTAGAAAATCGTCGTTTGCGATCAGTCGCCCGTAGGCCAGATCGAGCCGGTCGTCCAACAGCCGAGTGATGAACTGGACATTCGCGACCTTGACGTTCTGTCCGCCGTAGAGCTCCTGCACCGTGAAGGTGTTGCCGCCTTCAGAGGGAGCGACGAACCGCGCCGAGACGCTGTCGCCGTCGCGTTTGGAGACCTTCACCAGCAGGCTGGTGCTCGGGATGCCGAACAAGCGCTCGAGATCCATCAAGACGTCGAGCGCGATATTGTCGGCGTAGGTCCCGCCGAGGATCTCGCCGCCGTCGATGTTGAACATCGGCTCGGCCGTGTAGTTCAGGTTGAACGTGAAGCCTGCATCGTTCCAGCGATCGCGCGCCCCGCCCCAGCTTCCGGTCAAATACTCGCTGGTGGGGAAGCTCGTCGCGCCGACGATCGATGTCCCGAGCGCGGCAACGCCTAAGAACGCCGCGGTCAGGAAACGCGTGGTCGATCCCATCATCCCGGCTACCCCTGCTGGACTGCACCAATGGAGAAAGCGACAGGATCGAAGGTGCGCAGCCCTGACCGGCAATGCCATCGAGCCCTGAGCCTCGAAGATAGGCTAAGCGGGCCGGTCGCGCTAGGGGGAACCACAGGTCGTCGCGGCCGATCTCGGGCGCGTCCCGGCGGGATGTTCATCCGAACGAATGTGATAATTTGGCGCTCGGCCTGCCCTGACAGCCCCGGAGTTTCCTCATGCGTTTCTTCAACACCGAAGGTCCGATCAAACAAGACAAGCACTATTCTCTTCCTCCGCTGGAGCGTTGGGATCTGGCGCAAGTGCTGACTCTCATCGACCAGGAAAAATATTTCCTCCTGCACGCCCCTCGGCAGACCGGCAAGACCACCTGTCTACTGGCTCTGATGGAGTATCTGAATCGGGAGGGGCGTTATCTGGCGCTCTACGCCAATATCGAAACGGCGCAGCCCGCTCGCGAGAATGTCGAATTGGCGATGACCGGCATCGTGCAGACCCTGGCGAACAGCGCACACTTCTGGCTCGGCGACTCCGCGCCTCAAGCCTTGGCGCGCGAGGTGCTCGCCGAGCAGTCGGCAACGGTCGCGCTGGGCCAGTTTCTGGCGCGCTGGAGCGCGCAGTCGCCGCGGCCGACGGTCCTGCTTCTCGACGAGGTCGATGCGCTGGTCGGCGACACGCTCATCTCGCTGTTGCGCCAGTTACGCGCGGGCTATTCGCAGCGCCCCACGGGTTTTCCGCAAACGGTGATTCTGTGTGGTGTGCGGGATCTGCGCGATTATCGCATCCATTCCAGCTCCGAGGCGCCGATCACCGGCGGCAGTGCCTTCAACATCAAGGCTCAGTCTCTGCGCTTGGGCGATTTCAATGCCGCGGAGGTAAGAGCGCTGTTGCAGGAGCATACCGCCGAGACCGGTCAGACGTTTACCGAGGAGGCGATGCAGAGGGTCTGGACGCTGACGGTCGGCCAGCCTTGGCTGGTCAACGCGCTGGCCTACGAAACCTGTTTCGAGATGCGCCAAGGCCGTGACCGCAGCCGCCCGATCACGTTGGAGATGATCGAGCAGGCCAAGGAGAACCTCATCCTGCGTCGGGTCACGCATCTGGACCAGCTGGCCGACAAGCTGCGCGAGCCGCGTGTGCGCCGGGTCATCGAGCCGATGTTGGCCGGGACCGCCTTGGGCGAGGTGCCCGAGGACGACATCCAATACCTCATCGATCTCGGTCTCTGTCGGATGGCGCCGGGTCGGGGCCTGACGATCGCCAATCCGATCTATCGCGAGGTCCTGCCCCGAATCTTGGCCTTCACACCACAGGCGTCCTTGCCGCAGATCGCCCCGACCTGGCTGAATCCGG
>NZ_DATITZ010000131.1:0-8545 GCF_035467215.1 Thiocapsa sp. | reverse complement strand
GGGGAAGGTCTCGAGCGGCCGGCCCGTCTGCATCGCCGCGCTGCGTCTCGCACGCTGGTAGCTCTGTACGAGCACCAGGGTCGGGTAAGAGCGCAGACTCGGGCTGTCTTGGATGGCGAGCTCGATCTGGAGCCGGGCATCGGTGATCGAATCGATCCAGCTATCGGAGCGTCTTTCGGGTTGATACTGCCATTTCAGGAGGTGCAATAGCAGGCGCACGAGCTGGCTCGCAATGGCCCGTCTTTCGCTCTTGCTCAAATCCTCCAGCTCCTCTGCCAGATGCTCGACATCCACCGCTTGCCAAGATCCTTCCCGAATCAGCTCGGCGGTCTCGCGAGCCCAACGCACGAGATCCTGGTCATACGTCACGTTCAAGACGGATACCTCGATAAAGAACTCCGGTACATGTTGATATCCTACCGATGTTGATCAGCGCTCGCCCGGGTCTTCAGGCTTGTCCGCGGTCTTTTTCGTCGCGCGCCTGGCCCGCGGCTTCTTCACAGTCGTCGCATCGTCCGCAACCGCCTTGCTCGCCGCCTTTCTCGGCGCTCGCGCCGGCTTTCGGGCGGCAGCCGACGACCGCTTCACGGCAGCGGCCTGCGGCGCCGGCTCGGCACGCGACTCGGCCACCGAGCCACCTGAGGCCGTGTCCCCTTGAGCGACCGCGGCGTTCGTCACCGAGCCGGAAGCCGAATCGGAAGCCTGGCCCGACCTGCCGGATCGGCGCTGTCGCAACCCGCCAAGGAGTCTCCCGACACCGTCGATCACGCTGAAGACAACGCCGACGAGCGCGCTCCAAAGTCGAAGCAACCAGGGTGTCCCGCCCGCAGGTCGCGCTCGGGCCGCACGGGATGCAGGTGGATCGGGCATCGGGACACCCTCGATCTCGCCGTAGCTCGCCGACAGCGCCCGTTCCCCGCTCGCCGTCTCCACCAGATAAAACTCGCGGCACAGGCTGATGCAGCCGAGCGGGATGACGATCACCGCCATCAGGGTCGCGACACCGGCGCCGAACAGCAGACTGACGGCCATCCCCTGGAAGATGGGATCCTCGATGATGGCCCAGGCGCCGGCCATCAAGGTGAGCGAGGTGATGAGGATAGGTCGCATCCGGATCTCGGCGCCGGCGACCGCCGCCTCCTTGACAGTCTTGCCCTTGGCGACCTCGATCTTGACGAACTCCACGATCAGGATCGACTGGCGCACGATGATGCCACCGAGTGCGATCAGTCCGATCATGGAGGTCGCGGTAAACTCGGCTCCCATGACGAGGTGCCCCGGCACGATCCCGATCAGGGTCAGCGGGATGGGCGACATGATGAGCCCGGCGATCTTGAAGTTACGGAACTCCCAGACGATGAGCCCGTAGATGAGCACCAGCGCGGCGATGAAGGCGAGCCCCATGTCGCGGAAGGTCTCGTAGGTCACGGTCCACTCGCCGGACCACTCGAATCCGGATTGGCGGTCGCTCGAGGGCGGTCCAATCAGACCCCGCGGCATCCCGCTGATCTGCACCCCGTCGGGCGCACGATAGTTCTCGAGGCGGTCTTCGACCTCCAACATCCCGTAGATCGGGGCACCGAGGCGGCCCTCCATCTCGCCGACCACGTATTCCATCGGCCGCAGATCCTTGTGATAGATGACCGGGTCCTCCTGCTGCTGGACGAAGCGCCCCAGCTCGCCGAGCGGCACCTGCCCACCCATCTCGGACTGGATCGGCAGGCTGGCCAGACTGCCGATCTCGGCCCGGTTGGCGAGCGGGATCTGCAGGACGATATAGGTCGGCTCCTGAACGACGCCGCGCTTGACGTCGCCGAGCTTGTAGCCGCCCATCGCCATGGCGAGGTTGCGATTGATGCTGTCGACCGAGATCCCCATCCGCACGGCCTTCTCGGCATCCACCTCGAAGCGCCAGTAGCTGTAGGGCTCGGCCACATAGCTGTCCACATCGACAATACCCTCGACCTCTTCGAAGATCTCGGTCAGATCGGCCGCGACCCGGCGGCGGGTCTGGGCATCGGGCCCGTAGACCTCGGCCACGACGGTCTGGAGCACCGGCGGGCCGGGAGGCATCTCCACCACCGCGATCCGGGCGCCGAGCTCATGCGCCAGCGGCGTCAGCATCTCGCGCGCGGCGACGGCCAAGGCGTGGCTGCCGAGCTCGCGCTCGTTCTTGTCCTTGAGCATGACCAGGAGATCACCCTCCCAGGGTCGCTCGCGCAGATAGTAGTGACGCACCATGCCGTTGAAGTTGAAGGGCTGCGCCGTTCCGACATAGGTCTGGACGGCGGTCACCTCGGGCATGGTGCGTACCTTCCGGGCAAGTTGGCGAACCGCGTTCGCGGTGACCGGGAGTGCCGTTCCCTCGGGCATGTTGACGACCACGCTGAACTCGGGCTTGTTGTCGAACGGCAGCATCTTCACCGGGACGGTCTGTGTGTAGAAGAGCACGCAGACACCGGCCGTGGTGAGGATGGTACCGACCAGGAAGGCGATGCCGACGCTCCGCTTGCGGATCAGCGGCATCACCAAGGGCCGATAGACGGCGCTGACCCATCGGCGCGTCTGCTCTTCGCGTCGCTCCGCCTTCTCGAGTGCGGCAAGCCGCGGACGAACGCGCAACGCAAACCAAGGCGTGAAGACGAAGGCGGCCACCAGCGAGAAGAACATGGCCGAGGATCCAAGCACCGGAATCGGACGCATGTACGGCCCCATCAGGCCGCTCACCCAACCCATCGGCAAGAGCGCTGCGATGATGGTGAAGGTGGCGAGGATGGTCGGATTGCCCACCTCGTCGACCGCCCGCACCGCCGTCTCGATGGTCGTCTTGCCGCTTTCGAGCCAGTGGCGAAAGATGTTCTCCACCACGACGGTGGCATCGTCGACCAGAATGCCGATGGCGAAGATGAGCGCGAAGAGACTGACCCGGTCGATGGTGTAGTCGACCATCCAGGCCCACCAGATGGTCAGCAGGATCACCACCGGAATGACCGTGATGACCACGAAGGCGGCCCGCGCACCAAGGCCGACCAGACAGAGGATGGCCACGATGACGGCCGCCTCGAACATCGCCTGCAGCAGCTCGTTGACCTTGTCGTTGGCGCTCTTGCCGTAGTTGCGCGTGACCTCGATATGGACGTTCGACGGGATGAGCGTCGACTTGAGCTCCTCGACCTTGTCGAGGATCTCGAGCGCGACCGTCACGCCGTTGGTTCCTTGTTTCTTGGCGATCGCCACGGTCACGGCCTGGGTCCCGTCGGCGCGATGCTCGCCCTCGTAGGCCGGTCCGGTGTAATGGCTGACGATCTGCTTGGTGTCCTGCGGGACATGCTCGACCGTGGCGATGTCGCGCAGATAGAGCGGATAGTCACCGCGGTTGCCGATGACCAGCCGACCGACATCCTCGGCATTGCGCAGGAAGGAGCCCGAATAGACATTGAAGGCGGTATCGCCCGATTCGCTTACACCCGTGGTCTGCTCGGAGTTGGCGGTACGGATGGTGTTGGCGATGCGATCGAGGGTGATGCCGTGCCCGGCGAGTCGCTCCATCAGGACCTCGACGCGGATCTGATCCTCGCGCCCGCCGACGACGAATCCCTTGCCGGCATCGGGCAGCGAGCCGACCGCTTGGAGCAGGTCGAGGCCCAGCTTGCGCAGCTGATGATCCTCGACATCCTCGGACCAGAGGGTGAGCGTCACCACCGGGACATCATCGACACCGACCGGTTTGACCAGAGGCATCTGCACGTCCGGGGGCATGCGGTCCATGTTCGACTGGAGCTTGTCGTGAACCTTGACGATCGAAGCCCCCATCTCCTCGCCGACCTCGAAGCGCACGGTCACGATGGCCGCCCCGCGCTGAGTGGCCGAGTAGACGTGCCGAACACCCTTGATCTCCTTCATGATCCGTTCGAGCGGATCGGTCACCAGACGCTCGACCTGCTGCGCGGACGCCCCCGGATACTGCACGAAGATGTCGATCATCGGGACCGAGATCTGCGGATCCTCCTGTCGCGGCGTGAACAGCAGACCCAGGATCCCTAGGAAAAGCGCGCCGAACAGGAGCATCGGCGTAACCGGCGTATTGATGAAGGTCCGCGCAATCCGACCGGCGAGACCGAGCGGCGGCAACGCGTCCGCGGAGGACGAGGACACGGATTCGGGAGGAGGCGGGGCGATCGGATCGGCCAT
This sequence comes from Thiocapsa sp., assembly GCF_035467215.1. Lineage (GTDB taxonomy): Bacteria > Pseudomonadota > Gammaproteobacteria > Chromatiales > Chromatiaceae > Thiocapsa. Next base: position 4,354 of record NZ_DATITZ010000131.1, on the reverse strand, counting down.
CAGTCACGACTCCCGTCGTCCATGACATTTATCTATTTTCTCAATTGGTTTACTGAATCTATCCCACAAGCTCGCCATCAACAAGCGGCGCATTGACAGCGCGTTAGTGTTTGCTAAAGTACTGAAGCAATATCACTCATGTCCGAATCGCTTTTCATCGCCATGTATATCGACAACCTCACGCTCGTGGGCATCGCCGCCGCTTCGACTTATCTTTTCTTGCCTCTCCTGTTCCGTCACGAGCTCCTGGTCGTCGAACAGGATACGGATCCTTCGGTTTCGGAGCCCCGGGGACACGACCAGCGTGTCGCTCCTCGGCCGTGCCTGGAGACCTGATACTCCCCCGCCGGCTCGCTCCGCAATCACGGAGCGGTCGGACCTCGTTCATGGCAGCCGCCGGAAGCAAGACCTGCAATCAACGCTGAGCCCCTGCCCCCGGGATAGACGACTTGCAGTCGTCCTCTTCCACCGCTCGGACAACCCGCGAGATCGAGCCCAACTCGACCATCTCAGGGACCGACACTCGATGCACTCCGGGTCAGCCGGGTTAAGATGCACACCAGAGCAGACCGAGGCATCTCCCTACCCCTGTTGAACCGCGCCCCTGCTCAGGGCCGTGGATACACCGAACGTCGAACTCACTCGAAAATGAGCATCTCGCTCTGGATGCGGTTTAGAAACATGCCGCAGCAGCCCAAACCCGGAATAGACCGCATGCGCTTGAGCCTTTCAGCACGGATCCAAGCATCGGCCTACCTACTCTTGCTCGTCGCGTTTCTACTGGCGAGCGGATGCAGCGAACCCGATGCGCTCGTCGAGATCCACGGCAGCACCATGGGGACCACCTACAGCGTCAAGCTCGTCGACCTTCCCCCGGGTCTGACGGCCGATGCGCTCAAAGCGCAGATCGATGCCCGTCTGGACACCGTCAACGCCCTGATGTCGACCTATCGCCCGGACTCCGAGCTGTCGCGTTTCAATGCGAGCCGATCGACGGATTGGTTTCCGGTCGACCCGGAGCTGGCCGATCTCGTCGCCCGCGCGCAATCCATCAGCGACCTGAGCGACGGTGCCTTCGACGTCACCGTCGGTCCGCTGGTGAATCTGTGGGGCTTCGGACCGGATGCCCACCCGTTTCGGATTCCGGACCAGCAGACCATCGATGAGACCCGCACGCGTGTCGGCCATGACAAGCTCGACGTGCGCGATCAACCGCCGGCACTGCGCAAAGCGCACCCCGAGCTGTATGTCGACCTGTCCGCCATCGCCAAAGGCTACGGTGTGGATCAGGTCGCGGACCTGCTGGACCGGCTCGGAGTGACTGCCTACCTCGCCGAGATCGGCGGGGAGCTCGGGGCCAAGGGGACCAAACCCGGCGATCAGCCCTGGCGCATCGCCATCGAGCGCCCGGAGGCAACCTCGCGGTCCGTCTACCGAATCGTCGCGCTCGAGGACGACGCCATGGCGACCTCCGGCGATTATCGAAACTTCTTCGAGCAAGACGGACGGATCTATTCGCACACCATCGATCCCGGCACCGGCCGGCCGGTCGCGCACGCCTTGGCCTCGGTCACCGTCATCACCGAGGACTGCGCGACCGCCGACGCCCTGGCGACGACCTTCCTGGTCCTCGGGCCCGAGCGCGGCTTGAGCTTGGCCGAATCACTCGGCGTCGGCGCCTTCTTCGTCAGTCGCGTCGGCGACGACTACGCGCATTCGGCGACATCGGCCTTCGAGGCATCGGTCAGCGAGCGCGATCCGGACTGAACCGCCTTGAGCGCTAACCGGCATGCAACCCCCGCAGCCGAAAAACGTCCTTTTCCGTCATCCTCGGTCCATTCGGTGAACGAGGGCAACGCCCACGCCTCGGACCCACCCCCCGGCATCGCTCGGACCACGGCCGAAAGGGCACGATACCGTGACCTTGGTCACATTCTTGCTGGAGTATGATGCGGTGCGGTAACGCACCCGCGGTGCCGAGCGTCGTTCCGAAGACCGGAGACCGGGGCTGCATCGAAATTGGAGTCGAGCCCGAGACCTCGCTGGCCGTGAGATCTGGGGAAGAAGACGACTGCAAGTCGTCGATCCCGGGGTTTCGCCGCTTTGCGGCGATCGCCGGCGCCGATTCCCTCCAGGCGGGTGGCCCGATCCGATCAGGGCGTCGCTGATGCCGAGACTTGCCAAGCACGACCAACCGTGGGCGGACGTTGCGCTTCCTACCGTCAGCGCAACCTACGGGTCTGCCCCACTCAAACCCGACGAATGCCGCCCAAACCATTCGCATTCATCTCCTTAAACCGCGTCCTCCACCGCCCTCCTGGAATCCTCCCACGGGGAATCCCGCTCGAGCCTAGACCACCGCCCCAGGGACGCGGTTTAAGTACAGGTGGGCGACAACCGTATCCGCTGATTCTCCCGCACATCGGCCCAAATAACCTTGCGGCACTCGTTGAAGCCGAGCGTATAGACCAACAGGTACTGTCCCGGATCCACCGTGAATGTAAACGCCTCGTTGCGCCCGATGCGATAGATCTCCTGGCCGTCGAGCTCGACGCGCATAGTGGCGAACCAGCCCGCCAGGGCGCCGTCTCGATAAAGCGTGATATTCGCCGCTTCGGAGGGATTCGTCACGGTCGGCAAGTTGCCCGACTGCCCACCCGTCGCACAACCCGCGGTCAACGCGACGCTCGCGAGCGCACCAATCAAACCAATCCTGACACTGCTCATTTCGGTACCCTTTCCGTTTGCTCCTCGACGGGGGCTTCGTTCCGATCCCGGTCCGAGATCCCGATAGATGCGTAAGGCCGAGTCGGCGTTATCCTTCGGTGGAGATCCGCCGGGGAGATCCGCAGGCGATGCTCAACGACCGCACAATGCGTCGGGATCATGCACGCATCCCCCGCGCAAGGTCAAAACCAATCGACCGGAGTCAGGCAGATGAACAGCACGCCGTCGGGGCAAGACACGCCGCCCCTCATCATGGGCATCCTTAACGTGACGCCCGACAGCTTCTCCGACGGCGGTCGTTACTCGGAAACCGCTGTTGCCGTGCAACATTCTCTCGCAATGATCGACGAAGGCGCGGACCTGATCGACATCGGCGGGGAGTCCACGCGGCCCGGCTCGCAGCCGGTCCCCGCCGAGGAGCAAGAGCGCCGGGTGATCCCGGTGATCCTGCGTCTGCGCGAATGCGTGCCGAGCAGCACCCAACTCAGTATCGACACCACCTCCGCCCGGGTGGCCGAGGCCGCGCTCGACGCTGGCGCCGACTGGATCAACGACACCTCCGCCGGACGCGACGATCCGGCCATGCTCGCCTTGGCGGCCGATCGGGGCGTGCCGATTGTCTTGATGCATCGCCAAGGGATGCCGGAGGCGATGCAGCAGAACCCGAGCTATGCCGACGTGGTTACAGAGGTTCGCGACTTTCTTGCCGAGCGCATCGAAGCGGCGTTGGCTGCGAGGGTCGCGCAGGAGCAGATCCTGACCGATCCGGGTATCGGATTCGGCAAGACGCACGAGCATAACCTCGCGCTCATGGCCGGGTTGGGCGAGCTGGTCCGCCTCGGACCGCCCGTTCTGCTCGGGGCAAGCCGCAAGCGCTTCCTCGGCGCCATCTGTCGGGAGCCGGACCTCGCCGCCCTCATGCCGGCGACCTGCGCGACCACAACCATCGGCGTCTTAGCCGGCGTGAAGGTCTTTCGGGTGCACGATGTCGCGGGCAACCGCCAAGCGGCGGACGTCGCTTGGTCGATTCACGCAGCTCGCGAATGATTTGCCGAGCAGCGATCGCGTAGCCCGCACTGGTATTCAGACTGCGGAATCGTCTCCCGGAACGACGCGACGGCCGCTCTCGCGAAGATGCCGGATTCGGGCAAGCCCGACATCGTCGATGGCGAACGCCTTGCCGAACCCTTTCACATAGCGCCCGCGCTCCGGGTGCAATCGCAGGAGATGAAAGTCCGCCAAGGTGCGCAAGGTCGCAACCAGACCGCCGAAACGGGTCTCGAACTGATCGAGGACGGCCTCGTACCCGTCTCGGTCGCGCGCGATCTCCTCCACCCGGCATTGGAAGTTCAGACGTCGACGCACGAACGGGTGCGCGGCCGTTGTCTCCTCCTCGATGAAGAGCACGCTGACACGACCCGTTTCAATCAGATTGGCGGTGTGGGTCGAAAGCGCGCTCACGAAGACGTAAAGGTCGCCGTCCACCTCTAGCGAGGCTTCGCCTCAGACCGACGAGTCATGGGGTGAGCTCCGGTATCGGGCGGCCCCGGTTGAGCGACGGAAGGCTAAACTTCCGTTGGTAGCCGCACGTAGCGGCGTGTGGCGCGTGGCCAAGATGCCAACCGGG
>NZ_DATITZ010000130.1:0-5238 GCF_035467215.1 Thiocapsa sp. | reverse complement strand
CAAGCGGTCCTGATCAGCCATGAAATCCGGGATACTCGGGTCATAGTCACGCTGCACGCGGGGACCCGTCGGCGACTCCGCGAGGATAAGTCCACGGACATGCTCGAGGACATTGTGGATGTTGACCGAGGCACGTCGCGGCAAGCGACTGGGGCCGACCATACGGTTGACCAGCTCCTGGAGCCGGTCGGCCTCGTCGATGATGATTCGCGTGTATTCACGCAACCCGGGGTCGGGTAGCTCCTGTTCGAGCAACTGCGCGGCACCGCGCAGTCCGCCGAGCGGGTTCTTGATCTCGTGCGCCAAACCCCGGATCAGGGCCTGGGTTGCCTGGTGCTGAGAAAGCAGATGTTCCTCGCGGGTGATCCGAAGTTGGCGGTCGACCTGCGCGAGCTCGACGAGCACTTGATCCTGCGCATCGAAATGGTGCAACGGCAAGACGGTGCAGTTCACCGTCTTGGTGCGCCCGTCGCCCGCGACGACATTGATCTCTCGTTCGGTAAAGGGGTGGCGCGAATCCAAGGCGGCTTTCAGACGCTCTTCAACCTGATGGTCGGGGCAGGGAAGGAGGTCCAGAGCATGGTGTCCGATCATGTGTCGCGCGCTGATTTCAAAGAGCATCTCGGCAGCGGGATTGAGGTAAAGGAGACGTAACTCCTTGTCGAATAGTAGGACAGCCGTGTTCAGGTGATCGAGAATCGTCCGCTCTAGGGCCGGCTTCGGGGCTGGCTGAATACTCATGATTACTCATCCGAACGGCTGACAAGCTCGCGCGTGACCGAGGACGCACGCGAAGACGGAGGGTTTGGCGTCGACGATCGGGCTGCGACAGGCTCTACGCAGGCGAACGGCGCGACACGCGGACTCGGGTCGGCATATCGACACCGAGGACATGCGAAACTCATACCATCGCGGCGCGGCCTGAGCCGATCGGGAAAGCCCTTTCAATAACTGGAGCTTAGGGTAAAACCCCGGGGGGAGGCGATTGGCGCAGCTCGACATCCAGCAACGGGGTCGAGGCGACGATGTTGCCGAGCGCATCGAGCACGCGCGCTTGAATGCGGTGCGCTTGGAAGCCGACGCCCTGGATTTGAAATTGTGTCGATCCTGCCTCGACGGGGACCTCGCGGTCGTCGAGTACGAGGTCAAGACGATGCCCGTCGAGCAATGGCGGCTCCAACAGCAGCTGGACTTCGAGCGCGTCGGTCGGCTGAATCAGGACCGCTCCCGTGGCCGGTGCCAGGAAGTCGAAGGCCGCGTATGGCCCGAGAAACGGCTCATCGCCCGCCGGAGCCGCACCCTTCGGGGCGGATTCACCGGCTGGACCGGTATCGGGAACGATGCGCGGCGCCGCCGCATCCGGAGATTGTCGATCCGAGAAATGGGTGCGTCCGTCGGTGTCGACCCAGCGAAAGATCTCCGCGCTAGACCCCTGGGGCGCAAATAAAGCGAGGGCGACGAACAGGTGTTTGATCATGGCCGAAGAATAGTCGACCCGGATTTCGGGCTCAACCGGAAACGAAAGAGGCCCCTTACGGGGCCTCGTCTACACGCCCGAAAGATGCTCGAGCTTAGAGACTGTAATACATGTCGAACTCGACCGGATGCGTGGTCATGCGGATGCGTGTGACCTCGCCCATCTTCAGAGCGATGTAGGCATCGATCAGATCGTCGGTGAACACGCCGCCGGCGGTGAGGTATTCCCTGTCATTGTCCAGGTATTCCAGGGCCATATCCAACGAGTGGCAGACCGTCGGGATGGCCTTGGCCTCTTCGCGCGGCAAATCGTAGAGATCCTTATCCATGGCATCGCCAGGATGGATCTTGTTCTGGATGCCGTCCAGACCGGCCATCATCATCGCGGCGAAAGCCAGGTAGGGATTGCAGGTCGAATCCGGGAAACGGACCTCGATGCGACGGCCCTTGGGACTGGCGACATAGGGAATGCGAACGGAGGCGGAGCGGTTGCGCGCCGAATAGGCGAGCATCACGGGGGCTTCGAATCCCGGCACCAAGCGTTTGTAGGAGTTGGTGGAGGGGTTGGTCAAGGCGTTGAGAGAGCGGGCGTGCTTGATGATACCGCCGATGTAATAAAGGGCGGTGTCGGACAAGCCTGCGTACTTGTCGCCGGCGAAGATATTCTGGCCGTCTTTGCTCAGCGACTGATGCACATGCATGCCGCTGCCGTTGTCGCCGACCAACGGCTTGGGCATGAAGGTCGCCGTCTTGCCGTAGGCATGCGCAACGTTTTGAACGACATACTTGGTGATCTGATTTTTATCGGCGCGCGAAACAAGGGTATCGAACTGGGTGCCGATCTCGCATTGACCCGCGGTTGCGACCTCGTGGTGATGCACCTCGACCGGTACACCCATTTCTTCGAGCGTCAGGCACATGGCTGCGCGAATATCGTTCAGCGAATCAACCGGCTGGACAGGGAAGTAGCCGCCTTTCGTGCTCGGGCGATGCCCCATGTTGCCGTCGGCGAAGACGCGCTCCGAGTTCCAGCCCGCCTCTTCGGAATCGATCTTGTAGAAGGCGCCGCTCATGTCTGCGCCCCAGCGCACGTCGTCCAGGATGAAGAACTCAGGTTCCGGACCGAAGTAAGCCGTATCGGCGATTCCCGTCGACTTCAGGTAGGCTTCGGCACGCTTTCCCAGGGAGCGCGGGTCGCGCTCGTACCCGGTCATGGTGTCGGGCTCCAGGATATCGCAGCGGATGATCAGGGTATTCTCGTCCGTGAAGGGATCCATGACGGCGGTGGAGGGTTCCGGCATCAGGACCATGTCCGAGGCCTCGATTCCCTTCCAGCCCGCGATCGAGGAGCCGTCGAACATCTTGCCGTCCCGGAAAAGGTCTTCGTCGACCACCCGGGATGGCATGGAGACGTGCTGCTCCTTGCCGCGTGTGTCGGTGAAGCGAAGGTCGACGAACTTCACGTCGTTGTCCTTGATCATTTTGATCACATCTGTCATTTGGGATTTCTCCGCTGCTGTGGGTTCGGGGGAAACATGGCCGGACGGCGGCGTGGTCGTTCTGTCGCCTTCGGGCGCGCCGAGGCGGCTTGGAGCCTAGCAGGTCGCCCGTCAGGCTGCACGACTCGCGGTGGGTCGGCGCGTCGCGGTGATGTCGGTCTGTATGGATGTCCTCCGCGTCGAAGAAGACACCGGGGACATCCGGCGCTGTCGATCACCTCGGGGCCGTCTAGCATCTACCGAGCCAAAACATCGCTCGGGGTCTTCCCCTGACTGGATCGGTGGGCAGCTATCAGCCCGAAGTGATCTCAAGACTTTGTTTTAATGAGGAGACTTTAGGCGCGACAAGAGTAGCCGGTTGATCTCAGCCGTCCGAGACCCGCCGATGGGGAACAGGCGACAAGAGGATCCGCCGCCTGCTCCGGCATAGTTGCACCTCAATGAGGCTCATCGGTCACGATCGCACCAAGATGATGCATCCGCTACCCGAACAGGATTCGCACATCGCGAAACACCGGATCGTCCGTGATCGCTGCGGCGAGGCGCTCGCGCAGCGAGACCGCATCCGCGCCCTGTCGCCGGCACGCGGCCAGCGGAAAATGGACCTCGATGTCGATCTGCCCCCGGATGTAATGGAAGACGATCCTCTCGCGCTCGTTCGCCTCCGGAATCGCCGACCAGAGCGAAGCGAGGCGGGCCATCGCCTCGGCCCTCAACGGGAGCCCGACCGGAGGAGGAAACCGATCGTCGTCTTCGGGATCGATATGCACGGTCACATCGGTGATCTCGTCGATCTCGCGCTTGAGTCGATGTTCCACCAAAAGGCTGATCATGTGTCCTTCGGAAACGCTGACGAGGGGATCGACCAGGACATGGACGTCGGCCGAGACCAGTCCGGCATAGCGACGGGTGCGAAGCATGTGGATGTCACGCACGCCGCCGACCGATCGAATGGTCTCCTTGACCTCCTTCAGCCGCTCGGACTCCAGCCCGGTATCGACCAGTTCGTTGATGGCCTCCCAGCCCAGCTCCCAGCCGATCATTGCGATCATGATCGCGACCACGACCGCCGCGATCGCGTCCAGATAGGCTAGGCCGGCCATGGTCCCGGCAATCCCGACCAGGACGACCACCGAAGACACGGCATCCGTTCGATGGTGCCAAGCGTTGGCGCGCAGCAGATCCGACTTGACGCGCTTGGCATAGCCGAGCGTCCACCAGTAAAGCCATTCCTTGACCAAGATCGATGCCAAGGCCGCGAGCAGGGTCAATGGCTCCGGTTGGAGTAAGGCTGCCGGCTGAAACAACCGCTCGATGGAATCCCAGGCGATGCCGACGGCCACGGCGATCAGCAGTAAACCCAGCACAAGGGTTGCAACCGTTTCGTACCGGGCGTGCCCGTATGGATGATCGTGATCGGGTCCTTGACTGGCGCGGCGGCCGGCCAAAAGGACCAAGAGGTCGGAGAAGAGATCCGAGAGCGAATGGATCCCGTCGGCAACGAGCGCCTGAGAGTATCCGAAGACTCCCGCGATGATCTTCATGACGGACAGCACGAGATTGATCACCGCCCCGACGATGGCCGTGTGTGTCACGGCGTGGCGGCGTTCGGCTGACGCGTCTTTGGGCGTGCGCATGGCGGGAAGAATCAAGGTTGGGTTTCGAGCCCGGATCGGGGCCGGGGATTCGCGGGGTCGATGGCGCTAGAGTACCAGGCGACGACGCGATTTGCGTGGACCGGCCGGCGCGGCGAGACGATCCCCGCGGATCGGCCGCGCCGATCGGACGCCGTCGGCGATCGGGCGATCGTTGCGACGTTGCCGCGGCCTCGCCGATCGGCGCTATACTGCTTGATTTCCGTCAACACTGGGCCGAAGGAGTACGATCTTGAGTCTCGATCGCGAGGATGTCTCGACCTTTCAGGGCCTCGTTTTTGCCCTCGAGCGTTACTGGGCCGAGCAGGGATGCGTCATCCTTCAGCCCCTCGACATGGAGGTGGGCGCGGGAACCTTCCATCCGGCAACCTTTCTGCGATCCATCGGCCCCGAGCCTTGGCGCAGCGCCTATGTCCAGCCCTCGCGTCGTCCGACCGACGGACGTTACGGCGAAAATCCGAATCGCCTCCAGCATTACTACCAATACCAGGTCGTCCTGAAACCTTCGCCGCTCGAGATCCAGGATCTCTACCTCGAGTCACTGCGCCGTATCGGGATCGATCCGCTCGTGCATGATATCCGATTCGTCGAAGACAACTGGGAGTCCC
>NZ_DATITZ010000129.1:0-29407 GCF_035467215.1 Thiocapsa sp. | reverse complement strand
CGTCGCCGATACCCGCGGGGACGACCCCGTCACGCGTCATGATGTCGCGCACCTCGGCCAAGGCGAGCGGGCCGATCCGGCGGGTCAGCCCGCTCGGACCGAAGGGATCCCCGTCGAGATTGTCGTCGCGCGCGATCTGCCAGGCGCGCGCGACCTCGGCCTCGAAACGCCGTGCCCAGTAGTCGCGCAGCAGTCGCGTGAATCCGACGCGGTCGAGTCGCTGCTCGGGCGGGATCGGCAAAAGGATCACGTAGTCGGGCAGATTGAGCCCCTCGATGACGGCGAGCGCCTCCGGATTTTCCGATTCCAGGCCTGTGAGAAAGGCCGTGGAGGGCATCAGGTAATAGGCGAGATCCGGGATCGAGATGTCGCGCGCCTCGGTCGCCAGATGGTCGATGATCAGGCGCTCGATCGCCCTGGGATGGAACAGGAAGACGCCTTCGGCCGGTTTGAGGACGCGCCCGCGGAAGAGCTTGGCGGTGGTCTCGGCGCTGTCGGAGGGGGTAAGGTCAGACACGGGGCTCGCGATGCTGGGTCCAAGGGGCCGGCATGATCCGGGGGTGCGTGGGCGGTCGCCGCGTCGGTGAACCGGCTCGGCCTCCGCACCCTATCGTAATTCCTTTATTCCTAATAAGGAAATCGATCGACCCTCCGACACGAGCCGCGATTGCGTCGTTGCGGCTCGCAGTTGCGCGGCCGATTAGGCCCTAGCCGGTATCGGTCCATCGCTCTCCAAAATGCCGGTTTCCCCTTCGCTCTTAGCGATGATGACGGCACCGCAGGAGTCGCTGAAGACGTTGACCGCCGTGCGCATCATGTCCAGGAGTCGATCGACCGCCAGGATCAGGCCGATCCCTTCCAGCGGAAGTCCGACGGCGGACAGGATGATGGCGATGGCCACGAGGCTGGCGGCCGGGATGCCGGCCACGCCGATCGAGGTCAGCAACGCGAGGATCACGATCAGCATTTGAGTGGCGAGATCAAGCTGGATCCCGTAAGCCTGTGCGATGAACATGACGGCGACGCATTCATAGAGCGCGGTCCCGTCCATGTTCACGGTTGCGCCCAAGGGCAGCACGAAGCTCGAGGTCCGGTTGGAGACCCCGGCGTTCTTCTCGACACATTCCATGGTGAGCGGGAGCGTGGCCGAGGAGGAAGCGGTGGAGAAGGCGGTGAGCAGCGCCGCACCCATGGCGCGATAGTGACGGCTCGGCTTTACCCCGCCGATCAACATGAGCAGCAGCGGCAGGGTCACGAAAAAATGGATGCCGAGCGCGATCACGACGCTGAAGAAGAAGAGCGCAAGCGGCCCGAACGCCTCCAATCCGGTGTCTGTGACCGTCTTGGCGACGAGTGCGAAGACCCCGATCGGTGCGAAGCGCATCACCAGCTCGGTGATCTTCATCATCACCTCGAAGACGCCGTTCCAGAAGTCGAGCTGTGTTTGCGCCAAGGTGCCGCTGAGGCGCGTGATGAAGAAGCCGTAGAGCAGACTGAAGAAGATCAGCCCGAGCATCTGCCCCGCTGCGGCTGCCGCGACGACATTGGTCGGCACCATGCGCAGGAAGATCTCGACGATGTCGGCAGCGCCCTTGTCGGCGAATTGGTCCTCCAGATCGCTCTTGGTGGCCGACAGCCCGAACACCTCCTCGGCCGTTCCCTCGACCACACCTGGCTGAGTGATGTTGACGACGAGCAACCCGACGATGATGGCGAGCAGGCTCGTCATCGCGTAATACCCGATGGTCTTGCCCCCGAGACGCCCGAGATTGCTCGAGTCGCCGATTCCGGCGATCCCGACGATGATCGAAGACACGATCAGGGGTACAATCAACATCTTCAGGGCGTTGAGGAAAAGCTCGCCCAGAAAGGCGAAGATCCCGTACAGGGTGACCCCGAAGAGTCCGGTGTCGCGCTCGATCAGCAAACCGATGACGATCGCGAGCACAAGGGCGATCAGGATCTGCCAGTGGAGCTTCATTTTGAGAACCGACATCGACGTCTCCGAAGGGCTCTGAGGTGGTCCGGCACGGGTCGCCGCGCACCTGATTGCGGGATCTCGCATCCGCGCGGAAGAAATCGGCGATTCCTATTCGCCGAATGTCGAGCCGGCTCGGCGTGCTCGAGGGGGGTTCGGAGAACCGCGGATACGGGCGCATCTTATGCCGTACGCCGTGCCGAGACCAGACCGTCACAGCACACATAGAGCGAACATCGTCAGCCATGCACTATCGCGTCTACTACTTATTCGAGCGTTCCGGGGAGTCGGTCTCGTCTGCGAATGCGCTGGAGGTGAGCAGCCGGGAGATCCGCGAGCAACTGCTGCCTCGCCTGCAGCATGAGGACGATTATCTCGGGATCATCGATCGTGCCGAGAACACCCTGCAGATCCTTCGCGAGCCCGGCTCCATCCGTTACTGGGTCGAGCTGCCGATCGATGAAGCCAAGGCATCCTACGGCCGGCACATGGATTTCGAAGAGGTGGACCGGCTCATTCGGGAGCTGCCGTCGGTCTTCGATCGCGAAGCCATTCCCGGACTCGAGTATCGCCCTTGGTGAGCCACGATGGATGAATCGACCCGCAACGCGCAACCGGTTTCGGCTCGACCGGAAACGACCGACCCACTCAAGGCCGCAACCGGCTTCGTCTATCTTCTGCAGGCCCTGTCGTTTATCTTGGGCGTGACCTCCGTCATCGGCGTCGTCGTCAACTATCTGCGCCTCGCCGAGGTGCGCGGAACCTGGCTCGAATCCCACTTCGTCTGGCAGATCCGAACCTTTTGGTTCCAGCTCTTTTGGGGCCTCGTCGGTCTGGTCACCAGCGTGTTTTTGATCGGCTTTCTGATCTGGGGCGTGGTGTACTTCTGGACCCTTTACCGGGTGGTCAAGGGGTGGCTGAATCTTGCCGAAGAGCGGCCGATGTACGCCGAGTGAGCTTGCGAACCCCGGCAATAGCGGCCGGCGGGCTAGTACGCTCTACGATGTGGCGGGGCCGGCTTGCGAGCGAGACCCTTCGAGCTGATTCAACGCACCGCCAGGATCAACAGCACGACAAGCGCGACAACCGCGCCGAGCGGCAGGAGAGCCGCCTGCCAATCCCCCTTTTCGGCCTTCGGACCGTTCTCCTGCCAGTGTTTGTAGGCTGGCCAAAGATAGAACAGCATCAAGACGAGCACCGCGGCGGCGGCGATCTTCAGTGCAAGCTCCATGGGTTGACTCTCCGGTCGTCGCTTGGTTAGGCGTGTGGCGCCGAAACAAAAACCCCGGCGCGGGGCCGGGGTTTCGTGCCCGAGAAGGGGCGCTTCGGTCAGTCGTCGCCCATGATCCCGAGGGTCTGCAACAGGCTGATGAAGATGTTGAAGATCGACAGGTAGATCCCGTAGGTCGCCATGATGTAGTTCGTCTCCTCGCCGCGCACGATCCGGCTGGTGTCGAACAGGATAAAGCCGCTCATCAGCAAGATGATGGCCGAGGAGATCGCCAGCGACAAGGCGGGCATCTGGAGGAACAAATTCGCCACGACAGCCAGGATGACGACCATCATGCCGGCGAAGATGAATCCGCCCATGAAGCTGAAGTCACGCTTGCTGGTCAGCGCGTAGCCCGACAACCCCAAGAAGATCGCCGCGGTGCCGCCGAATGCCAAGCCGACCGTCTGCGGGCCGTTCGGGAGGGCGAGATACATGGACAGGATAGCGCCCAACCCGAAACCGAGCAGACCGGTGATCAAGAAGATGACGCCGATGCCCTTCGAGGAGTTGGCCGTGCGCGGAAGCACGAAGATACCCATCAGCATCGCGACGATCACCGAGACCAGGTACATCCAGCTCGGCACGGCGAGGGCGATCGACACCATCGCCGTGAAGGCGCTGAAGCCCAGCGTCGCGGCGAGCAGCAAGTAGGTGTTCTTGAGCACCTTGTTGGTCGAGATGACCGACTGTGCGCTGCGGGGGATGGAAAAATCAGTGTTGGCCATTGGTGTGGTCACTCCGGTTACGAGAGGTTCAAGCTGCCGAGTCTGACCCGGCGGGAAGGTCCGAGTTCCTGAAGGATACCTGATGGAGTCGCTCGCGCAAGCGTCAAGGCGGTTGGGTCTGCGGCGGACATGCGCTATCCTTACCGCCGCTGTCGCTTGGTGATCCATGCCCTGCAGTTCCGGGGGATCGCGCCGGGCGATCGATCCGGAGAGGTGGCTGAGCGGTCGAAAGCGGCGGTCTTGAAAACCGTTGACCCTCGCGGGTCCGTGGGTTCGAATCCCACCCTCTCCGCCATGTTATTCAGTTGGTTATCCTCTCCTCTTAAAGTTTTTTCGGCCGGCATCGCCGTCGTCCATTCCAACCCCGCCGGCCTCGCACACCCTTGGTTCCTCGTGTCTCGGTGGAGCACTTCCCTTCTGTGTTCGGCACGGCAGTGTCGAAATCCTCGATAAATTCGAGCAATTCAGCCAGAAAATCGTCCTCCCGACGCGGCGCGTGAGTACTGCCTTTGTTGCTCGCGGCTCGCCGCGTTCCGGTATCTTCCCTTCGCATCCACCTTCACCGCTGATCCTCGAGCCCGGTCAAGGACCAGAGTCGGTCGATCTGCGCACGCAGCTCCGCGACCTCGTCCTCCAGCGCATCGATACGGGCGCTGCGTGTCGGCTCGCCGCTCGCCGCGTGCGCGGACTCCGGTATGTCCTCGATCTTGGGGCTGCCGCAGAGCAGGTGGGCGAACCGCTCCTCGCGTTTTCCGGGCTGGCGCGGCAGCTCGACGACGAGCGGGCGGTCGCGCTCGGCCATGCCGTGCAGTGTCCTGCTGACATGCTCGAGATCCTTGAAATCCGCCAGACGTGAGGTATTGGTCCGCAGTTCCCCCGTCGTCTGAGCACCGCGCAGCATCAGCGCGCAGAGCAGGGCATGCTCTTCTCGGCTCAGCAGGAAGGTGCCGACGATCTTGTGGTCGTAGCGCTCGGTTCGGCCCGACAGACTCGCGTAAATGAGACCGCGGTCGCGCAATTGGTTGACGACGTGGCCGACCTCGCCGGGGGTCATGTTCATAACGGGATGACGGGCGCTTTTTTGGTTGCAGGCGCTGACGAGGCTGTTCAGGGTCAGAGGGTATTGGTCGGGTGTGGTGCGCTGCTTTTCCATGAGGCAGCCGAGGACGCGTGCTTCCGTCGGGGTCAGCATGGCATCGGAGGTCTTGGATTCGTGCTCGATCGTCATGGTAGGCGGTTCTCTGGTGGGCGGTTGACGGACCCGGCGGCCGGGACCTCGGTCGATTCGTCGATGCGTCGCACCGCCCAGTCCAGGACGGCTCGCACGCGATCGTTCAGGAGCCTATGCGCCTCTTCCGGGGTGACCCAGCGAAACTCCTGGTGCTCCGGAAATCCAAGCTGCGGGTTGATCCCGAGCACCACATTACCGCGCGGTGACTCCGCCAGATAATAACGCGCGATCTTGCCGCGACCGTAGGGCGGTGTTTCCACGAAAGACGTTCCCCACCGGAAATCCAGGTCGAGCAGCCCCGTTTCCTCGGCGACCTCGCGCCGTGCGGCGTTCAACGGGTCTTCGCCGGGCTCCGTCTCGCCCTTGGGGAAATCCCAGTAGCTGAAACAACGCAGGATCAAAAAGCGTATCTCGGGTCCGGAGCGACGGACCGGTATAACGCCCGCGGAGAGGATCTGCGGGCCTTTCATTCCCCGCGCTCGCGTGTTGCAGGTTTGGATCCGCGTGATGGGGACGCCGCGTCTTGCATGGCCGTCGCTAGGGGCAGGGTTTCGGCCGGGTCGGAGCGCAGCGTGCCGGCGGCGCGTCGGATGCGGGTCAGGATCGCGTCCCGACCGTTCGCACCGAAGCGGCTCGCCAACGCAGCCGGGCATTGGAGCTGGCGGACGGCTGCGATCAAGAGCGCGGCTTCGTCCTCCGCGATGCGTCCGGCCCGCAGACAGGATCCGAGGCGGTGCCGGACGAGCTCGGCCAAGAGCGGGAGTGTGGCGTCCAGGGAGCGATAGCCGTCGATGAAGCCGCTCAGCTCATGATTGTCGATCGCGTCTCGGTGTGGCGCCCCGGGCGGTTCCGGCTCGGTGCGGATCGCGGCGAGGAGCGCGGCGACGGTGACGGGGTCGAGCGTTCGCAGCGGGCCGGCCAGCAGCACCGGGAGCCGGGATTCCAGGCGCGCCTCGGCCCCTGCCGCAAAGCGCCGACCGCGCGCGTTTAGACGGCGCAGCACGACGAGCGCGTGCTCGCCGCTCGCGGCATTCCTGCTAGTGCCTACCTGGACCGGACGAAATCCGCAGCGGTCCCAGAAGCGGATCAGCCCGGAGGTTGCGCCGAAGCTCGCGCCCAGGAGATCCACGCCCTCGGCGCGGCCGTCGCGCGCGAGCCGGCGCAGCAGTCTGCGGCCGAGACCGCGGCGCGCGAGCGCCGGATGGACGGCGATCCGGATCACCCGCAGGTAACGCAGGGCAGGGGCCTCGGTAAGTCCGGCATGCGTCGACAGTGTCTGCGGGAGCAGGTGGCCGCGCGGACGGCGTCGCCCCATGTAAATCGCCTCGCACAAGGCGGGATCGGCAAAGCCGCCTTCCTCCGCGGCTAGGAGCGTGGCGACGACGTGCCCACGCCATCGCAGCGCGTAGATGCGGACGTTCGGGCCGTCCAGCAGCATGCGCAGGTCCATCGGCCGGGTCTGGTAATGCGCGAGAACGAGCAGGCCGAAGAGTTCGCGCAGGGTCTTCTCGTCCCCGACCAAGGCGTCGCGGTCGAGGCGCTCGCAGCGGATATCGGCGGGATCGGCGGCGCTCGGTGCCTCGACCTTGGCTGGGGCGGCGTCGAGCAGCAGGGCACGGAAGGTCAGGGCTTCGAGTGGATCTCCGGGCGCCCAGCGGATGGGTGTCTCCAGCGAGATCTCGCGCCAATTCGGAGTGAGCCGATCCAGGGTGTCGCGGAACCGCACGTCGAAGCCGCGCCCCGTGCCCTCGTAGCCGTGAACCGTGGTCGCGAAGACGACGCGCGGGTAGCGGGCGAGCAGCGTCTCGAGGATGGGTGCGGGGATGCCGGCGGCCTCGTCGATCAGGAGCAGATCGGCCGTCGGGGTTTCCGCGGCGAGATCGGCCGGGGAGACGAATGCGAGTGAGCCAGATGCGCGACTCTGACCGGATCGATCGGTCACAGGTGGCGTCGTCTCGCCCGGTGTCATCACGCTCGCCATGTCCCGTGTGGACGTTCGCGCATGACCGCCCAGCACGGCAGCGGCGTGTTTGAAGAGCGCGTCGGCCGACGAGCGCCGCGATGCGGTCACCAAGATGCGAAGCGGACGCTCGCGCAGAAGTCGGCCGGCGGCGAGGCCCAGGGCGGCACTCTTACCGCGTCCGCGGTGCGCGCGGATGACGAGCGGGCGGCGCGCACGTCCATGCGCGACCGCGAGGACGGCCGCGATGGCGTGATCCTGGTCCGATGTGGCGGGTTCGGCAGGGTCCGGGTCGCTGGCCTGGGTGGTCCGAGCAGGGGTAAAGGGCTCCGGCGTGACGTGTGCGGCGTCCGCGACGAACCTCTGTGTCCTCGACATGCTCCCTGCATCACCCTGCGCAAGGTGAATCAATCCCGGGTCGGACCCGAGAAGCCTCGCGAGCCGGCGCAGGAAACGTCCGGGGACCGATACCGCCGTATTCGGCCAGACCGCGATGCGCTCGGCCTGCGGGTCGGTCAGGTCCGGCCAATCGCCAAGCGGCGGGGTCAACAGCAGCAGGAACCCGCCTCCGCGAATCGCGCCGGTCGCCGCGCCGAAACCATCGGGGTCGAAACCGCTATGGGCGTCGTAGACCAAGAGGTCGAGGTCGCTGCCGAGCAGTCGATCCGCGGCCCGCAGCGGCAGGGCGCCGTCGGCCAGAGGTCGCTCGCTCAGCCAGGTCGGAATCCGGTCCGGCAGCGCGGCGACGCAACGCCATGCAAGGGTTGCGGTCCAGTCCGCATCGCCGCTCAGCAGCAGCGTGGCGCGATGTCCGGCGGCTTGGGCCAGTCGCAGCGTTGCGAGGATGAGGGCTTCGATGGCCTCGCCGGGCAAGGCCACGCGTGTCGCTTCAGCCAAGTATGCGCCCTAACGGGGATTGCTCCGGCCTGGTTGTCGACGGCCTTCTCGGCGGCAAGCACCGGCCCCCCTCCGGCACATGTACACCGGTTCGTGCACGGGGATCAGGACCCGGTTTCGGCATCGGTCAGTCGCCCAGAGGCCCGGTCACCGGGACGAAACGCACCGGCAGAAGGTCGCGGCGGCGTAGGCCGCCGTCCTCCTCCTTGTCGAAGATTGCGAGCTGCTGAACGCCGTTTCTTTCACCGATCGGCATCACCAGACGACCGCCGGGTTTGAGCTGAGCGATCAGCTGCTCGGGAATCGTGGGCGCGGCGGCGGTGAGGATGATGCCGTCGAACGGAGCCGCCTCGGGCCAGCCGAGCCAGCCGTCGCCGGCGCGGACCTGGACCTGCGGGTAACCTGCGGCCTGCAGGTTTGCGACGGCGCGCTCGGCGAGCTCCGGGACGATCTCCACCGAATAGACCTCGACGCCCATGTCGGCCAGCACGGCGGCCTGATACCCGGACCCGGTGCCCAGCTCGAAGACTCGGTCGCCCGGGCCGACATCGAGCAGCTGGCTCATGATGGCGACGATGTAGGGCTGAGAAATGGTCTGTCCGCCGCCGATCGGCAGCGGATGATTGGCATAGGCCAAGGCGCGTTGGGCACTGGGCACGAAGGCGTGGCGAGGCACTCGAAGCATGGCCTCGGCGACGCGAGGATCGAGGCGCGCGAAACCCAGCTCCGGGGCGGTCATGCGGACCTCGGCCTCGATCTTCTCGAGGAGTCGTTGACGTTCCGCGGTCATGTCGTCATCCGATGCGCAGGCGTTGACCGTCGCGACCAGGCAGAGTCCGACGGCGATGAATAACCCGTCGAGTGAACGGAGCGGGCTTCGGCGGTCGGTCATTTGAACAGATCCTCCGCGGCTCGTTTCAGCGACTCCGGGTCGGTCGCCGCGCTCGGCGCCTCGCCGGCTCGGGGCGAGGGGGAGCGCAGCAGTGGCTGGAACCAGTCGCAGAAGTTGGCCCGATCCTTCGCAATGACCCGATCCACCATCGGCTCTCGACACTCGTTGGGTCGTCCGGGCGCGAAATGCCGACAGTTGCGACAACAGTGGGTCGGTTTGTCGCATCCCGGGCAACGCAGCTCGCGCCCGTAATCGAGCTTAGTCAGTCCCTGTCCGCAATTCCAGCAATGTCCTCTGATCTCCTCGCCCATGATTCGCCTCGGTCCAGCCGCGTGGTCGGGTCATTGTCCGCCGTCTTCCCGGACGCTGCCAGGTCCGCGTCGGTGGGAATCCCCGGTCGCGACTCGTACCAGTCTTGGGTGCGCATGACCAGATGCACCACCAGCAGCATCACCGGTACCTCGATCAGCACCCCGACGACGGTGGCCAGTGCCGCACCGGAGTTGAAGCCGAAGAGTGCGATGGCGGTCGCTACGGCCAGCTCGAAGAAATTGCTCGCGCCGATGAGGGCGGAGGGGCCGGCCACGCAATGCGGGGAGCGCATCGCGCGGTTGAGCAGGTAGGCCAACCCCGAGTTGAAGAAGACCTGGATGAGGATCGGCACGGCCAGCAGGGCAATGATGAGCGGTTGGGCGATGATCTGCTCGCCCTGGAAGCCGAACAGCAGGACCAACGTCACCAAAAGGGCGAGCAGCGAAAGCGGTTGCATAAACGCCAATACCCGGCTCAACCGCTTGCCGCTCGGATCCTGTTTCAGGAGGATCGTACGCCAGAGGTTGGCGATCACAAGCGGTACGACGATGTAGAGGAGCACCGAGAGCAGCAGGGTGTCCCAGGGCACCGTAATCGCCGCCAAACCGAGCAGAAGTCCGACGATCGGCGCGAAGGCAAACACCATGATGACGTCGTTGAGCGCGACTTGAGTGAGCGTGAAGTGCGGCTCCCCGCGCGAAAGATTGCTCCAGACGAAGACCATCGCGGTGCAGGGCGCGGCCGCGAGCAGGATCAGCCCTGCGATGTAGGAGTCGATTTGCTCGGCCGGGAGCCAGGGCCGAAACAGCCCGCCGATGAATAGCCAGGCGAGCAGGGCCATCGAAAAGGGTTTCACCGCCCAGTTGACGAAGAGCGTGACCCCGACCCCGCGCCAGTGCTCGGTCACGCCCTTGAGCGCCCTCAGATCGATCTTCAGGAGCATCGGGATGATCATCAGCCAGATGAGCACCGCCACCGGCAGGTTGATCTGCGCGACCTCGATCGCCGCGACCGCCTGGAAGGCGCCGGGCGCCAAGTGACCCAGCCCGATGCCGATCAGGATGCAGAGGAAGACCCAGAGGGTCAGATAGCGTTCAAAGAAGCCCATGGGTGTGCCGCCGGCGCGTTTGCCTGTGGTTTCGCATTGGCTGCTCATGATGCCCTCGCGGTCGGACTCGAGATGGACGCGCCGGGCCGGGATTCGAGCGGCGCGCGTGTTGCCCGGGATCATATCCAGTCTTCCGTATATATGGAAAACCGATTTTTTATCGTTTGATCCCGGTCAACTTCGTGTTCTCGTCGTCCAGTCGGTCCGCGAGCCAATCGACATCGACCAGGAAATCCGGGCCGGCGAGTGCCTGCAAGGGCGCGATCGTCAACGCAAGCAGTGCAGCCAACTGCTCCGCGAGGCGAATCTCGTCTTCGGTCACTACAACCTGGAATACGAGCTCGGCTCATTCAACAGGACCAAAGATGCGGAGCCTTGATGGCAACGCGACAGCAACGTCTTGTCGGGTCGGGTTGTCCGGACGACACCGGGCGTCGGGTCTGAGCAGGCATCACCCATTCATCCCTCCTCGTAGCGGCTCCGCAAGGCCTGCCGCCGACTGGACGCCGAGACCGGAATCATCGCCGCCCGACGCGGCTGATCGCGGAACCGCTCGGTCTCGGCATCGAGCGGTCTCGGGTTAGCCGGTTCACTTTGCGCAAACCTCCGGATCAAATGCCAGATCAGGCTCCGAAGCCTGCTCGCCGGTGCTCAGCCGGGCGACGCCATCCGATGCGACGGCGCGGCCGGCGGGACCATGGTCGAGAGTCCCGTGACACGGTGGCGGTCGTCGACCGGGATCGCCGCAGATTCGAGCGAACTGAAGGACAGCATCCCGACCAAGCTGCTGCTGCCAGACAATGTCGGCGTGCCGCAGTCGGCGAGTGCGGCGGCGGAGATTCCGCCGAGGCAAGGGAGCCGGACTGCGCCGCTCGGTGAGTCCTTAGCCGGCACGCGCCGGCAATCGATCGCGGTCATCCCGCCGGTCGTCGATGTGGTCGAGGGCGGCCGAATCGGGCTTGAGCGGGTTTCATGAAAAAGCGCGGTAAATCAGATCGGTGGGACAGTGGTAACGCCTATTCGAGTACGTGACCGAAGGTAAATGGTGTGACGAGCGTTGTGGGTGGTCGGGACGAGAAGCCTCGGCACCTTAGGCTATTTCCGGAAATCAGCTTCCCGACTGCGCCGTCGCTTCAACGGCGATACCCGGGAGTACGATGCACTCCTGGTCTGTGCTGAATTCGTCCTGATCGACCAGACCAAGAGTCGTCTGAGCAGCGCGAGCGTGGATAACCTCTTGCCGGTTCTGGCCGAGTTTCCAAAGGTCTTTCCCGAATACGCGGATCGGCGTTTGATCGGTGTCCTGGCCAGTCTCTACCCGGACCCGAGCATCGTCACCTATGCCACACCAAAGGGCGTGCTCGTGATGGGCATGGGCGACGAAACCATGGATGTCCTCAACCCCTCCGCGTTGGGCATCGGCGACTGAATCGCCCGTGGCCCGCGCGGTGCCTGCCGCGAAATGCTCGATGTTGTCGCCCTTGTGCAGGGACGTCTCGATTTCGGCATCCCGCCCAGTCTTTTCGCCCCTGCGCGAGGGTCCGGAGGACATCCTCGGGCTGGCCGAGTGTTTCGTTGCCGACGATGCCTGTCGTGTCCCGCAGGAGCGCCGGGTCTTGACCGCATAGGACCGCGATAGAACCGAGAGCGATGCCCTGTGTCGACGTAACGGATTCAGCCTGGTCGAGCTTCAGTCCCCCATGTTGCGCGGCCAAGGCGGAATCCGCCAATCCAGACTCAGCGCCAAGAGGCGCAACCCGGTCGCGGTGCCGGCACCCGCCAGCAAGGTCAGCCAGGGCTCGGCACCGAGGGCGTCGACGCCGATGAAGACCCAGCAGCCCACGAAGGCGCAGAGCGCATAGGGGCTGTGATCTTGGAACACGACCGGGATCTCGTTGCAGAGCACATCGCGAAGCACCCCGCCGAAGACCCCGGTCACGACCCCCATAATCACCACGACGATGACCGGCATCTCAGCTGCCATTGCCAGTGCTGCGCCCGAGACGGCGAACAGCCCGAGCCCAATGGCATCCGTGACGTTCATGACACGGTCCGCCCAGCGATGCCGCATCAAGCCAAGCAAGGGCGAGCCGATCAAGGTCAGCACCAAGACCAGCCACACATACTCGTGATGCTGCACCCAGAAGAGCGGGCGGCGGTCGAGCAGCACGTCACGCAGCGTCCCCCCGCCGAAAGCCGACGCGAAGGCGACCGTGAAGACTCCGACGATATCCATCCGCCGACGCGCGGCCTCGATCAGTCCGGACACGGCAAAGGCGATGATGGCGACGATTTCGATGATGGTCAGCATGCGTTTCTATTGCCGTCCGGCGACTCGTACTGCCCGACAGCGTCCTGCGCGCGCCGGCACAATTGCGTCGTAACCCGAGGTATGACGCCTCCTTGATCCAGTGTGCTATGGTCCCACGAAATCATCAGCATCGGTCGGGAGTTGCGGGCATGGCCACCATCACCTTCGATACCTTAAAGTTTGTCGAGAAGCTCAAACCAGGGGGATTCCGGAAGATCAGGCGAAGGTCATCTCCGAAGCGTTCCGGGATGCGTCCGGAGAAGCAGAGCTGATCACAAAGAAAGACCTGCAGATCGAGCTTGCGCCCGTCCTGTCGGACATCAGCCTCATCAAGTGGATGATGGGAATCCTACTCGGAGGCGTCATGGCCCTTTTGCTCAAGTCATTTTTCCCCGCTTAGCGGACACCGCCGACGGCATAACCTCCGGCGTTCGGCACGGTCCACCGCCGCCACCCCACCCGGATTGAGCGTTTGAGCTGTGAGGATGGGTTTCGCTGTGCTCTACCCATCCTACATCTTTCGTTTTTTTGGATCGTCCCGTCGGTTATCCGAGGCGCGATAAATCCCTTACGGCGCCGTGGGCGGCGCTGGTCGTCAACAAGGCGTAGGCCTTGAGTGCCGTCGAGACCTGACGCTGGCGGTCGAGCGGTTTCCAGGCCGCAGCACCGCGTGCCTCCATAGCGGCCCGGCGGGCGGCGAGGGTGTGCTCGTCCACGGCGAGATGAATCCGCCGGCTCGCGATGTCGATCTCGATGCGGTCGCCTTCCTCCACGAGTGCGATCAGGCCGCCTTCCGCCGCCTCGGGCGAGACGTGGCCGATCGAGAGACCCGAGGTGCCGCCGGAGAAACGCCCGTCCGTGATGAGCGCGCAGTGTTTGCCGAGTCCCTTGGATTTGAGATAACTGGTCGGGTAGAGCATCTCCTGCATACCGGGGCCGCCCTTGGGTCCTTCGTAGCGGATCACGACTACGTCGCCTGCCTTAACCTGGTCGGTGAGGATGGCGGTCACCGCGTCCTCTTGGCTCTCGTAGACGCGGGCCGGCCCGACGAAGGCGCGCAGAACCGAGGTCGGCACGCTGGTGGTATAGCGCAGCTCGTCCTTTTCGATCGCGTCCGATTCGAACATGCTCGGGTCGACCCCGGCGGTCTTCACGATACATCCGTCCTCGGCCAGATTGCCGAAGAGCACCGCGAGGCCGCCGTCGCGGCTATAGGCATGCTCGAGATCACGGATGCAGCCCTCGGCGCGATCCAGGTCCAGATCCGGCCAGAGCTGCGATTGGCTGAAGGCAGCCTGCGTCGGGATGCCGCCCGGCGCGGCCAGATAGCGACGACGCGCCGCTTCATCCTGCGTGTAGCGCACGTCCCACCGCGCGAGCGCCTCGCCGACCGTGGCACTGTGCACGGTCGGCAGATCCCGATGGATGAGACCGGCGCGGTCCAGCTCGGCCAGGATGCCGATCACGCCGCCGGCGCGATGCACATCTTCCATGTGATATTTCTGGGTCGAGGGCGCGACCTTGCAAAGGTTGGGCACGCGACGACTCAGCCGATCGATGTCCTCCATGCTGAAGGGCACGCCGCCTTCGTAGGCCGCCGCCAGCAGATGCAGCACCGTGTTGGTGGATCCGCCCATGGCGATGTCCAGGCTCATGGCGTTCTCGAACGCCTCGAAGGTCGCGATCGAGCGGGGCAGGGCGCTGGCGTCGTCCTGCTCGTACCAGTGGCGCGCGAGCGAGACGATGAGCCGGCCGGCCTCCAGAAAGAGATCCTTGCGTGCGGCGTGGGTGGCGAGCAGCGAGCCGTTGCCCGGCAGGCTGAGTCCGAGCGCCTCGGTCAGACAGTTCATGGAGTTGGCCGTGAACATGCCGGAGCAGGAGCCGCAGGTCGGGCAAGCGGAGCGCTCGAGCTCGGCAACCGACGCGTCGCTCTGTTTCTCGTCGCCCGCGGCCACCATGGCATCGACAAGGTCCAGATGCAGCGCTTCGCCGTCGCGCATCACCTTGCCGGCTTCCATCGGCCCGCCCGAGACGAAGACCGCCGGGATGTTCAGCCGCAGCGCGGCCATCAGCATGCCGGGCGTGATCTTGTCGCAGTTGGAGATGCAGACCAGGGCGTCCGCACAGTGGGCGTTGGCCATGTACTCGACCGAGTCCGCGATCACCTCGCGCGAGGGCAGGGAATAGAGCATGCCGCCGTGACCCATGGCGATGCCGTCGTCGACCGCGATGGTGTTGAACTCCTTCGCCACGCCACCCGCGGCCTCGATCTCGCGCGCGACCAGCTGGCCCAGGTCCTTAAGATGGACGTGCCCCGGGACGAACTGGGTGAAGGAGTTCACGACGGCGATGATGGGCTTGTCGAAATCCCCGTCGGTCATGCCGGTGGCGCGCCAGAGCGCGCGTGCGCCGGCCATGTTGCGGCCATGGGTGGTGGTGCGGGAGCGGTACTGGGGCATGAGAGGCTACCTGGGCGGGGAGGATCGGATCCCGCCAAGTATACCCGGCTGAAACGCGCCCGGTAGGGCATGGCGGGTTCGGAGTTTGGGTTTGGCGGCGTGCGACAAGCACCCTCGGTCGGGGCGCGTTTCAGAAATTTGAAATCATCTCTTGAACCGCTTCCCCGCCGGGTTCGAGGGAGAATGCGCGCTCGAGACCAGCCGCAGCCAGCGCCAGGGGCGCGAGAAGCGGTTCAACAACACTCCGTCTCGAGCACGTCGAGCTCGGCGATCAGCTCGGGCGCGTCGAGGCGACCGAGCAGGTCGCGGATGTCGTTGAGATGGCAGTGAATGTGATACAGCTCGTCGTGTGCCGGCCCTTTCTCGCCGTCGAGCTTGGCCGCGAGATAGGTCCAGAAAGGATCGGTCCGATCGGGCTCGCGCATCAACTCACGCAGATTGCCGATGAAGCGCTCGGCACGCTGGTCGCAGTTCAGCCCGATGAAGGACAGGTAGCGGTCGTTTTGGAGGGATTGATTCATCGTGCTCATCCGGTTCAGTTGTCCTGCAAAATCTTGGTCGGCTGGCCGACGTTTCCCGCGTAGAAGACGATCAACTCCACCGGCTCGGTCCCATCGTTGCGGCCCTGATGGACCTGATCGACCAGCTCGACGATGGTGTCGCCGGCCTTGAGATGGAGTCTCTCGCCGGTATCGCTCACGACGGTCAGCTCGCCCTTCAGCATGACGCCTGCGTTGATGACGGGATGCAGGTGGGGCGGCAGCTCCGCGCCGGGCGCGATGTGGTATTTGACGATGGTTACCTCGGGTTGCCCGGTCCGATAGGCGGGCAGCGGGGTGCCGTTCCAGCTGGTGTGCGACTTGGCCAGGGTTTCGACCTGGACCCCGCTGATCTTATAAGCGAGCGCGCCGTGACCGGCCAGCACGGCGGATAACCCGGCCAACAGCAGGCCGAGTGTGCGAGGGCGTGACATGAAGACTCCTTGGGTGTCGGGTTTCGCAGATCATACAGGCAGAGGATGATCCCGGCGCGGGTGTTCCGGCCAACAGGCCCGCCTGGCCCGAGGAGCCGGAATCGGCATCGGCACCCCGACGCCTCGGCGTATAATCGCGCGACACTTCAACGCATTCAGAACGGCACGTCGCGGCGCCTGCCGACGACGGCCGTCCACCATCGACAATTCCAAGGCGGGAGATGTAACCATGACCGGAGAGACCCTGGCAGCAGCCGAGCACAAGGGCGATCAAAAGGGGCGGGAAATCCGTCTCGGCGAGGCCGTCGACGCGCCGCGTTCGCAGTTCACGAGTGCAGACGGCTGGCGGATCGCCTACTACGCCGACACCTCGGTCAGCGGGCGCCCGCTGGTGCTGGTCCACAGCATCAACGCCGCGCCGAGCAGCTTCGAGGTGAAACCGCTGTTCGAGCACTATCGCTCGCAGCGCCCCGTCTACAGTCTGGATCTTCCTGGATTCGGCCACTCCGAGCGTCGCCCCGCGGGCTACACCCCGCAGCTCTTCGCCGACGTGCTCGCGCGGTTTCTGGAGCAGGTCGTCGGGCAGCCCGCCGATGTCGTCGCCTTGTCGCTGAGTGCCGAATTCGCGGCACGCGCCATCGGCTCCAAGCCCGGCTCCGTGACCTCCCTGGCGCTCATCGCACCGACCGGATTCAGTCAACGCATTCCGCCCGGACCGGGTTTCGGTCGCATCGTCCATCCGATCCTGAAGACCCCCGGACTGAGTCAAGCCCTCTTCGATCTCGTCGTCTCCAGGCGCAGTATTCGCCATTACCTCGGTGGCTCCTTCGTTGGCGAGCCGACCCGGGAGATCCTCGACTACGCCTACGCTACGTCGCATCAGCCCGGAGCACGACACGCCCCGCTGGTGTTCCTCTCCATGCAGCTCTTCACGCCCGAAGCGGTCGATCGGCTCTACGCCAAGCTCACGGACCTACCCGTGCTGGCCATCGCCGACCGCGACCCCTACATCGACTTCGAGCGTCTCGACGACTTCGTCGCACGTCACCCGAATTGGTTCCGGCAGCGGTTGGCGCCGAATATGGGACTACCTCAATGGGAGCGGTTGCCCGAAGCCGTTGCGGCCCTGGACGCCTTCTGGGCGAAGTCGGCCGAATAGGCCCGTTTGCGCCGGAGACAACCCCGGCGGGGAGACCCGCGCATCGGTCCCGTGCCGAGCGAAGTGATAGCCGCCTTGCGGATGCAGCGGACAGCGCGGAAGACATCCAACCAGGCCTGCTGGATAACCTAGACGCGCCGGTGAGATGACACCCGAAGCGTAGTTTCACCGGCCACCGGCCCGCACGGTTGCCCCCGTGGCGGGCCTTCTCATTTGGAGGAGGGTGAGGCGATACCGGTGGCGCACGGGAGAATCCCTGCACGGGCATTCCGAGCGCCGATCCCTGCTTCTAGAGAAAGGCCAGCTCCGAGACGTAGTGAAGTCCGGTGGTACTCAATCCACGTGTATCAGCATGATCCACCGTCGCAGTCTGCCGCCGGGTGCCCTGAGCCAATGTGTTTGCAGCAACGTTGCCACAGGCCTATGGATATATGGACGAGTCCGCATGACTGCGGACCGGCCGGCGCAGAGCCGTGTGGACAACCTATGGACAGCGCCGAGGCCTCGGCGCAAGACGCCAGCATTGCATAGGCGCGGCCCACAGGTTGCCCACACTCTCGGGCCTCTCGCCCACATACCCACAGGACCTGCGGCAGATTGTTAAACAGTAGAAAGAAGAGGTGCACTCCGAGAATTCAGCGCCAATAGTTGACAGGTCAAAACACATCAGCCGAGGGTTTGGATCAACTCCTCGATGTAGGTTGTCGAGTCCTGCGTGAGGACGACCTCGATACCTTCCTGCTCGAGAAGGCGCGCGACCTCCTCGAGGATCGCCTCCGTCGCGGCGTAGATCTCCATGGCGCTGCCGCCCCCGGCCTTGAGCAGCCGCAGCGCGACGCCGTCCTTCCGCCGGCCGGGAGTGTGACGTTGGCGTCCTGTAGGGCCGCGGCGACCTGATTCAGGCTCACCCCGTGCGACTTGAGCTTCCAGGGATCGAGAAAGATGTGGAACTCGCGACGCTGCTCCCCGTCGAGCTTAACCTCGGTGACCCCGGGGATCTGGGTCATGCGGATCTGCAGCTCCTTGGCGATCAGCGACAAGGCACGGTTGGCGCGATCGCCCACGAGGTTGACCGCGACGACCGCGAGCCAGAAGGAGGTGCGGATCAGGTCGAAGCGCGGCGGGTCCAAGCTGAAGCGCCGACACCCGCTCCTCGCTCTCGCGAATGACCCAAGGTCGCGCGCGCGAGGCGTTCTTCGAGCATGCGCCGATTGACATCTGGACCCGTCCGTCCGTTTCCGCGACCAGGGGTGCCTCGGCGAGGGCGCGGGTGAATCCCACGAGCGCGATCTCGCGCATCGCGGGAACTGCGGTGGCCAGGGTTGGCTCGGAGATGTCGGCGGCGACACCCTCGAGCGCGGCCGGCTCAGAGTGCCCTAGTGTACAATCGCAGCCGAATAACAATTATGAAGAGACTTGCCGCATCCGGGAGACTTCCGCGTCGACCGGGCGAGGCGGGCGGAGGGACACTTGAACCGACAGTCCGATAGCTCAACGCCGGGATCCGGCCGGGGTGCGCCGCCCGAGAACCTTTCGACGGAGCACGAAGGGGTCCGTTCCCGTTTCGGGCCTGGCTTCGGCTTCGGTCTTGGCTTTGAGCCGGACGCGGGCGCAGACCCGCCCCCTCCGCGTCCGACACCCGGGAAGCGCTCGGCGCGAGCCACGCGGACCCAACATCGCAGTGGCCGGCCGGCCTCACCGCGCAGCCGCTCCGTTTTCGGTTGGTTTTTCGGATTTCTCGGCGTCCTGGGCACGCCCCTGCAACTGCTTGCATTGGGCCTGCTCGGCGCGGGTGTGTTCGTTTCGGTCCATGCCCCGGAGCTTCCGAGTGTCGAGAGTCTGCGTCAGGTCCAGTTTGAAGAGCCGCTGCGGGTCTTCAGCAGCGACGGCGGTCTGATCGCCGAGTTCGGCATCGAGCGCCGCCGTCCGGTGGCCTACGAAGACATCCCGCCCCTGGTGGTCAATGCCTTTCTCGCGACCGAGGACGCACGATTCTTCGAGCACGGCGGGGTGGACGCGATCGGCATCGTGCGCGCCCTGCTGAGCTTCGCCTCGACCGGTACTAAGGCCCAGGGCGGCAGCACCATCACGATGCAGGTGACCCGCAACTTCCTGCTCAGCTCGGAAAAGACCTTCCAGCGCAAGCTCGCCGAGGTCTTGCTCACGCTCCAGGTCGAGCGGACCCTGACGAAGGATCAGATCCTCGATCTCTATCTGAACCAGATCTTTTTCGGCCATCGCGCTTACGGCATCTCGGCGGCGGCTGCGCTCTACTACGACAAAGAGCTTGACCAGCTGACCCCCGCCGAGGCGGCGATGTTGGCCGGCATCCCGAAGGCGCCATCCAGCAACAACCCGGTCACCAATCCCGAGCGAGCGCTCGAGCGACGCAACTACATCCTCTCGCGCATGCTCGAGCTCGGTCAGATCGACCGGAAGGAGTACGAGATCGCGGTCTTGACGCCCGATATGGCCCGACTGCATCGCCGTCAGCCGGATCTCGATGCGGGTTACGTGGCCGAGATGGCGCGCCAAACCATCGTCGAGCATTACGGCGAGGCCGCCCTCAGCCAAGGCTACAAAGTGACCACGACGATCGATGCGCGGTTGCAGACCGCCGCGCAGGCAGCGGTGCGTCGGGCGTTGCGCGATTACGACCGGCGCCACGGCTATCGCGGCGCCGAGGCCAAGATCGACCTCGAGGGGGCGACGGAGGCAGATATGGACGCCTATCTCGAGACCGTCACGACGATCCCGGACCTGACGCCCGGGTTGGTGACGCGCGCCTCCACCGGCGAGGCGGAGATCTACATCGGCGCCGGGCGTCGCGTCGGGCTGGGCATCAAACAGGTCGCCTGGGCGCAGGAGTTCCGCAATGCGAATTGGCGTGGCCCCCGGCCGAAACGGGTGACGGATGTCCTCGTGGTCGGCGATCTCGTTCGACTCCAATACGACGGGCCAGGGCAGGATGGCGAGGTGTCTTGGGAGCTCGGGCAGATGCCGAGTGTCGCGGGGGCGTTGGTCTCGATCGCACCGCAGGACGGCGCTGTTCGCGCCTTGGTCGGTGGCTATTCGTTCAATGCGAGCAAGTTCAACCGGGCGGTCGACATGCGCCGTCAGCCGGGCTCGAGCTTCAAGCCCTTCGTCTTCGCCGCGGCGCTTCACGAGGGCTGGACGCCGGCGAGTCTGATCAAGGACGAGGCGGTGAAGCTGACCGGCACGCAGGATTGGAACCCGCGCAACTCCGATCGCAAAGAGATGGGGCCGATTCGGATGCGGAGTGCCCTGGCGCTCTCGCGCAATCTGGCCGCCATCAATCTGCTGCAGAGCGTCGGTTTGGAGGACGCCCAGAACTACATCCGGGCATTCGGATTCGATCTGGATGCCATGCCCTTGGGTCTGTCCATGGCGTTGGGGACCGGCGAGATGTCGCCGATGAAGCTGGCCGAAGGTTATGCCGTATTCGCCAACGGCGGCTTTCATGTGACGCCCTATTTCATCCAACGGATCGAGAGCGGCGACGGGCAGGTCCTGTTCGAGTCGCACGCACCGCGCTCCTGCTCGGACTGTTGGTACCGCTACGGAGATGACTCGGCACGGGTGCAGGGCACACAAGCGGGCGCTGCGGCCCCGCAGGTGATCGACCCGCGGATCGCGTATCAGATCACCTCGTTGCTGCGCGAGGTTGTCGAGACGGGTACGGGAACACGCGCCAAGAAACTGGATCGCGAAGACGTCGTCGGCAAGACGGGCACGACAAACGACGTGCGCGACTCTTGGTTTGCCGGCTACCAGGCCGACTTCGTCACCATCGCCTGGATGGGCTTCGACGACTTCGAGAAGCTGGGCCGCGGCGAGGAGGGCGGTCGGGCCGCGCTGGGCATGTGGGTCGATTTCATGGGCACGGCACTCGAGGATCTCCCGATCGCGCAGCTCGATCCACCTCCCGGCATGGTGCAGGTGCGTGTCGACCCGACTCGCGGGACCGAGACCAAGGCCAAGAGCGGCATCTTGGAGATGGTGAACGAGGAGTTCAGCAAGGATCTGCTCGGCCCCGAGCCCTTCAGGGTCGCGGGCCCGACAAAAAACGCGCGCGCGACAAAGAGGGCCGATACTTCCGTGCGAGGTTCTGCGCCCCGGGTGATGGACGACCTCTTCTAGACCTAAACGGCGTCCCGAGCCATTTTGGACGTTTGGTGTGGACGTCACCGGCGTCGGAATCCAAGAGAATGAGCTGTACGCGGTTTAGAAAATGAAAGAAAAACGAATTCAGGACCCGCCGGTGCGGGGTCGGTGCTCGATGGGTGCATCCAAGGCACTTAGCGGAGGCGCGGCTTAAAATGATAGATTTATCTGCTTTTTAAGCAGAGCCATCTCCAGCGGTTGTCAAGTCTGCCGGGACCGATTCAATCCGATAACATCGCATACCGCGCCCGGCGCGGTTTAACAGGTCATCTGCGCCATCCTCGGTTGCTTCTGCAGCTTCATGAAATCATCGCGAAGGCTACGTAAGCGCTTGTTCAAGCGGTCGCGCTGCGTCGTGTCCAGCGTCTTGCCGAGGCCGACAAAGAGCTCGCCGATCCGCTCGCCCAGCTGTTGGCTGCCTTCTTCGAGATCCGGCGGCAGATCGTCGAAGTCGACGAGCCAGGTCGTCAGGAAGCGCTTGATCTCGGGCTCCGGTGCCTTGGCCCGAATCAGCGCCATCAAGCGCTCTCGTTTGCCGCTGCGATACTCGACCAGGCTTGCCTGGGTGTAGGGCATGCGGCCGGTCACGTCCGCGACGATCGCTTGTTGCTCCGCGCTCAGCGGGCCTGTCCAGTCCTCGATGGATTTCACGTAGCGCCGGGTGCGTTTCTCTTTCTCGCGCGCGCTGCTGCGCCCTGCAATCTCGGCGCGATCCTCTGCGGCTTCTTTGCTGAAGCGCTGGTCGAGGCGCTCGATCTGCGCCGGTGTGAGCTCGGCCAGAAGCGGTGCCGCGAGGGTGACGGCAAAGCTGGCTTGGCGCCGGTAGAGGTCTCGAAAGGATTGAGTCAGGCAGTCCATGTTGCTTGCGTCGAAACCCGCCTCGCTTGCCGCGAGGATTTGATCGAAATAGGCCGCTAGATAGGGCAGCTCCTCGCTGCGATGGCGCGTCAGCTCGGCGTCAAGAAGGGGGTTCCAGCGTTCGAGCTGGCTTTGCTCCAGATCAAGGTAGTCCTTGGCGTAGGCCGTCACGAGGAAATCGCCGGTGTTGTAGGCGATGCCGGCACGGCTGCATCCCGCAAGCGTCAGTGCGGTCGCGATGATGGTCGCGGCGAGGCGGATCGGGAGAGAGATTCGGGGCATTGCGAGTGTCGTCTGTTGGGAATTGATCATGGTCTTGAAGAAAGCGCGAACCTGAACCTTACCAGTCCGCGCATGTGCTGTGCCTGGTTTGACGGCATCGAGGCCGAATGGATCCCGCAGGCGAGCCGAAAGGCTTGTCCCTATTCCCATTGCCCCGATCTTCGCCCGACAGAGGGGTTTCAAGCCGCAGGCGTATCGTATGGTTTCTCTTTCGGATCTGCTCGGCCGATTTCCGCATCCGGGCGAGGTGGTGTGGATCGGCCGACGGCCGGCGCGACGGGCGGATGTGATCCCCTGCACCGAGGCGACGGCGTTGGTCGGGGGCGGCCTCGAAGGGGATCATTATGCCGGCCGATCGGGCTCACGCGGCGTGACGCTCGTGCAGGCCGAGCACCTTGCGGTCTTGGGCGTGCTCTTGCGCCGTGATCCCGTCGAACCGGCATTGCTGCGGCGTAATCTGGTCGTTTCCGGTGTCAACCTCCTGGCGTTGAAAGGCCAACGGTTTCGCATCGGGACGGCGGTGCTCGAAGGAACGGGTCCATGTCCGCCTTGTTCGCGCATGGAGGAAACGCTAGGTCCCGGCGGCTACAACGCTATGCGCGGTCACGCCGGCCTGAACGCACGGGTGGTCACTGGCGGAATCATCCGGCTCGGCGATGCAGTCGTGCCCGTTCTTGCCGAGACCGATCGGGAGGAGAGTTGTCCGCGATGAAATGCCCCTTCGCTGCTCCACTGATCAAGACGGCGGCGGCCTGTCGGCATGCACACGAGGTCGTCCGCCGAGGTGGCTCTGAATTCGACTGCCTGTCAGAGGCCGAGCATGCTCGCTGCGAGCAAGTCTTCGCCGGTCTCAAGGCGTGCGCGCTGGCGGCCTCCGACGTCGAGGACGATCCGATGCTGATGCCCCACAGCTTGCTGGTGAAGATCCAGTCCGGCGGGCTGATCGGTCTGCAACGTCTGCTCGGGGAGTCCGACGCGGATGGACGCGACGCCGATATCGGCGACCTCGTCACCCGCGCTGTGGCGAACTTCGGCGGGGCCGATCGCATCCCCTACGCGGCCTTGGGAGAGGATATGACCAGTTTCAAACTCGAGCGGCGAGCGGGGCGACGCCGGTGATGATGGTGAAGTCGACCGAGACGCCTGCGAGCATCCTTCAGCGCCGATCGGCGCGGCGCGGTTTTTTTCAAATGGGTATTGTCCTTCTCGGCCTATCGCTTTTCTGGCCGGGATTGGTCCATGCCAACCCGGTCACCACCGAGAACGTGACGGCCCGCTTGGTCGCGGAGCGGATTGAGGTTGCGCCGGGCGACACGCTCGACCTGGCCCTGGTGTTCGAGATCCGACCGGGCTGGCACACCTATTGGCGCAATCCGGGCGACTCCGGCGATCCGCCGCGCATCCACTGGACCCTGCCCGAGGGTGTCGAAGCCGGGCCTCTGCGCTGGCCGAGACCCGAGGTGATCCCGGTCGGTCCGTTGGCCAATTACGGGTACTCCGAGCGCGCCGTTCATCTGATCGCACTCACCGTGCCGGCGCAATGGCCGATCGGCGAGCCGGTGCACATCCGCGCGGATGTCGACTGGCTGGTGTGCGAGGAGGAATGCATACCGGAATCGGGCCGCTTCGATCTGACGCTCCCGACCGGAGCCGCGGTCGGACCGGGCCCGATCGATCCGTTGCAGGCGGACGTCTTTGCCGCCGCCCGCGCGGGGTTACCGGACGGGCGGATCGAGGGCGCCGTGCTCGGCGTCGCGGACGCGGGGCTCGGTCTCGTCATCCCCTCGGGTGGGCTGCCGGAGGAGATCGACGGGGCCTGGTTCTTTGCCGGCGAATGGGGCCTGATCGAGCACGCGGCGGAGCAACCCTGGCGATTGGCCGACGGCCTACTGCGGATCGATCTGTCGCCCGGTGCGTTGTCGGACGAAGCCTCGCCGGAGGGGCTGCTCGTGATCGCGGACGCGGGCGGGGAGGTGCGCTCCTACGAGGTCGCGGCCGTGCGCGGGCCGCTCCCCGGCGCCATGGCTCCGGATGGCCCGATCGGGCTGCCGCTGGCCTTCCTCTTTGCCCTGCTCGGCGGCCTGATCCTGAACCTGATGCCGTGCGTCTTCCCGATCCTGGCGATGAAGGCGTTGAGTCTGATCAATGGCCTATCCGGGCAAGGTCCGGAGGCGGCG
Source organism: Thiocapsa sp. (assembly GCF_035467215.1). Classification (GTDB taxonomy): domain Bacteria; phylum Pseudomonadota; class Gammaproteobacteria; order Chromatiales; family Chromatiaceae; genus Thiocapsa. Next base: position 4,627 of record NZ_DATITZ010000129.1, on the reverse strand, counting down.
CGCGAGCGTGTCCTCCACGGCCTGGCCTATACGGCGGGGGTGCTCCTGTTCTTTGCGGTGCTCGCGGTGCTCTTGTTGGCGTTGCGTGCCGGCGGGTCGGCCGTCGGCTGGGGTTTTCAGCTCCAGTATCCGCCCTTCGTCGTTTTCATGGCCTACGTCTTTTTCGTGATCGGTCTGAGTCTCGCGGGCGCGGTCACGATCGGTGCCCGGCTGATGAGCCTGGGTGGCGCCCGAACGGGATCGGGTACCGCGGGCGCCTTCGGAACCGGCGCCCTCGCGGCCTTGGTTGCCGCACCCTGCACCGCGCCCTTCATGGGCGCCGCCTTGGGCTATGCCGTCATCCTGAGCTGGCCGCTCGCGTTGGCGATCATTCTCACCCTGGGGTTCGGCTTGGCACTGCCCTTCCTGCTTTTGTCGCTGGTCCCGCGGTTGGCTCGTTTGCTGCCGAAGCCGGGGGCATGGATGGAGACCCTCAAGCAGGCGCTCGCCTTTCCGATGTTCGCGGCCGCGGCTTGGTTGGTCTGGGTCCTGAGCGTGCAGACCGGATCGGCCGGGGTCGCGCTCGTGCTCGGCGGACTGGTCTTGTTGGCCTTCGGGCTCTGGTTGCGCGAGCGCACGCGCGGCTTGCACTCGACGCGGCGGCGCTGGGGTCTCGCCGCGACCTCGGCGGCGCTGATCGGCGCCCTTTATCTCGGGGTGGTGACCGATCGGCTGGCCGCACCGACGCGGTCCGAGGGCGAGGCCTCCGCGAGCGGACTCGCGAGCGAGCCCTATTCGCCGGAGCGTCTCGCCGCGGCACGTGATGAGCGCCGACCTGTCTTCGTCAACATGACGGCCGCTTGGTGCATCACTTGTCTGGTCAACGAGCGCGTCGCCTTGAGCACGTCGGACCTTGCGCGGAGCTTCTCGGATGCCGGGGTGCTGTATCTCAAGGGCGATTGGACCAATCGCGACCTTGCCATCACCGCCTATCTCGCCGATCACGGGCGCAACGGCGTCCCGCTCTATGTCTATTATCCGCCCGACGGGGATCCGCAAGTCCTGCCGCAGATCCTGACCGAGGACATTGTGCTGAGCGCGATCCGCTCCTCGGCGCCGGGGTCGTCGGGGCACGATGGATGAGTCGAGCCCGAGACGTCGCGGCTGCATGGCCCCGAGCATACGGATGACAGATTACCCACCAAAGAGAAGGAGAGAACCATGAAGCACGCTTTTCGGAAGACCTTTGTTTCGGGCGCTGTCGCCTTGGCTGCGACGCTGACCTTCGGCGTCGCCGTCGCGGCCCCCAAGGTCGGCGCTCCGGCTCCGGATTTCAGCGTCGTGGACACCGCGGGCGAGACCTGGAGCCTCGGCGGCCTTGCGGGCAAGAAGGTCATCCTGGAATGGACCAATCACGATTGCCCGTACGTGGTCAAACACTATGCCTCGGGCAACATGCAGGCCCTGCAGAAGGAGGCGACCGAAGCCGGTTATGTCTGGCTGTCGGTCATCTCCTCGGCGTCGGGCAAGCAGGGGAATGTGAGTCCGGCTGTGGCCGATGACCTGACGGATTACCGAGGCGCTGCGCCGACCGCGGTCCTTCTCGATGCCTCCGGGGACATGGGCCGCGCTTACGATGCCAAGACAACGCCGCACATGTACGTCATCGATCCGGAAGGTACCCTGGTGTACATGGGCGGCATCGACGATAAGCCGACGACCGATCAGGCCGACATCGCCGGCGCGAGCAACTATGTGCGTCTTGCCATGGCCGATCTTGCTGCCGGCAACGCGGTCGCCACCCCGGTGACTCGGCCCTACGGGTGCTCGGTGAAGTACTGATTCCTCTGCTTTGAATCTGGCGGTCGGGACTGTAGACTTCAGCGTTTTATCCACTCCCGACGTCAAGAGGTTGTCCAGTGGTCGCCCCCGAGCCCGAATTTCACCGCATCAAGCGGTTGCCGCCTTATGTCTTCAACATCGTCAACGAGTTGAAGGCCGAAGCGCGAGCCAGGGGCGAGGACATCATCGACTTCGGGATGGGGAATCCCGACCAGCCGACCCCCCAACACATCGTCGACAAGCTGGTCGAGGCGTCGGTCCGCAAGGACACGCATCGCTATTCGGTCTCGCGCGGGATCCCGCGACTGCGCCGCGCCATCTGTCATTGGTATCGCGATCGCTTCGATGTCCATCTGGATCCGGACAGCGAGGCGATCGTCACCATCGGCTCGAAGGAAGGGCTCGCCCATCTGGCGCTCGCCACCATGGGGGCCGGAGATTCGGTCTTGGTACCGAATCCGGCCTATCCGATCCATCCCTACGGATTCATCATCGCCGGCGCGGATGTGCGCCATGTCCGCCTTACCCCGGACGTGGACTTCTTCGAGGAGCTGCAACGCGCCATCCAGGACTCTTGGCCCAAGCCCAAGATGCTGGTGCTGAATTTTCCGGGTAATCCGACGACGCAATGCGTGGAGCTGGATTTCTTCCAGAAGGTCATCGACATCGCCTCCGAGCACGGGATCTGGGTGGTCCACGATATCGCCTATGCCGACATCGTCTTCGACGGCTATCGTGCCCCCTCGATCCTGCAGATCCCCGGAGCGAAGGATATCGCCGTCGAGTTCTTCTCGATGTCCAAGAGCTACAACATGCCGGGCTGGCGTGTCGGCTTCATGTGCGGCAACCGCACCCTGGTCGCCGCACTCGCGCGCATCAAGTCCTATCTCGACTACGGGACCTTCACGCCGATCCAGGTCGCGGCCATCGCTGCGCTGGAGGGGCCGCAGGAGTGCGTGCGCGAGATCAGCGACACCTCCGAGAGCCGGCGCGATGTTCTGTGCAGCGGACTGAACGCCGCGGGCTGGCCGATCGAGCCGCCGAAGGCGACCATGTTCGCCTGGGCGCCGATCCCCGAGCCCTACCGCGCGCTCGGCTCGCTCGAGTTTTCCAAGAAGCTCCTGCAGGAGGCCAAGGTCGCGGTCTCGCCCGGCATCGGCTTCGGCGAATACGGCGACGGTCACGTGCGTTTCGGGCTGATCGAGAACGAGCATCGCACCCGTCAGGCGATCCGCGGGATCAAAGAGATGTTCCGCCGCGAGTCGCGCGCCGGAAGCTGAGCTTTCGAACAGGTTGACGCACGCGTCGGCGAACCGATTAGCGAATAAGGGGTGCATGAATGGAACCGGTTAAGGTCGGACTTCTGGGCTTGGGGACGGTCGGCGGCGGCACCGTGACGGTCTTGTCGCGCAACGCCGCTGAGATCGCGCGTCGCGCCGGTCGCGGGATCGTGATCTCGCATGCAGCGGCACGGGACTATGACCCGGAGCGCATTCAGGATCTGGAGGCGATCGGTCGGATCGGCTCGGACGCCTTCGCCGTGGTCGAGGATCCCGAGGTCCAAATCGTCGTCGAGCTGATCGGGGGCTACTCGCCTGCGCTCGAGCTGGTGCTCAGGGCGATCGAGAACGGCAAGCACGTGGTCACGGCCAACAAGGCGCTGATCGCGCGGCACGGCAACGAGATCTTCGCCGCAGCACGCGAGCGCGGCGTGATGGTGGGCTTCGAGGCGGCGGTTGCTGGCGGGATTCCCATCATCAAGGCGCTGCGCGAAGGCTTGGCGGCAAACCATATCGAGTGGATCGCCGGCATCATCAACGGGACCGGCAACTTCATCCTGACCGAGATGCGCGACAAGGGTCGCGATTTCGCCGATGTCCTCGCCGAGGCCCAGGCGTTGGGCTACGCGGAGGCGGATCCGACCTTCGACGTCGAAGGCATCGATGCCGCGCACAAGCTGACGATTTTGAGCTCGCTGGCCTTCGGTGTTCCGCTTCAGTTCGAGCGGTGCTTCACCGAGGGCATCTCGAAGGTCGGTGCGTTGGACGTGGCCTACGCCGCGGAGCTGGGCTATCGCATCAAACACCTCGGGATCACGCGGCGCAGCGAGGACGGGATCGAGCTGCGGGTGCACCCGACGCTGATCCCCGAGCGCCGGCTCATCGCGAACGTCGACGGGGTGATGAACGCCGTGCTGGTCAAGGGTGATGCAGTCGGACCGACACTCTATTACGGCGCCGGGGCGGGTGCACTGCCGACGGCCTCGGCGGTCGTGGCGGATCTGGTGGATGTGACGCGTGCCTTGACGACGGATCCGAACAACCGGGTCCCGCATTTGGCCTTCCAACCCGACGAGCTGGCCGACACCCCGGTGATGCCGATGGAGGCGGTGCAGACAGCCTATTATCTGCGTCTTGCGGCGCTCGATCAGCCCGGCGTCATGGCCCGGATCGCGAGCATCCTGGGCGAGCAGGGCATCAGCATCGAGGCGATCAAGCAGAAGGAGCCGGAGGAAGGCCAGACGCACGTGCCGCTGGTCATGCTCACCCATCGTGTGATCGAGCGTCAGATGAACGAGGCAATCGCCCGAATCGAGGCGTTGGATTCGGTGCAGGGCGAGGTCACGCGGATTCGGATGGAAACCTTGTCGGGCTGAGGTCGGGGTTCGACGGTCGGCGCCGGAACCCGGCGCCAGCCTGCATCAAGGCCACAGTCGAATGGCGGCTACCACCAGTGCCCCGACGCTGAACGTCAGACCGAATGACCAGAACATGAAGCGGTCGAGCCGCCGGGTCAGCTCTTCGAA
>NZ_DATITZ010000128.1:0-4384 GCF_035467215.1 Thiocapsa sp. | reverse complement strand
TCAAGGCCAGCAGGAAGGGTGCACGCCGGTGCGACAGGGCCGCTGCGTCGCCGGGAGAGCCGGCGCCCGCGATGGCCGCCGCGCCGGATTGCTCGGGCAACAGTTCTGCCGAGCGTGGCTTGCGTCGGACCAGCGACGTCGCCAACAACCCCAGCGCGAGTGGGACGAGAAGCCAGAACGGCGCCAGCGGTCCATCCGGCAAGTGCGAAGGCGCCTCCTCGCGTGCGATGCGGACGGGCTCGCCGACAACCGCTGGCGCCGATCCAGCCTGATCCGACGGGCAAGGGCAGTTCTCGTCGCTGGGTTGGTCGGGGTCGAGCGAGGGCGCCACCTCTGCCTGTCTCGGACCATCCACGAACACAGGTGCAGCCGACTCCGGCGCGGGTTGCTCGACCACCGCCGGACACATCAGCGCCCGTCCGCTGCGGCGATGCTCCGCCCACTCGCGCGCCTGACGCTCGATGCCCCGCCGAGCCGTCGCCGCATCCAGCGCACCCATGGATTCGGGCGACGGCACACGCAACACGGCGCCGACACGCAAGACCCCGTTGACGTTGCACGCAAGCGAGAAGGCGTCCGGGTTCGCCTCCAGCAGGGCGAGCATCACCTGATCGCGGCTGAACCCCACCTCGGTCGCGATCCGATCGGCGATCTTCCAGAGAGAGTCGCCCGAGCGGATCGGACCGACATCCTCTACCGCCCACAGTGGCAGGGCCGCAGCCGCGAACCAGAGGGCCAGAACCACGACCGACGTGCGACGGACCCTATCGGTCATCTCGAGAGACCCACTGAATCCGGCACCATCGAAAATATCCAGGCCGGAACCGAGACACCGCCGACGACGAGGCGGTTACGTGCCAACCCCTCGTACAGCGCGCCCACCTTGCGCGCAACGCCGGCACTCGACACATTCCCCTCGGCAACGACGATCTCGATCCGCATCAACCCCAGCTCCGCAAAGCCGAATCCCGCCATCGTGCGCACCGCGCGTGTCGCAATCCCCTCCCGCTGCCGCAACGCGCGCACCCAATACCCCAGATTGCACAGCTTGTGCTCGGCGATGAGATGATTCAGCCCGATGCCCCCGAGCATCTCGCCGCCCTCCTCCGCGAAGATCCCCAGCTCCACCGCCGAGCAGGCCGCAAGCTCCGCTGCGCAGATCGCGAACCAGGCACGCGCCTCGCCGATACTGAAATCCTCATGGCACCAGGACATCCAGCGCCCGACCGAGCTCGCGGACTCGCGCGCCGCGCGGGCGAATGCCGCGGCGTCGGTGGGGACGAATGGCCTTAAACAGACCCCCTCTCCTCTCAGCGGCTCCGGCAACTCTCCGAGCATCGATGCCTCCCGGGACGGTGAAGGATCACGCTCGCAAGTCTACGCCGCTCGGGGCGACGCACGAATTCCGGGCACCGGTGACGATGCCGACCATGACCGAAAGCATCCGACCTTCCGCATGCGTTCACTCGTGCTGGACGCTCTCCACGGACCTTTCGGGCAATGACGTGGCGAGGCTCCCGACCGACAACCGTCATCCGTGCGGCTCGATACCGGCTAGAGAACGCGAAACGTGTAACAATAGACTCGGCCCTACGCCATTCGCTGTCCAGGCCCCTGTCGACCCATGAGCCACGACCAAAACTTCAAGAACCTGATTGTCGACTACCCGCGCGAGTCGATCGCCTTCTTCGCCGCGGTCGAGTCCCGGGCCATCGATCCCGGCGCACGTATCCTGCCGATCCGCGAGGAACAGCTCAAGGAACGCTTGGGCGAGCGCTTTCGCGAGCTCGACGTCCCTTTGCTGGTGGAATGGCCGGATGGGCGGCGTGCCGCCCTGCTGTTCGTGTTCGAGGAAGAAACCGAGCCCAAGCGCTTCTCGATCCATCGCTTGGCGCATTACTGTCTGGATCTGGCCGATCTGTGCGGGACCGACCGGGTGGTTCCGGTAGTCATTTTTCTGCATCCCGGGAGCTACGCCACGCGTCTGCGTCTCGGCAGCGAGAGCACCGCCTATCTGGACTTTCACTGTCTGGACTGCGCCCTCTTCGCGCTGCGCGCCCGCGAGCACCTGGACAGCCGCAATTTAGCGGCGCGGTTGAATCTGCCCAACATGGCCTACGCCCCGGAGGACAAGCTCGAGGTGTACGCCTCGGCCGTGCGCGGCCTGCGCGAATTCGAGCCCGATCCTGAGCGGTGTTTGAAATATCTCGACTTTATCGACATCTACGCCGCTCTGGATGAGAATGAACGCATTCTATACACCCAACGCTATCCCCAAGAGGCGGCCGACATGAGCGGATTTGCCAAACGCTTCATCGAGCAAGGTATCGAGCAAGGCATCGAGCAAGGGATCGAGAAGGGCATCGAGCAAGGCGTGCAGCGCGGTGAAGCCCGGATGCTCCTGTCCCTCCTGCGGTTGCGTTTCGGTGAATTACCCGACACCGTGCAGCAACGCATCGAGAGCGCCGACGCCGATACCCTGCTGCGCTGGTCCGAGCGAGTGCTGACCGCCGTGACGCTGGCCGAGGTTCTCGACGACGCCTGTTGACCGGCGGTTCGCCGTGCCGGCGCCGATCCCGATCGTCGTAAAGCCGCGGCAATCGCAACGCGAACGCGTTCGTCCGAGTGCAACCCGGATCGTCTCCGGATAGTGGGTCCGTATAAGGCATGCAGACATTTTCGATCAGAGATCTCAGGAAGCATTCCGGTGATCTCGTCCGCGAAGCCAAGTCCGGACGACTGTCCGTGGTGACCAAGGATGGAGAACCGATCTTTCTTGCAATCCCTTTCGATGAGTCCCTCCTCCTCGGTGGACTGGCGACAACCCTCGCGACGCGACTGTTCGACGAGGAAGCGATCTCCTTCGGGCAAGCGGCGAAGCTCGCCGAGATGGATTCCGCCGAGTTTATGGAGATCCTGAACCGCCTGAAGATCCCCGTCGCCCGTCCACGTCACGGTGAATTGGAGCAGGAGCTTGAAACCTTCGGCTGAAGCGATCGTCGCGGATACCGATCCATTGATCGACCTGTCCCACATCGGCGACCCACCGGTCGACGCACGCAGGATCCCGTCATCGCGATGCACCGGTTGAGTCAGGCGCCTTCGATAAGATCCGAGCCGGAACGGCATTTGGCATCTCGGCTTCGTCAGGTACCATAGAATGACCGCACGGGGCCTTTCGACCCACATGGGTCGTCCCCCGCCTGCCGGAGACCTATTACAGTTCCAAAAAAAGGAAAATTGACGCGGCAGGCTCACGAAATGAGCCTGTGCAGGGGTAATCTGACCCGGCGTAACAGTAGGGAGTGCTGCCGATGGAATCCTCAGACACCTATTTTCGGTATTGGGGGAAAGCGGACCGGAGTTTCGACGGAGAGCCGAAGTGGCATCCCCTGGTCTACCACTGTCTGGACGTGGCCGCCTGCGGACAGGTGCTTCTGCGGCATCAGCCGGCCTGGCTGGAAAAAATAGCTGACCTGTCCGGCCTCGATCCCGGCGTCCTGTCGCAATGGCTGGCGTTTCTCCTCGCCATCCACGACATCGGCAAATTCGGGGATGGCTTTCAGGCGTTGCGGCCTGATCTGCAAGGCGAGCTTCAAGGGCAAGCTGCCCAAGTTGCTTACGACGTGCGCCATGACACGCTGGGCTATGCCTTGGGCATGGAATCGCTGCCCGGCTGGCTTGGGCGTGATGCAAGCGATGAGCTGGAAAGCGATCTACTGCGACCCTGGCTGGCGGCTGTCGCGGGGCATCATGGCCGCCCTCCGAAAAATCTGCCGACGCAGGCGATTCTCAAACGCCAGTTCCGCCCGGATGTGCTCGCCGATGTTCGGCAATTCGTCGAAGATGCGAGGCAATTGTTGCTCCCTATTGGCTGGTGCCTGCCCGAACCGGCGCCCGGCGGAGCCGAACGACAACAGCAAGCCTCGTGGTTGGTTGCCGGATTCGCCGTCGGCAGCGACTGGCTCGGGTCGAATACCCGATGGTTCCGCTATCAGAACCCGGAACGGAGTCTGGAAGACTACTGGCAAACCGTCGCGCTCCCGACTGCCGAACAGGCGGTCCACGAGAGCGGTTTGCTCGGGTCGTCTCCAGCCAAACAGACCACTTTCGCTGGCTTGTTTCCACGTCTTTCTTCCGCGCTCACACCACTCCAGACCTGGGCGGATTCCGTCACGATTGCACCGGGGCCACAGCTCTTCATTCTGGAAGAGCTGACAGGCGGCGGCAAGACCGAAGCCGGGCTCACGCTGGCCGCGCGTCTCATGTCCGAAGGCCGGGGTCGCGGCCTCTATTTCGCCCTGCCGACAATGGCCACGGCGGACGCCATGTTCGACCGATTGCGGAAACGGCATACCGGTCATGGCCAAGAGACCTGGCAAGG
>NZ_DATITZ010000127.1:0-12506 GCF_035467215.1 Thiocapsa sp. | reverse complement strand
GGGTTCCATGGCGCGATCTCCGGAGTGGGAACGGCCGAACGCGCCGGCGCTTGGGCCGGGGTTGCGCGAGACGGCTGATGTGCGGAAGGGGGCGCGCGGCTCGGGTCGTCGACGGATTCCATCCCCGGATCGACCTGCTGTGCTTAGCGGATCGTGTCGAGGGCGCGCGTCGCTGCAGCAACGATGTTGGGCGGAAGCGGAATGTAGCCCAACGCCTCGGCGATCGGCTGCCCCTCGTTCAGGGCCCAGGTCACGGCGGCCTCGAGTGCCGTCGCCTTCTCCGATTCCGGGTACTGCCCATAGAGCAACAACCAAGACAGACTCAAGATCGGGTAGGCATCCGGTGCCTCTGGATCCGGAACAAAGAGTCGCAGATCCTCGGGCATGCGGGCCGCCGCTGCCGCTTCGAGTGTGCTCCGACCGCTCGCGGCGTCCGGCTGGACGAAGTTGCCGGCTTGATTCTGCAAGGTCGCCATCGGCAGTCCCAAGCGCTTTGCAAAGAAGTATTCGACGTAGCCGATCGAGCCATGGCTGATCTTGATCTTGTGCGCGACCCCCTCGTTGCCGGTCCCCGTCATGGCACCGCCCGGCCAGTCGAGCAGTGTTCCGACTCCCGGGCCTTCGTAGCGCCAGGCCGGCTTGATGGTGCCCAGATGGTTGGTGAAGACGAAGGTGGTGCCGGAGCTGTCGCGACGCACCACCGTTTGGATGAGCTTCGAGGGAAGCTCGAGGTGCGGATTGGCCGCGACGATTCGGGGATCGTCCCACTTCCAGATCCTGCCCTTGAAGATGTCGACATAGACGTCCCGGGGTAGACGCAGCTCCCCTTCGATCCCGGGCAGGTTGTAGGCGAGCACCACCATGCCGGCGGTGACCGGGATCAGCGTCGCGCCGCGGGCCACTTGGGCGATCTGCTCGTCCGTCATGGCCGAGTCGCTGGCAGCGAAGTCGACCGACTCGGCGATGAAGCGATTGACGCCCTCGCCGCTGCCCACGCCTTCGTAACTGAAGCGCGCTTCGGATTGCTTGTCGTTGTAACGGCGAATCCACTCTTGGTAGAGCGGCTCGGGGAAGGTCGCGCCGGCCCCGGAGATCTGTAGCCCGGTCTGGGAATCCGTCGTCGTTTCGGTCGATTCGCCGCCGCATGCCGCCACCAAGACCGCAACAAAGATCGCCGAAGCGGCCCGCGTGACCCCAAGAAACCTCGTCATGGCCCGTCCTCGTGAACTGAAAGTGATGTGCCGGTCGCGGTGCCCGCGCGGGGCGGGCTTCGGTGGCCGGATCAGCTGAACTCGCCCGAGACGTACTGCTTGGTGAGCTCCTCTTGGGGGTCCTCGAAGATCCGGCGGGTCTCGCCCATCTCCACTAGATAGCCGGTCCGGCCACCCCCGGAGATGTCCACGCCGAAGAAGGCCGTGGTATCGGCCACGCGGGTTGCCTGCTGCATGTTGTGTGTCACCAAGGCGACCGTGTAGCGCTCCTTGAGCTCGAGCATGAGTTGCTCGACCTGGCGGGTCGCGATGGGGTCGAGGGCGGAGCAGGGCTCGTCCATCAGCAGGACATCGGGCTCCGTGGCGATCGCCCGGGCGATGCACAGCCGCTGTTGTTGACCGCCGGAGAGGGACAGACCGCTCTTGTTGAGCTTGTCCTTGACCTCTTTCCAGAGTGCGGCGCGCTCCAGGGCCTTCTGCACACGTTCCTCCACGTCGCCTTTGTAGCGGTTCAGGCGCAGCCCGAAGGCGACGTTGTCGTAGATGCTCATCGAGAAGGGATTCGGCTGCTGGAAGACCATGCCGATGTAACGGCGGACCACTACCGGGTCGACCGTTTTGCCGTAGACGTCCTGCCCGTGATACTTGACGTGTCCCTCGAACCGGAAGCTCGGGATGAGATCGTTCATCCGATTCAGGCTGCGCAGCACCGTACTCTTGCCGCAGCCGGACGGGCCGATAAAGCCGGTGATCTTGCCCTTCTCGATCGGGACATGGCTGTTGCGCACGGCGAGAAAATCGCCGTAGAAGACCTTCTGCAGTTGGCAGTCGATCACCGCGTCGCCGATCGGGGAGAAGGCCGCCGCCCTCGGCGCCATTGCTTCTGCCGTTGCGCTCATCACTGATACCTCGGAATGGGTTACACCTTGGACTGCCCGATGAGGCGCGCCAGGATATTGAAGACAAGGACGATGAGAACCAGCACCAAGGAGGCGGCCCAGGCCAGCTCGATCTGGTTGTCGAAGGGCATGGATGAGAAGTTGTAGATGAGGATGGACAGCGAGGCGGTCGGCTCCATCAGCTCCGACATGAAGTAGTTGCTGAAGAGCGCGGTGAAGAGCAGCGGCGCGGACTCGCCCGCCGCGCCGGCCACGGCCAGCATGATGCCGGTCAGGATGCCGGGCAGGCCGGTCGGCAGCACCACCTTCCAGATCACCTGACTGCGGGTGCAGCCCATGCCGTAGGCGGCATCCGTCATCTTTTTGGGCACCTGCTTCATGGACTCCTCTGCGGCCAGCACCACGGTCGGCAGCATGAGCACCGCCAAGGCGACGCCGCCGGCAACCGCCGAGTAGCCGAAGTTGATGACCAGCACGGCGTAGGTGAAAACGCCCGCCAGGATCGAGGGAAAGCCGGTCAGGGTCTTGGCCACGAAACGCGAGGTTCCGGCCAACGGGCTGTGGGGGTCGAGGATCGCCAGATAGATGGCCGCGAGTAGACCGATCGGGACACTGATGGCGGTTGCGATGGCGACCATCACCAACGTGCCGATGATGGCGTTGGCAAAGCCGCCGCCCATCTCGAAGCCGGCCGGCGGCAGCGCGGTCAGGGCCTCGATGTCCAAACGGGCGCCGCCTTCGGCCACCAACATGATGATGACCGAGAAGAGCGGGATGCTGCCGAGGATGGCGATCCCCCAGGTCAAACCCGTCAGGACTCCGCTGGTGAGTGCCCGCAGCTCGAAGGGTCGGCGCTCCAGGCTCAGGCGCTGCGTCTCTTGTGGCCGCGATGTCAGGTCGATGTCGCTCATGCCTTGCCCTCGAACTTGCGGACCGTGTATTGCTGGATGCCGAATCCGACGATGTTGACGATCAGCGTGATCAAGAGGAGCACCACGGCGGTATACATGAGCGCCTGGACCTCGATCTGGCCGGCCTCCGGGAAGCTCGAGGCAAGGAGCGAGGCCAGGGTGTTGGCCGGTGCGAACAACGACAGATTGATCTGGTTGCTGTTGCCGATGAGCATCGCCAGTGCCATGGTCTCGCCGAGCGCGCGTCCGAAGCCCAGCACCAGTGCGGCCAGGATCCCGGAGGAGGCGGTCGGCAACATCACCTTGAGGATCGCTTCCCAGCGTGTCGTGCCCATCCCGTAGGCCGCCTCCTTGACCTTGTAGGGGATGCGCCGGAAGGCATCGACCGTGATCGCCGCGACCGTCGGCAGGATCATGATGGCGAGCACCAAGGCCGCGGGCGCCATGCCCGGACCGCTCAGCTCGGTGCCGAAGATCGGGATAAAGCCGAGCTCGCTGTGCAGCCATTCGGCCACGGGGCGCAGCATCGGGATGACGACATAGATGCCCCAGAGGCCGTAGACCACGGAGGGGATCGCGGCGAGCAGCTCGACGATGGTCCGAAAGACCGCGGCGAGCCGGGCATGGATGAAGTCTTGGGTGAGAAAGATGGCGATGGCGACGCCGAAGGTCCCGCCGAGGATCAAGGCCAGGAAGGAGCTGTAGAGGGTTCCCCAAATCTCGGGCAGGACGCCGAATTCCTGTGTGCCGACGTTCCAGGTCGTGCCCGAGACGAAGCTCAGGCCATGCTGAGCCATGGCCGGCAATGCCAGTCCGCCGATCTCCCAGAGGATGTAGAGGATGAGGACGACGATCAGGGCCGCGCAGGAGAGCGCGATAATGCGAAAGATCGAATCGGCAAGATAGTCGCCTCCGGAGGGGGGTCCGGAGACACTGCTTGCCGAATCGGCATGCTGGAATGGATTCACGGCCATGGGTTTGACTCTGCCTGGATGTGCGTCGATCGGAAGGAAGGACCGGCGGTCTGCTCAGCCTTGCCGGGCGGATCGGATGCGGTGGCTCCATCCGTCCGGATCGCCTGTGACGGCGAACCGGACGGAGGATCCGCACGGGCGCTTCTGCCGGCTCAACCCATGTCGACCGGCGCGCCCCATCCCCCCCTGACATGCTCCGAAGCCCCGGGTCCAGTCGTGCTGACGGACTACTGGATCAGCGCGGAGACCTCACGGACCTTCTCGACCACATTCGCGGGCAGCGGGATGTAGCCCATCGAATCGGCACTCTTCTGACCCTCGGTCAGGACGTACTCGACCAGGTCACGCGCCACCTTGGCCTTCTCGGCGTCCTGGGTCTCCGGGAAGAGGAGCCAGGTGTAGCTGACGATCGGGTAGGCGTCATCGCCCGCCGGGTCCATGATCCAGGCGCGCAGATCCGGGACATTCGAGCCCGGTAGATTGCCGGCGGGGAACTCGGCGGTCGCCAAGGCGGCCGCTCCGGTCTCGGCACCGGCTGCCACGAAGGTGCCGGCCTGGTTCTCGAGCACCGCTGTCGGGGCCTTGGTCAGCTTCGCGAAACCGTACTCGATATAGCCGATCGAGCCCGGGGTCTGCTTGACGGTGGCCGTGACGCCGTCGTTCTTGGGCGCCTTCACGAACTTGGTGCTCTTCGGCCATTGCGGGGACTTTTCCTGGCCGATGCTCGTCTTGAACGACTCGCTGATCTCGGCCAGATGGCCGGTAAAGACGTACGTCGTGCCGGAGGAGTCGGAACGGACCACCACCGTGATCTCTTGATCCGGCAGCTCGACGCCCGGGTTGGCGGCGGCGATCTTCGGATCGTTCCACTTGGTGATCTCGCCCGAGAAGATGGCCGGATAGACGTCGCGCGGAAGCTTGAGCTCATCCACACCCTTCAAGTTGTAGGTCAGGACGATCTCGCCGGCGGTCATCGGGAGCAGCACGACGCCGTTCTTCGCCTGCGCGGTCTCCTCGTCGCTCATGGCTGCGTCGCTGCCAGCGAAGTCCACGACCTGATTGACGAAGTCCTGAATCCCGGCGCCGCTGCCCTTGGATTGATAGTCGACCCGCACCCCCTTGTTCGCCGAGCTGAAGTCCTTGAACCATTTGGCGTAAATGGGCGCTGGAAAGCTCGCGCCCGAGCCCATGAGCTTGACGTCGGCAAGGGCGGCAGGCGAGACGGCGGCTACCGAAAGGCCGCCGGCGATTGCGATTGTTTTCAACAGCGAGGAGATTCGCATGAGTTAGGAGCCTCCGGGGGATAGTGTCGGGTGTGATGGATTCGCCGAGCACGATTGTCCCGAAAGTGTCTGCCAAATCCGTGACGCCGACGTGATGATTGCATGACGGTTTCAAGCCGGTTTGGGTGTGGCCGGTTCGTTCAGACCGCTTCGCTGCGGGACAGCAGGCGGAGCCGGCTCGGCCGCGCGACATTCGCCCGATAGAGCAGCCCGGCAACCACCGCGGTAAACGGGGCGACGGTGATGAGCCCGAAGCTCCCGACGAGGATGTTGAGGGTCTCGGCGGCGACGAAGGGCGCGTTGAGTATGTTCTCCGCCGGCAGGCCCTTCGCCATGAAGAGCAGGAACATGCAGATGTGACTGCTCGAATAGGCGAGCAGCAGCGTGGTGGTCATGGTCCCGATGACCGCGCGACCGACACGCAGTCCCGACGCGATATGCTCCAAGACACCGATGTCGCTGCCGCAAGCAACGCGGTGGCGGACAGACTGAGGATCAAATGTCGGTGTTTCACTTGCCTTCTCTCTACTTCTCGTCATAGTTGGCCCAGGATGGACGGGGCCGGCGGACCGTTCGGGACGCGACCAAGGTGTCGGGCGTTCCCCGATCGGCACGGCGCAATCTACAGAAAGACCCTTACCTTCTTGTGACAATATGCCGAACGTTCCGCGACGTCTGCTGCTGCTTCTCCTGATCCTGTCGGCGCCCGTGCGGGCACAAATGGACGCCGCTGCGGAGGGTTCCGGGCCGCTCGGCTCCGACACTCCTCCCGCACCGGCCGTCCCCGCGGCCTTGCAGCCTTGGATTCCCTGGGTCCTGGAAGGTGGGCCCGAGGGGCAGGATCAACGTCTCTGTCCGATCGATCCGGCCGACGGCACACGCCTCTGCGCTTGGCCGGGACGTCTGGATCTGGCGCTGAGCGGGGAGGGCGGGACATTCGCTCAGGTCTGGCAGGTCCTGGCCGAGTCCGCGGTGCCGCTGCCGGGCGATGCGGATGCCTGGCCGCTCGGGGTCCAGGCGGGCGGGGCAGCACTGCCGGTGATCCAACGCGATGGCCGGCCGACGGTGACGCTCGCCGCTGGGGTGCATCGGGTGACCGGGCGCTTCGTTTGGGACCGTCCGCCGGACGCGCTCGTGATCCCGCCGATGATCGGGTTGGTGTCGCTGGTGCGCGATGGCGTCGCGTTGCCGACACCGCGTCTGGACCGGACCAATCGTCTTTGGCTCGGTGACCCTGCCGGGTCCGAGACCGAGCGCTCGGGCGATCGCCTGAGCCTGGAGGTCTACCGACGCATCCAAGACAGTCTGCCTCTCGAGATCCTGACCCGGCTTCGACTGGAGGTGTCCGGTGGCGCGCGCGAGGTGCGGCTGGCCCCGGTGCTCTTGCCCGGCGGGATCCCCTTGCGGATCGACAGCCCCTTGCCGGCACGACTCGAAGAGGACGGCATGCTGCGGGTGCAGGTGCGTCCCGGGCGCTGGGTGCTGGATGTCGTGGAGCATCACCAGGGTGACCTGTCCGAGCTGTCGCGTCCCGAGACCGGCGCACCTTGGCCGGAGCTTGAGATCTGGGCCTTCGCGGCTGAACCCGCGCTGCGGCGGGTGGAACCGTCGGGCCTCGACCCCGTGGATCCGCGTCAGACCGGGATCCCGGAGGAGTGGTCGCGTCTGCCGGTCTATCGGGTCGAGCCGGGTGGCGTCCTGCGTCTGACCGAGCAGGTCCGCGGGGATCCGGATCCCGGGCCGGACCGTTTGCGACTGGATCGCGAGCTTTGGCTCGACTTCGACGGCAAGGGCTACAGCGTGCAGGATCGCATCGGCGGTCAGTTGTCGCGCGGGTGGCGCCTGGACGCCGGCCCGGCGCTCGAGATGGGCGCCGTGAGCGTCGACGGGCGACCCGTGCTCATCACGCGCCTGAACGACGCCGCTTCGCCCGGGGTGGAGGTCAGGCGGGGCAGCCTGGATGTGGTCGCCGATGCTCGGCTCGAGTCGGCACCCGGACGCGTTCCAGCCTCAGGCTGGGCGACCGAGTTCGAGAACGTCGACGCGCGGCTCTATCTGCCGCCGGGTTGGGATCTCTTGACGGTCCAAGGCGTCGACAATCTTCCGAGCACCTGGATCGGCCGCTGGAGCCTGTTGGATCTCTTTCTGGTCCTGATCACGGCACTGGGTATCGGCCGGATCTGGGGCTGGGGTTGGGCGCTGCTTGCCCTTCTCACGCTGGGTCTGACCTGGCAGGCGCCCGGTGCGCCGCGGCTGATCTGGCTGAACCTGCTCGCCGCCGCGGCCCTGCTGCGGTTGATCCCGGAGGCACCCGTGCGTAGCGGTCTTCAGCGCCTGCGGACCCTGACAACGGTCTATTTCCGATTGGCCTTGTTGGGGCTCTTGGTGATCGGACTACCGTTCCTGGTGACCGAGGTCCGCGACGGGCTCTTTCCGCATCTGGAGCGCCCCTGGATGGCGTTGGGGGAGGCGGGCTCCGGCACGCAGACCACGGCTCCCGCGCCTGCGTTCGAGCTGCGCAGCGCGATGGACATGGAGGCGATGTCGAAACGCGAGCGTCTTTCCGGTGCCTTGTCGGAACCCGCGGCCCCGATGCCCCAGCCCATCGATCTCATGGATCCCGATGCGCGTCTCCAGACCGGAGCCGGCATCCCGGACTGGCGCTGGAACAGCGTCGATCTGCGTTGGAGCGGACCCGTCGGCGAGGACGAATCGGCACAACTTTGGTTGCTGACACCGACCTTGAATCTGGTGCTCTCGCTCCTCGGCGCCGTTCTCTTGGTGCTGCTCGGTCTGCGGTTGGCCGGGCTCCTCGGCAGTCGCGGGACACCGGGTGCGGGTCTCGCCCTGCTGGTCGCCTTGGGCCTGGGGACGGCGGTCGGCAGCGAACCGGCCTCGGCCGAGGATCTGCCGAGCCCCGCGCTGCTCGAGGAGCTTCGCACCCGTCTGCTCGCCCCGCCGGACTGTCTGCCGCACTGTGTCGATCTGTCGCTCATGGTCCTCGCGGCGGACCCGGATCGGCTGGTGCTGGATCTGACCTTGGATGCCGCGGTCGCGGTCGCGGCACCCGTTCCGGGCGGGGCAGGGGGCTGGCTGCCGACCGAGATCCGCGTGGACGGCGAGCCTTCGGACGGACTGCGCCAAGACACGGCCGGTCGGCTCCTGCTGATGCTCCCGGCAGGCCGACATGAGGTCCGACTCGTCGGCCCGCTGGCGAGCCGCGATCAGGTCGAGATCCCGCTTCCGATGCCGCCTCGGTTGATCCGGGCCACCGTCGAGGGCTGGAACCTCGAAGGGCTGGATGCCGGCGGGCGTGCCGGTGCCCAGATTCGCTTGGTCCGTGTCTCCGACACCGGCGCCCCGCAGGAGGTGTCGCTCGCGCAGGGTGCTTTACCGCCGCTGCTGCGCGTCGAGCGGACACTGCGGATGGGGATCGACTGGCGTGTGGACACTCGCGTGCAGCGTTTGTCGCCGAGCGCGTTTCCGGTCTTGATCCCGGTGCCGCTGCTGCCGGGCGAGTCGGTGCAGACGCCCGGGGTACAGGTCGAGGGTGCGGCGGTTCTCGCGGACCTGCCCGCGGGGCGATCTGAGGTGACTTGGTCGTCGCGCCTGGAGCCGACCCGCGAGTTGAGCCTGGTCGCTTCCTTGGATCCGCGCCTGAGCGAAGACTGGCGTCTCGACGTAGGACCGCTCTGGCATCTGGAGTACGCGGGCATCGCTCCGATCCATCGGCTGGGTCCGGCCGAGCGCTGGCTGCCCAACTGGCGTCCCCTGCCGGGCGAGACCTTGGTCCTGACCCTCACCCGACCACCGGGCGTCCCCGGGCCGACATTGACCATCGATCGCGTCGACACGCGGGTCGAGCCCGGCCAGCGCGGAACCCTTTCGACCCTGACCCTGGCGATCCGCAGCAGCCAAGGCGGCAGCCATGTCGTCCGGCTGCCCGACGCCGCCGAGCCGATCGCCTTCAGTCTGGACGGTCGCAGCCTTCCGCTGCCCGATACGGCGCCGGAGGTCGAGCTTCCGCTCACGCCCGGCTCGACTCGAGTCGAGCTGACCTGGCGCGAGGCGCAGCCGCTGACCTTCGGCTACCGCCCGAGCGTGCCGGATCTGCGCTGCCCGGTGGTCAACCTGAATCTCGCGCTGAGCCTGCCGGAGGATCGCTGGGTGCTCTGGACCTGGGGTCCACGGATCGGGCCGGCCGTGCTCTTCTGGGGGATCCTGCTGGTGCTGATCGGGCTGGCCGCGGGTCTGGGTCGCAGCCCCTTGACACCCTTGCGCGTGCACGATTGGCTCCTGCTCGGTATCGGACTCATCCTGGCCGAGGTTTGGGTCGTGCTGCTGGTCATCGGCTGGCTCTTCGCGCTCGGTCTGCGGCATCGCTTGGACCCGCTCGCACGTTCGGCATGGCGCTTCAACCTGATTCAGATCGGGCTCGTCATCCTGACGCTCTTCGCCCTTGCGGGTCTCCTCGGCGCCGTTCAACAGGGTCTGCTCGGCACGCCCGAGATGCAGATCATGGGGAACGGATCGACCGCGACCACGCTCACTTGGTACCAGGATCGCGGCGGTCCCGAATTGCCGGAGGTGTGGGTGCTCTCGGCCCCCATGTGGGTCTACCGCGCCCTCATGCTCGCCTGGGCGCTTTGGCTCGCGATGCGTCTGCTCGACTGGCTGCGCTGGGGCTGGGAGGGGCTTTCGAAGCCTCTGATCTGGCGCGAGCGACTCGCTTCCGAGCCGAAGCGGCGCACGCCCGAGGCGAGGGAGATGCGGCTGGATCTTTGAACCTAAACCGCGCCGGATTCAGGTCGACCTAGGCTCGTCAACCACCGCGGTGTCGACCGCACGCCAAACGAGGCGCTCGTGGCCGACGCCGACGACAGCGAAGGCATGCAGGTCCGTCAAAGCATAGCGCTCGCGCAAGGCGGCGCCGTAGCGTCGGGCTTGCGCCTCGGCCTCGTCGAGCTTGGCGGCGACCAGGGGCAGGGCGGCGAGCGTCTCGCGGGGGTGAGCACGCACTTGCTCTCCGCTGAGGCCCAAGTCTTTGAGTCCGAGATATTTGAGCTCCAGCAGCAGGTCAAGCGCCCGGACGCGGCGCATATCGGGGCGCACGATCAGGGCGAGATCCACATATCCGCGCTGGGTCTCCAGCTCCGAAACCATCATGTAAAGCCGGTCGTTGAACAGGAGCGTGAGGAATGCGGTCTTCAGCAGAAGCTCGTTGCTCCAGCGGTAGTCGCGATTGGAGAGGATCTTGAAATAGCGCTGCTCGATGAAGTCGCATACAGGTGCGAGGTCGGCCTGCAAATAGACCGTCTCGGACCTGCGTTGAATGGTCTCGCGGTCGTCGTAGGTGGGAAGCCAGAGCTCCTGGAGACGCTCGACATAGAGCGCGCGAGCGACCAGATTGGGGATCGCCAGCCGCAGTTTGCCGAGCACGCCCTCGCCGGCCAACGTCATGATGCCGAAATAATAGAGCAGCGAGGCCATGAAGGGTTGATCCTTCACCGCATGGAGCATGTCG
Organism: Thiocapsa sp.; assembly: GCF_035467215.1. Classification (GTDB taxonomy): domain Bacteria; phylum Pseudomonadota; class Gammaproteobacteria; order Chromatiales; family Chromatiaceae; genus Thiocapsa. The sequence goes on along the minus strand of NZ_DATITZ010000127.1, from coordinate 1,704 downwards.
GCCACGCCGAAGTGCCGCGCCAGTTGCGGGATGGTCACGCCCTCGGTGTTGCTCAGGGCCTCGATCAAGAGGGCCTCGCCATGCGGCAGCCGCGCGATATAGACGAGCTTCGCGCGGTCCATCGCCAGATTCTCATCGAGCATTCGGCGCGGATACCGTCCGCGTTTGCCGAGATGTTCCAAGAAGTAGAGGCTCAGGGTCGGGTTGTAGATCCGGGCTTCGGCGTCTTCGCTGAAGCGATAACCGTTGTAGAAGGTGCGCATGGTGTCCAGCGCCTCGGCGTGCGACCAGTCGGCGCCGTCGCTTGCCAGGCGGGTCAGCACGGCGGCGATTTCCGGCTCGGTGAAGCCGCAGAGGTCGTTGAGCTCGGGCTCGAGATAGATGTTCTTGGCGACGTTGTAGCCGCTCGTCATGTCGCTCAGGACGACCGGCGAGACGCCGGTGATGAACACCCGATCGAGCCCCTGGCCGCCGGCACCGGCCTTGACCGCTTTGAAGACGGTCTTCAGAAGACCTTCGCCGTAGAGCAGCGCCTCGTATTGCTCGCGCTTCGCCATCAGGACCTCGTTGGCGAAGTTGTCGTACTCGTCGATCAGCAGATAGAGCTTGTGCGGGGTCTGGGAGACCACTGTCAAGGCCGACTCGAAGGTTGAGATGGCGTTATCGGCGTGCAGGACGATTGGCTTCGTCAGCTGGTCTGCATAGTCTTGCTGGAATCGCAGGATACGGTCGTTGATGTGTTGGTGCAGCGCAGCCTCGATGTCCCCAACCTCGCCCTGCGCCTTGACCAGCGAGAAATCCCACCGCATGACGAAAAAGCGGCTGTGAGACGGCGTGGGGTCGCGACCGATGGCGAGCGATCCGAACATGGCGTCGAACTGCTCGGCCCGGCCGAGATCGTAGTAGCATTCCAACATCGACAGCAGCAGGCTCTTGCCGAATCGTCGCGGGCGGATGAAGAGCAGCTGATCGCCCGAGGCTTCCAGCAGCGGGATGCGATCGGTGCGGTCCTGGTAGAAATAGCCTTCGCGGATCAGCTTGCCGAAGTCGCTTAATCCATAAGGAAATCTCATCGCGCACCTGCTCCGGGTGGGTGGATCGTGCATCGAACATAGCACGCTTCGATGCGGTGTTGGAGTCGGTCGGGGCACCGCTCTGCAAGGGTTATTCGGCTGCTCGGCGTGTCGTTTCCATCACAGCGGGGGCTGATTGTGAGTCGTTTGGTCGTTTTCAGCTTCTTCCGCTATTCGGGGCTGCGTATCCCCGATGCCTTCCTGCGGATGGGCTTTCAGCGGTTTCTGATGGATCGCCGTCTGCCGACCGGCCGGATCCACCTGATGGGCTGCGGCAGCGGCGACGGGTTCTCCGTGGTGCCGGATCTCGGTGCTTACTGCCTGATGCGGGTATTCGCGGATCCCGAGGACGAGGCGCGACTGCGACGGACCCGCTTCTATCGAGCGGTCGCCGACGCGAGCATCGAGCAGCTCCACTTTGCGCTGACGCCGGTTTCCGGGCGCGGAACCTGGGGCGGCGAAGCGCTCTTCGACTATCGAGGCCGACAGCAGCCGGATCGGCCTCTCGTCGTCCTTACCCGTGCGCGGGTCGCTCCGACCCGGGCGCGCTCCTTCTGGAACAGCGTCCCCGAGATCCGCCGCCAACTGCGCGACACGCCGGGTTGTCCCTACCACATCGGATTCGGAGAGC
>NZ_DATITZ010000126.1:0-3551 GCF_035467215.1 Thiocapsa sp. | reverse complement strand
GGTCTGCTGGCCAGCATGGACTATCGCATTCCGCAGACATGGTCACGATGGATCTACGAGGCCCCGGAAGCAGTCGACGGGCTTCGGTACCCCTCGCACTTATTGCCGGACGGCGAGAACACAGCCCTGTTCGAGCGGTGCTGCGACGCCCTCGCGGAACATCGGCTGGGCTCTGTGCTCCAGTGGCAGAACCCGGAGTCGGGAAAGGACATCTTCGATGTTCTGGACGAGCAAGGCTGGGGGTTGCTGTAGGCGAGGAAAGGCGCCGGATCGAAAGCGCCTCGGCACACCCGGCGCCGTTGCGGCTCAAACCGGAATGGGTCCATTCTCGGACCGGACCGACCGAAATGGAGGAGACACCCCGATGCCATTGCAATCCATCAACCCCTACACCGGCGAGCCCCTGGAGCAGATCGAGACGATCGACGAGACCGCGCTGGAGGCCGCGCTCGACGCGGCAGCGCGGGCCGCATCGACGTGGGGAGCCCGGCCGATCGCCGAACGCGCGCACCTGCTGCATGAGGTCGCCTCGCTCCTGCGCGCCCGAACCCCGGATTTGGCCCGATGGATGACCTTGGAGATGGGCAAGCTGATCGGCGAGGCCGAGGCCGAACTCGGCAAATGCGCGCTGGTCTGCGACTACTATGCCGAGAACGCCGAACGACTGCTCGCCGACGAGCCGATCGCCTCCGATGCCTCGCGCAGCATGGTCGTCCATCAGCCGGTGGGGCCCATGCTCGCCGTGATGCCGTGGAACTTCCCCTTCGGGCAGGTGTTTCGCTGCGCCGCGCCCGCAATCGCGGCGGGTAATCCGGTTCTGCTCAAGCATGCCTCGAACGTCCCGCGTTGCGCCTTGGAGATCGAACGCCTTTTCGAGGATGCGGGCGCCCCGGACGGGGTCTTCAGCACACTGCTGATCGATGCCCGCGGCGCCGAGGGTGTCGTCGCCGACCCGCGCGTGCGCGGCGTGAGCCTCACGGGCAGCGACGCGGCGGGCCGACGGGTCGCGTCCATCGCAGGCGAGAACCTCAAGCGGACCGTGCTCGAGCTCGGCGGCTCCGACGCCTTCGTGGTACTGGAAGACGCCGACCTCGACGAGGCCGTCGCGACCGCCGTGCGCTCGCGCTTCATGAATGCCGGCCAGAGCTGCATCGCGGCCAAACGATTCATCGTCGTCGACGCGATCGCCGAGGCGTTCGTCGCTCGCCTGCGAACCGCGATCGAGGCACTGGTTCCGGGCGATCCCCTCGACCCGAAGACGACCTTGGCACCGCTCGCGCGCGCGGATCTTCGCGACGCACTCCATGAGCAGGTGCTCGCGAGCCTCGACGCCGGGGCACGCCTGATCCTCGGCGGACAGCCTTTGGACCGCCCGGGTTGGTTCTACGCCGCAACCTTGCTCGATGCCGTCGTACCCGGCATGCCGGCCTACGACGAGGAGCTGTTCGGTCCCGTGGCGGCCGTCCTGCGCGCGGCCGACGAGGAGGAGGCGCTCGAGATCGCCAACGACACCCGGTTCGGGCTCGGCGGCAGCGTCTGGACGTGCGACGGCGCTCGCGGCGAGCGCTTTGCACGCCGGATGGCGTGTGGATGTGCCTTCGTCAACGGACTGGTCAAGAGCGACCCCCGCCTGCCCTTCGGCGGGATCAAGGAGTCGGGCTACGGGCGCGAGCTCGGCGCCTTGGGCATCCATGAGTTCGTCAACGCAAAGACTTTGTGGATCGGCTAGGAATGTCGAGCATTGGAGCGCCGGTCTACTCAAAAGCCTTGTGCTCCCCTGGACCAACCCATGACACGCATCGTTGTCTCGGCACCTGCCATGGGCTATGTTTGCCACCTCCTACGGTATCCCGGAGCCTCTCGTGAACGCCAAGCACGCCTTTCATCCCGAGTACATCACGGACGCCAACGGACATCGCAAGGCCGTCGTGTTGCCGATCGAAGAATACGCGTCGCTGATCGAGGATCTCGCGGACTTGGCCATCGTCGCCGAGCGCCGCGGTGAGCAAACCCTTTCCCACGAGGCAGTCATGGATGAGCTAGAACGCGATGGCCTCATATCGGATTGAGTGGAAGGAGTCCGCGCGCAAGGAGATCTAGCACATCAAGCGTGGCACCCTTCGGCGCCTTCTCGACGCCGTTATGTCCCTCGGCATCAACCCAAGACCGGATGGTTGCCGCAAACTGGCTGGCGCCGCAATGACCTATCGGATACGAGTAGGACAGTATCGCGTGGTGTAAAGAAGCGAAGATCAGCGATTGATCTTTGAAATCGTCCGCGTCGGCCACCGGAATTCCGTCTCTCGGGCCTGACTCACTCGCGGTGAGGGATTACGAAACCGTACAGGTCCCGCGCAAGCGCGATTCGGAGTGATCTGGCCATGGCGTCAACTCAGCCCAGAGACGCAGGATTACAAGACCCTGGGCTCCCTGCTTCGGCAAACTCATTTAGACAGTGCTATGAGAAAAATCATGTTTTTGATCAGCCTAACATTGGCATCGTCGGCAGTAGCTATGGATTATCAAACGGCCCATCGCATTGCAAACGAGCATCGACAGAGGCTACACAATGAAGAGCTGATGCGAATTCAGCGTGAGCGAGCCTATCGAGAAAAGGAGCAGTATTATCAGCGGGAGCGTGAAGTTTCGAATGTAAAACCCGTTCTAAAATGGATTAAGACCCTTGATTGAGACAGTTCGGCTCCGGGCGTACCGAGGCACGTACCACGGGATCATTTCCGGCACGCCGTTCGGCGCGAGCAGATCAAGATATCGATCCAAGTTGGAAAGCGCGCCGTCCTTAGAGTTACTGCCGGGGTAGAGTGGGCGCGGGTATCGTTGAAGATAGGACGGCAGGGGAAAATTAGATCCAGCACCCGAAACTCATATTGCAGTTTAGCGCACGGGTGGCCCGCGTCAGTCTAGGTCGGACGCGGCCGCGCCATCCTAGGCCACTGCAGCAACGAAAGGATGCACCATCGATGAAGCTCTACTCCTACATCGTGACACATGACACCGGCTTCTCTCCCAATCCATTTTGGGGGTGCTGTACGCTTGCCGACTGCAAGCCGAGCATCCGGCGGACCGCTGAAGTCGGGGATTGGATTGTCGGACTCAGCCCGAAAGATAGTGGGAATCGCGTCGTTTTTACGATGGAGGTCGATGAAATTCTCAACTACGCGAGTTACTACCGCGATAGACGTTTTACGAACAAGATACCGGACTACAGCAGGGGCGAAGTGGTCTGTAAGGCAGGGGACAACATCTACAAGCCTCTACCTGATGGCGGCTTCCGGCAGTTACGGTCGATGCACTCGGACGGACACGAAGAGAACGCAGAGACAAAGGCCCATGACCTGGGCGGCGTGAATGTTCTCATAGCGAGGAAGTTCCATTATTTCGGGGCTTCCGGGCCAGAGTTGCCGCCGCACTTGGACGAACTGAAGGTGGGGCGGGCTCACAAGAACCGGTTCTCCCAAGAGACTATTAGCGATTTCTGGGAGTTCATCTCATCGTATCCCCAAGGGGTCAGCGCGCCCCCAACGAAATGG